>JBCCCB010000378.1:0-3442 GCA_039033775.1 Pseudomonadota bacterium | reverse complement strand
CCAGCGGGATCCGGTCTTCCTTGGGCGACCCCGGCACCCAGCAGGTGTCCAGCGACATCCCCAGCGACTTGGTCCCCGCGATCACCTTTTCGGCTGCCGCCTTCACCTCGTCCAGCGACCCGCCATTCTCGGCCAAATGCCCGGCGATCTTATGCACGAACAGCGTCCCCGCCACGCCGCGCGGCGACGGCAGATCGGGCAACGCGATGTCGTCATCCACGATCACCATCTCGACCCGCTTCCCGAAGGCCCGCGCCCGCTCGGCCGCCAGCCCGAAATTCAACCGATCTCCGGTGTAGTTCTTCACGATCAGCAGGCACCCGGCCTCGCCGGTCACCGCCAGAATCCCGGCCAACACGGCATCCACCGACGGCGACGCGAACACGTCCCCACACACCGCCGCCGTAAGCATGCCCCGGCCCACGAACCCGGCATGGGCCGGCTCGTGCCCCGAGCCGCCGCCCGACACCAACGCGACCTTCGACCGATCCCAATCCCCGCGCGTCACCACGCGGATATGCGGATAGCCGTCCAGCCGCCGCAGCGCCCCGCCCGAGGCCCGCAGCAGCCCGTCGATGGCATCGGTGACGATGGCCTCCTTGGCATTCACGAATTGCGCCATGTCTGTCCTCCCTCAGATACGTGCCCCGGTCGTGTCGGAGACGCGCAGACCATTGTCGTCGAACCAAAATGGCCGCTCCGGCCGGATCGGCAGCGCCTCGCCGCCGCGCAGCGGCGTATGCGCGTCGGTCACCGTGACGATGTCGTGGCCCGCGAAATCCAGATGCAATCGGGTCTGGTCGCCCAGATGCTCGACCCGCTTGACCGTCGCCTCCCGCCCCTCGCCTTGCACGATTTGCTCTGGCCGCAGCCCTATGGTCGCCGCGCCCCCAGGCGCCCCCTCGAACAGATCGGCGGGCAGCAGGTTGATCCGAGGCTGCCCCAAGCGCGCGGCGGCATAGATGCTGACGGGGTCCTCGTAGATCTCGCGCGGCGGCCCGAACTGCACCAGCCGCCCATGGTCCAACACGCCCACATGGGTCGCCATGGTCATCGCCTCGATCTGATCGTGGGTCACGTAGATCAGCGTCTGCCCCAGCTCCTGCTGGATGCGCTTCAACTCGATCCGCAGGTCGGCGCGCAGCTTCGCGTCAAGCGAACTGAGCGGCTCATCCATAAGATAGACGTTCGGGGTCCGCACCAAGGCGCGCCCGATGGACACCCGCTGCATCTCGCCGCCCGACAGCTGCGTCGCCTTGTTGTCCAACTTGTGGGCGATCTGCAGCGTCTCGGCCACCTCCTGCACCCGTGCCTGGATCTGATCGGGCGGGGTCTTCAGGATCGGCGACTTCAGCGGAAAGGCCAGGTTCTCGCGCACCGTCAGATGGGGGTAGAGCGAGTATTGCTGGAACACCATCGCCACGTCCCGCTGGGCCGGCGTCAGCCCGGCCATGGACTGGCCCCCGATCCGCACCTCGCCCGCATCGGGCTCTTCCAGCCCCGAGACCATCCGCAAGGTCGTTGTCTTGCCCGCGCCGGTGGGCCCCAGCAGCACGACGAAGGATCCGTTCGGCACCGTCAGGCTGACATCGTCCAGCGCGACCGTGTCGCCGAACTGCTTGGTCACCCCATGCAGCGAGACCTCAGCCATGGCCGAGCACCCCCTCGTTCGCCGCCGAACGCAGCGCGACCCCTGTCCCCTCATCGAACAGCGTCAGCGTCCGCGCATCGAAGCGCAGGCCCGTTCGATCCCCCTCGGCGGCGGGCCGATCCGAGGGGATACGGGCCTTCAACACACCGTTTGGCGTCTCTAATGTCAGGATTTGGGTCGTTCCGAGGTACTCAACTGCCGTGATCACACCGCGATAGCCAGACGCGTCATCCAGGTGCACATGCTCCGGCCGCACCCCCAGCGACAGCGCGCCGGTCTTACCGGCCCGCTGCGCCGGCACCGCGATCTCGACGCCGTCCAAGGTCACCGCCTCGGCACCTTCGGCCACGCCCCCCTCGAAGGTCAGGAAGTTCATCGGTGGCGATCCGATGAACTCCGCGACGAACTTGGTCGCCGGCCAATCGTAGATGTCCTGGGGCACGCCGAATTGCTCGACCACGCCGTGGTTCATCACCACGATCCTGTCGCCCATCTGCATGGCCTCCAACTGGTCGTGGGTCACATAAACCGTCGTCGCGCCCATCCGGTCGTGCAGGTTGCGCAACTCCTCCGCCATCCGCTCCCGGAACTCGGCATCCAGCGCGCCCAGCGGTTCGTCCATGAAGAACGCCTTCGGATCGCGCACGATGGCCCGCCCCAACGCGACCCGCTGCCGGTCGCCGCCCGACAGCCCGCCCACAGGCCGGTCCAGGATGTCCTCGATCCCCAGGATCCCCGCCACCTCGGCCACCTTGGCGCGGATGTCGGCCTTGGCCATGCCCTGGGATTTCAGCGGATAGGAGATATTCCCCCGCACATTCATATGCGGATAGAGCGCGAACATCTGAAACACGAAGGCGATGTCCCGCTCCGCCGCGCGCTTCTGGGCCACTTCCTCGCCGTCGATATAGATCTCACCCGACGTCGGCAGCTCCAGCCCCGCCATCATCCGCAGGGTCGTCGTCTTGCCGCAACCCGACGGGCCCAGCAGCATGAAGAACTCCCCATCCTCGATGGTGAAGCTCGACGATTGCACGGCGGTGAAGTCGCCGAACTCCTTGCGCAGATTTTCGATGCGGATCTGCGCCATCTCAGATCTCCTGCCCGATGCGCAGCAGGTTCCCGTCCGGATCCCAGACCGTCGCCTCCCTAATGCCCCAAGGCTTGTTCTCGGCCGGGACAAAGCGGGGGAACCCATGATCCGACGGCAGGCCCAGCGCCGCGACCTCGGCCGACATCGCGTCCACATCGTCGGGCCGGATATAGGCGCCATGATCGCTGGCCTCGGGCCGGTGCGTCGAGTGGTGGAAGAAGTGCAGCTCGATCCGGTCGCGGTTCACGATCAGGTACTGCGCGTCCAGCCGATAGACCTCCTCGAAGCCGATGGAGGTATAGAACCCCGCCGTCGCGTCGAAATCGCGGGACGGCATGATCGGGCAAACCTGCTGCAGCATCACGGCCCCTCCGGGAAGTGGGACACGATGATGAACATCACCGTGCCCACCAGCGTCACGATGAAGGAATAGGTGTAGAGGATCAGCACGAAGGGCTGCATCAGCATCAGCACGCCCACGGCGATCAGCACGGTCGCCACCATCTCCCACGGGCCGCGGCGGAACCGGGCAAGGCCTTTGAGGAAGCCGCTCATTTCCGCACCGCCCCGAAGGTGATCCCGCGCAACAGGTGCTTGCGCAGCAGGATCGTGAACACCATCACCGGTACCAGGAACAGCGTCGCCCCCGCCGCCACCGCCGGCCAATCCTGCCCGCCCACGCCGATGATCGTCGGGAT
>JBCCCB010000377.1:0-3454 GCA_039033775.1 Pseudomonadota bacterium | reverse complement strand
GGTATTGTTATTAGCTGAATCAGTAAAACTTTCCGTGGTGATTGCTCCGCCGAGCAAAGGACGAATTGCCGGGCCCAGACCGTCCACTTGGTCAGCCGCAGGCGGGTCTTCCGCGCGTCCCACGGCGCCTTCCACAGCCGCACGCGGGCGTTGCGGTCGCCCTCGATCCACCGCTCGACCGTCAGGAACAGGTCGGTCCAGACCGTCTGCGGGCAGGCATAGCCGCACCAGACCCGGCCCAATGCCGAGGTGAAGAGGAACAGGCCAAGCCCCGCCATGATCAGCAATCCGGCGACGAAGTAGAATTCGTGCGGCCAGATCTCGATCCAGAAAAAGTAGAACCGCCGCCCCGCGAGATCGACCAGTACGGCCTGGTCGGGCAGGTTCGGCCCCCGGTCCCAGCGGATCCACGGCACCAAGTAGTAGACGCCCAGGGTCAGCGCCATGATGATCCACTTCAGGGTCCGGAACGTCCCCTTCACCTTCCGCGGGAAGATCGGTTCGTCCGGGGCGAACAGCGGTGTCGTTTCGGTCATTGCAATCTCCACGGGGGAGGGGGCCCGTTTGAACCCTGCCTCGCATGCCGGTCCGGACCGTTCCTTGACGTGGATCAACAGCCTCGCCGACGCCGCGCAACCCAGAAAAAAAGGAATGCCCCCGGTGTGGGAGAACACCGAGGGCACCATCGCCAGGCTCCCTCAAGCCGGGCCGTCCGTCCCGGCTTTGGCAAGCGGGGCGGGAATTCGGATCAGTCGGCCAAAGCGACCGTCTTCCCCCCACCTAGCCCAGGATCGGCTGCGCGACTTTGACACAGGTCAAGTCCGACAGCTGGATCTGACCCTTGCCTGCGGGCTGGCAAAAACCCGCCCCCAGGACGGAAAATCGGCGCCCAGCTCGGACGCTGGACGCCGCTTGAAGACGGGTCTGGATCAAGGTGGGCTACTCGCCGGCCGCCTCGCCGCCGCCCAGCGAATGGACATAGCTCGCCACCGCGCGCACCTGGGCTTCGCCCAAACGGGCCTGCCACGGCGGCATCACGCCGAACCGCGCCTGGGCGATGCTCTCGGTGACGTCGTCGATGTCGCCGCCATATAGCCAGATCGCATCCGTCAGGTTCGGCGCCCCCACGAAGCGGTCGCCGGTCCCGTCGGACATGTGGCAGGACGAACAATTGTCCTCATACAGGATCGCCCCATCGGCATCGCCCTCGCCCATCCCGCTCAGCGATCGGACATGGGTCACCAGCGACGTGATCTCCTCATCGGACAGGATCTCGCCGAAGGCGGGCATCTCGGACCAGCGGGCTTCTGGATCGGCCTCGTTGCGGATGCCGTGGCGGACCGTCCAGGCGATCTCCTCCAGCGTGCCGCCCCACAGCCAATCGTCGTCCAGCAGGTTGGGATAGCCCGCCGCCTGGACCCCCGCCGCACCCGCGCCATGGCATTGGGAGCAGTTGTTGCGGAACACCGATTCACCGGCCGAGACCGCGAACCGGTGCAGGTCGCCGTTATCGGGCAGGGTGGCCAGTTCGGCGTTGACCAAAGCTTCCATGTTTCCCGCATTGGCGGCGTTCACCCGCTCGATCTCCTCGGCGACCTCGCCGCGGGTCGAATAGCCCAGGATGCCTGAGGTCGCGGACGATACCAGCGGCCAGGCCGGGAACAGGATCGTGTAGATGATCCCCCAGACGATCGTCGCGTAGAACGTCCACAGCCACCAGCGCGGCAGGGGGGTGTTCAGCTCCTCGATGCCGTCCCAGCTATGGCCGGTGGTCTCGGTGCCGGTTTCCTCGTCGATGCGCTTGTCGCTCATGGCGCACCTTCCTTTCCAAAGAAGTTCGGGACCTGCCCACAGGAACAACCCGGGCAGGCATTGGGGCAATCCATCGGGTCCACCTCCCGGAACGGCACCTGCGCCGCGTCGTCATGCAGGGCCTTCGAGCCGGGGCGGAACACGTAGATCGCCGCGCCGACGAAGAAGCTGAATAGGAACAGAAGCGCCCAGCTATCGGCGAATTCGCGGAACAGGGAATAGAAATCCATGTCGCCCTCCCTTAGCGGCTGGCGTCGGGTTCGAAGGTGGAGAAATCCACCAGCGTTCCGAGCATCTGAAGATAGGCCACCAGCGCGTCCATTTCGGTCAGCGCGGGGTTGCCGTCGAAGTTGCGGACATTCACCTCGCCATAGCGTTCGAACAGGCCGTCGGTGTCGCCGAAGGGCTCGGCCTGGACCATCATGTCGGCCCGCGCCATCTGGACCATGTCGTCCGTGTAGGGCACGCCGACGATCCGATGGGTCCCGACCAATTCGCCGATATAGTCCGTCTCCAGCACGGCGTCGGCCAGGAAGGCATATTTCGGCATCACCGATTCCGGCACCACGCTCTGCGGGTCCATCAGGTGATCCACGTGCCATTCGTCCGAATAGCGCCCGCCGACGCGGGCCAGATCCGGCCCCGTCCGCTTGGAGCCCCATTGGAACGGGTGGTCGTACATGCTCTCGGCGGCCAGGGAGTAGTGACCGTACCGTTCCACCTCGTCGCGCATCGGCCGGATCATCTGGCTGTGGCAGACATAGCAGCCCTCGCGGATATAGACGTCCCGCCCGGCCAGCTCCAACGGGGTGTAGGGGCGCATGCCCTCCACTTCCTCGATGGTGTTCTCCAACCAGAACAGCGGCGCGATCTCGACGATGCCACCAATGGCCACGACCCCCAGGCAACCCACCAGAAGCAACGTCGCATTCCGCTCGAACCGCTGGTGGAAGGTGATCGTCTCCGTCTCGGGCGGCAATTCGTTGGGCAACTCGCCCGGCGCGTCGGACAGGGTGGCGACCTTGGGGTCGGCCTCCGGATCGTAGGCCGGGTCGCGCGGATCTTTCTTGTCGGTCATCTCTCGTTACTCCGCGGGGGTTGCGATTGCGGCGGGCTTCGGATCGCGGATGGTCATCCACATGTTCCAGCACATCACCAGGGCGCCACTCAGGAACAGAACCCCGCCCAGGCCACGCACAACGTACATCGGAAACTTGGCGTCGACGGTGTCGGCGAAGCTGTTTACCAGGAAGCCGTTGGCATCCACTTCACGCCACATCAGGCCTTCCATGATGCCGGTCACCCACATGGACGAGGCGTAGAGAACGATGCCGACAGTGGCCAACCAGAAGTGCAGGTTGATGGCGGGCATGGAATACATCTCCTTCTTGCCCCACAGCTTCGGCGTCAGGAAATACAGCGCCCCGAAGGTGATCAGGCCGTTCCAGCCCAGCGCGCCGGAATGCACGTGCCCGATGGTCCAGTCGGTGTAGTGGGACAGCGAGTTCACCGCCTTGATCGACATCATCGGCCCCTCGAAGGTCGACATGCCATAGAAGGCGAGCGAGGCCACGAACATCCGGATGATCGGGTCGGTGCGGATCTTGTCCCACGCCCCTTCCAGGGTCATCAGGCCGTTGAT
>JBCCCB010000376.1:0-3468 GCA_039033775.1 Pseudomonadota bacterium | reverse complement strand
TGATCGACACGGCTCAGATCGACGCCGACGGCTTCGTCGCCAAGCTGCGCCAGATCGACCTGATGGACATCGCCGACCCCGACGACCTGGCCCGCCTGCCCACCGATGGCGACATCCCCGAAGGCCGCTTCACCATGCCCTTCGTCACCATCGAGAGCGTGATCCGCGACGGGGATGAGCACATCATCGTGGGCAACGACAACAACCTGCCGTTCTCGGCGGGGCGGTTGCTGGCCTCGCCGGATGCCAACGAGATGGTGCGCCTGCACGTGCCGGAGTTGTTGGCGGAGTAACCCCGTCGTCCTCGGGCTCGACCCGAGGACCTCCGGCAATGGAGATGCTCGGGTCAGGCCCGAGCATGACGGCCCGCGGGTCGGTCAGTCTTCAGCCAGGTCCTCGGCCCGCGCAACCAAAGCCGCCAGGGTCGGATCGCTATCGGCCGCCTCGGCGATCCTCGCCTCCATCCCAGGTCGTTCCGCCAACTCCAACAAGGGGTCCACGAGCACGCCACCCACATCGACCGCCGCGCCGACCGCCAGCGCAGCCAATGCCAGATCCGGATCCTCTGCGATGAGGTGATCCATCACCGCACCCGTCCAAGCATCCGGCGTCTCGGTCCCCGGATCGGTGGTGCCGAGATAGGCCACATAGCGGGTCATGAACCGGTCGAGCGGCAGGTCGCCGGGCGGCAGCGCGTCGGTATCGAGCGGAAGGCCGAGAGCGGTGGCAACGGTGGTGCGGGGGATCACCGCGCGTTCCTTAGTTTCGCGCGGGCCCGCGCGACGGTCCAGGCCGAGATATCATCTGGATGCGGGTTTCCCACCTGGCGGGCGCAGTCGTCGCGCACCGCGCTGTCCTCGTTCCACAGCCCGAGGTTGTTTCGCACGCGAGCACCCAGGCCATGGTGCAGCTCGAAAAGCTGCCATCGCGGCAGCGCGGCAAGCGCGTCTCTCTCCTCAGGGGACAGCTGGTCGATGGTGGCCTTTATCGCGGCTGCACAGGTCATCGGACGACCCTGTGCTTCCGCATCGGTTGCGAGCAACGCGAGGCTGAAGACAACGGCTTTCACCCGGCCATCATCTCCTTCGTCGCGCTCAACGTCACCTCCGGATGGTCCCGCTCGATCCGGTCGATGTCCCATTGCAGGCGGGTCAGGAAGACCGGGTCGCCATCGTTGTCGTGGGCGATGTGCTGCTTGTTCTTGGCGATGACGGCGTCGACGGCGTCCTTCGGGCCCGAGAGCCAGCGGGCGGATTGAAACTGCGACGCGTCGAACCGCACCGGCAACCCGTATTCCAACTCGATTCGCGACGCCAGCACCTCGAATTGCAGCGCGCCCACCACGCCCACGATGAAGCCCGACCCGATGGCCGGTTTGAAGACCTTCGCCGCGCCCTCCTCGGCGAATTGCATCAGCGCTTTTTCCAGGTGCTTGGCCTTCATCGGATCGCCCGCGCGGACGCCTTGCAACAGCTCGGGCGCGAAAGACGGGATTCCGGTGAACCGCAACGCCTCGCCCTCGGTCAGCGCATCCCCGATTCGCAACTGCCCATGGTTCGGGATGCCGATGATGTCGCCCGCCCAGGCCTCTTCGGCCAGTTCCCGGTCGGCGGCCAGGAACAGCACCGGATTGGAGATCGCCATCGGTTTCTTAGACCGCACATGGGTCAGCTTCATCCCCCGCTCGAAATGCCCCGACGCAAGCCGCACGAAGGCCACACGGTCCCGGTGCTTGGGGTCCATATTCGCCTGCACCTTGAAGACGAAGCCGGTGACCTTCCCCTCCTCGGCGCCGACCTGTCGCGGCTCGGCGCGCTGGGGCTGCGGCTCCGGCCCGTATTCGGCGATGCCGGTCATCAGTTCCTGCACGCCAAAGCTGTTGATGGCCGACCCGAACCAGATGGGCGTCAGCGACCCTTCCAGGAACGCGGCCCGATCGAAAGCGGGCAGCAACTCGCGCGCCATCTCGACCTCCTCGCGGAGCTTCACAAGCAGATCATCCGGAATATGTTGATCAAGTTTCCGATCATCTAGGCCGGAGATACGGACGCTTTCAGCGACCTTGTTCCGGTCCGCTCGGTCCATGATCTCAAGCCGGTCGTGCAGCAGATCGTAACACCCAATAAACTCCCGCCCGACCCCGATGGGCCAGGAGGCGGGCGTGACGTCGATGGCCAGGTTCTCCTGGATCTCGTCGATGATCTCGAACGTATCGCGGCTTTCGCGGTCCATCTTGTTGCAGAAGGTTAGGATCGGCAGGTCCCGCAACCGGCAGACCTCGAACAGCTTCTGGGTCTGGCTCTCGACTCCCTTGGCGCCGTCGATCACCATCACGGCGGCGTCCACGGCGGTGAGCGTGCGGTACGTATCCTCGGAAAAATCCGAGTGCCCCGGCGTGTCCACCAGGTTGAACCGATATTCCCGCTCGCCCTTGTGGAAGTCGAAGGACATCGCAGAGGCCGAGACCGAAATCCCCCGATCCTGTTCCATCTTCATGAAGTCCGACCGCGTCCGCCGCGCCTCGCCCTTGGCGCGCACCTGACCGGCCATCTGGATCGCGCCGCCATAGAGCAGGAACTTCTCGGTCAGCGTCGTCTTTCCCGCATCCGGGTGCGAGATGATCGCGAAGGTGCGGCGGCGGCCGATCTCGGGCGGAAGTTGGGGGCGGTTGGCGTGCAGGGTGTCGGGCATGGGCCGGGATATAGGCCCCGCGCGGAGCAGCCGCAATCGCACGCGGCCCGTTAACGGATTGGTGGGATTCGCCGGGTTAGGAGGGGGAACGAGACAAGAACGGAGGATCCGAGATGTATGCATTCCGGTTCCAGGCGAACGTTATCGAGGGCGTCATCGTGGGCGTCGCAAAGGTCGTCGGACGGGCGCGCGGCGTCGCGCGCCGATCCCAAACCACGCGGCGGCGCTGACGCTACCACATGGTCCGGGCCGCCCGGTCGGGCCATTCCTCGTCGTAGCGGGCGCCGTCGATCCCGCCATCGGTCATCTCGGCCAAGATGTCGCCCACACTGGGCAGATCGGGGGCCGACGTGTCACCCCAAAGCTTCGCGCGCAGAAGGGCGCGCGCGCATTGGCTATAGATCTCCCGCGTCTCGACGACGATGACCACGGTCGGATGCCGGCCCTTCTGCTCGAACCGGCCAACCAGATCTGGATCGGTCGTCACCTTGGCCCGTCCATTCACGCGAACCACATTGGGCGAACCGGGCACCATGAACATCAGCGACACGCGCGGGTCGCGGACGATGTTGCGCAAGCTGTCCAGCCGGTTGTTGCCGCGCCAATCGGGCAGGGCCAGCCGGTCCGGCGCCAGTTCCAAGACCACGGGGCCGTCATCGCCGCGCGGCCTGGCATCGGGGCCCGCCGGCCCGATGTGCGAGAGGATGCAGAAGCGGGACGCGGCAAGCCATCGACGATAGAGCGGCGTCAGCGCCGTCGCGACCTTGTCGAGCGACG
>JBCCCB010000375.1:0-3478 GCA_039033775.1 Pseudomonadota bacterium | reverse complement strand
TGTGCTTCAGCCGCCGGAACGCGCTGGCATGGATGATGCGGTCCCGATCCCGTTGAAAACAGGAGCGAAAGGCGCTTTCCTCCTCGGGGTATAGCCGCCCGCGACTGTCGCGGGATCGCAGGCATAGGGAACGGTCACGGCGGCTCTCTTGGCAGGCGCTATCGGGCCCCATATATCGGGCTCATCGGCAATGCACAGCCCCGAGGCCATCATGGAACTCTCCGTCCCGCCCCGCGTCACCCCCCGCGCCTTCGAGCGCCTGGCCGAGATCGGCGCGGGCGATCAGGGCAAGGCGCTCCGCGTCGCGGTCGAGGGCGGCGGCTGTTCGGGCTTCCAATACCAGATCGAGTTGGACGCGCCCGCCGAGGGCGATTTGGTGTTGGAGGGCGAGGGGCAGAAGGTCGTGGTGGACGAGGTGTCGCTGCCGTTCCTGTCGAACGCGGTGATCGACTTCACCGAGGAACTGGTCGGCTCGCGCTTCACGATCGAGAACCCGAACGCCTCATCCTCCTGCGGGTGCGGCGTGAGCTTCTCCATGTAAACTTTTGATCATCCTGACGAACCGGGCCGCCAGGACCACCGAGACGGCGGCCAGCCCGACCGTCAGGCCCAGCCAGATCCCGGCAGCCCCCAGGCCCAGCGTGAAGCCCAGCATATAGCTCGCCGGGATGCCCAGCGCCCAATAGCAGACGATTGCGTAGATCATCGGGATCCGCGTGTCTTGCAGGCCCCGCAGGCAGCCCAGCGCCATCACCTGCCCTGCATCCACCGTCTGGAATAGGGCCGCATAGGCCAGCAGCATGACGCCCAGCGCCAGGATCTCGGGCGCCTTCGGGTCGTCGGCGTCGATGAACTGGCCGATGATCCACGGCCCCGCCCCGAAATAGAGCGCCACGGCCAGCAGCACCGCGACGCCCGAGAGGATCGTCGCGGCCCAGGCCGCGCGCTTCAACTGCTCCGGATCGTGCTTGGTCCAAGCCTGGCCGACGCGCACCGTGGCCGCCGAAGACAGGCCCAGATGCACCATGAAGGTCAGCGCCGCGATCTGGATGGCGATGCCATGGGCGGCCAGCGGCACCGTGCCTAGCCACCCCATCATCACCGCCGAGGCGGCGAACAGCCCCGATTCGGACAGATGCGTCAGCCCGATGGGCCAGCCCAGGCGGAAGATCTGCCCGAAGGCGGGCCAGTCGGGGCGATGTGGATTCTTCCACAGATCGAACCGCGCCATGTCCGGGCCGCGCGCGGCATAGATCGCGAGGACCAGGCCGGCGACGGTCTGGACGACGACCGACGCGATGGCCGCCCCGCGCAGGCCCAGCTCCGGGAAGCCTAGATTGCCGAAGATCAGCAGCCAGTTCAGGACCACGTTCACCGCCACCGCCAACAACGTCGCCCAAAGCACGATCCGGGTGCGTTCGAGCGCGCTGAGGTGGCTGCGCAACGTGGCCATCATCAAGTACGGAATGATCCCCCAGCCGGCGATTTGCAGGTATGTCTCGGCATCGCGCGCCACGCTGTCCACCTGGCCGAGGTTCAGCAGGATCGGCTCGGACCAGATAAACAGCGGCATGACCGCGACGGCATAGAGCAGAGAGAGCCAAAGCCCCATCCGCGCGACCCGGCGCACCTGCGCCTCGTCGCCCTCGGTCGCGGCCGAGGCCGCCATGGGCATGACGGCATAGGCGAAGCCGGATCCCAGGATGAAGATCGAAAAGAAGTAGCTGGAGCCCAGCGTCGCCGCCGCCAGCGCCTCGACCGAATAGCGGCCGAGCATCAGCGTGTCCGTCAGGCCGATCAGGACCTGCGCGACCTGGCTGCCCACGAGCGGCAGGCCAAGCGCCAGCGTGCGGCGGATGTGGTGGATCAACGGGTCGGCCATGGCCCGGCGTTACGCCTGCCCGCGGGGCCTGGCAACAGGTCTCAGCGCAGCGTGTCGAGGCCGTCTGCGATCTCGGTCGCCAGCGCGGTCGCGTCGACATCCGGCCGTTCCAACGTGGCGCGCAGGCCGGTGATGTCGGATTGGTGGCGCCGCGCCAGCCGGTCGGGGTCATGATGCGCGGCGATTTCGCCCGCCGCCTGAGCCTCGCGGAAAAGCGAGGCGAAGACGGTTTCCATCGAGCGCAGGTTCGCCGCGGCCGCGTCGCGCACCGGCCCCTCGGGCGCTTCCAGCAGCGTCTTGACCAACATGCAGGCCCGGGCCGGGGCCGGATCGTCGGCCAGGGCCATCGCATGGGCCTTAAGCGCGCCGAGCGGGCCATGCTGATCCCGCAACTCCGCCAGGCGCGCGGCGCCCGTCTCGGCGTAGCGGTCCAAGGCGCTGGCGAACAACCCATCTTTCGATCCGAACGCCGCATAGATGCTGCCCGGGCGCAGGTCGAGCACCTGCTCCAGATCCTTCATGGACGTGCCCTGATAGCCTTGGCGCCAGAACAGATCCCGGGCACGATCAATCAGGGCGTCTTTGTCGTAGGAGGGCGGTCTCGGCACGGCTCACAGTTTCTTGAATGAATACTCAAGAATTATTCTTGAACGATTACTCAAGAAAGTGCAAGTCCCTCCCATCCAACCCAGGAGAGACCCATGTCCGACTTCCCCATGCACGACCTCGACACCGCCCCCGACGCGTCCAAGCCGCTTCTGGAGAACTCGATCAAGTCCTTCGGCCGCCTGCCCGGCCTGCACCGTGTGATGAGCGAGAGCCCGCAGCACCTTGAGGCCTATCAGGTCTTGCACAAGCTGTTCCAAGACACGGCGTTCGATAAGGATGAACTGACCGTCGTCTGGCAGACGATCAATGTCGAACATGCCTGCCATTACTGCGTGCCCGCCCATACCGGGATCGCGAAGATGATGAAGGTGGACGACGCGATCACCGAGGCGCTGCGCAACGAGACGCCGCTGCCGTCGGAGAAGCTGGAAGCGCTGCGGACCTTCACGCTGCAGGTCGTGCGCCAGCGGGGTGAGATGAAGCGGGAGCAATTGCAGGCCTTCTTCGCTGCTGGCTACAGCCATCGCGCCGTGCTGGACGTGATCCTGGGTCTCGCGCAGAAAGTCATGTCGAACTACGTCAACCACATCGCCGAGACGCCGACGGATGAGGCCTTCGCGCCCTTCGCCTGGGAGAAGGTGTCGAAGCCGGCCGCCGCGTAAAGGTCACGCCGTAACAGATTGAAAAAGGGCGCCTCTCTGGGCGCCCTTTTGTCATGTTCGGAGCGCATGCCCCGGTCGGACCGTCATCCTCGAGCTCAGCCGACCAATTCGAGGCCCGAGAAGAAGTACGCGATCTCCTCCTTCGCGGTGTCCGGCCCGTCGGAGCCGTGGACCGAGTTTTCGCCGATGGACAGCGCGTATTCCTTGCGGATCGTGCCTTCCGCCGCCTCGGCCGGGTTCGTGGCGCCCATGACTTCGCGATTCTTGGCGATGGCGTTGCTCGACTTTTCCCAGGCGAAGGCGGCGAAGGCGTCGTCCATGGGCG
>JBCCCB010000374.1:0-3542 GCA_039033775.1 Pseudomonadota bacterium | reverse complement strand
GCAGCGCCGCGATCAGCTGGGTTTCGAAGAAGGGACCCCGGCGGCTATCGGCGGCCAGGGTGGCCAGGGCCGACAGGGTCGACGTGTCGCCCCGGAAGGCGCCATAGCTGGATTCCAGGCCCCAGATGGCGGCGACGATCTCTTTCTCGACGCCGTAGCGCGCTTCGATCGCGTCGAAAGCGGCGGCGTGACGTTGCAGGGCGGCGCGGCCGTTCTGGACGCGGAGGTTGCTGACGGCGCTGTCCAGATAATCCCAGATGGTCTTGGAGAATTCGGATTGGTTGCGGTCGCGGCGGATGACGTCCGGCAGGTGCTCGATCCCCGGCAGGGCGCGGTCCAGGGTGGCGCCGTAGATTCCGGCGGCCTCGGCGCGGGGGCGGAAGTCGGTGAGCCAGGCGGATAACTCCTCCGCCCGGCTGGGCGTCGTCGCGAGGATCAGGAGGAGGGCGAGGAGGCGCATGGGATCGGTCCTGATTTGGGGTCAGCGGCGGCGTTTCGACGGGGCCTTCTTGAACTTCCGCTTGCCGGGCTTGCCTTTGCGACTGGGACGACCACGTGTGACCTTCACCGGATCGCCGTCGATGGACAAGAGTTCCAGCACCAGCCCACCGGTTGTCGGCACCGCTTCGGCCAGACGCACGGTGACGCGGCTGCCGAGGCCGATCTGGGTGCCGGTCTCGGACCCGGTCAAGCTCTGCTTGTCGCGGTCATGGCGGAAGTATTCGGCGCCCATGGAGCGGACGGGGATGATGCCGTCGGCGCCGGTCTCATCCAGTCGGACGAAGGCGCCGAAGCTTTGCACGCCCGAGACGCGACCGGTGAAATCGGCGCCCACTTTGTCGGCCAGGAAGGCGGCTAGATAGCGGTCGTTGGTGTCGCGTTCGGCCACCATGGAACGGCGCTCGGCCTCGGAGATGAGCTTGGCCGTGGCCTCCAAGTGTTCGAGATCCCAAGGACTTAGCCCATCGTCGCCCCAACCGTGTGCGGTGATAAGCGCGCGGTGGACGATCAGGTCGGCATAGCGGCGGATGGGGGAGGTGAAGTGGGCGTAGGATCGTAGCGCGAGGCCGAAATGGCCCAGATTGCCGGGCGCGTAATAGGCCTGGGTCATGGCCCGCAGAGTCGACATGGAGATGAGTTCCGACAGCGGCGTGTCGGCGGCGTCGTGGAGCAGTTTGTTGAGCGTCGCGGTGCGCAGGACCTGGCCCTTGGCGAGGGTGAAGCCGCTTGCCTTGGCGGTCTCGCGGAGGCTATCGAGCTTATCCTCGGGCGGCTCCTCGTGGACGCGGTAGAGAAGTTGGGTCCGCTTGACCTCCAACACCTCGGCGGCGGCGACGTTGGCCAGGATCATGAACTCCTCGATCAGGCGGTGGGCATCCAGACGCTCGCGGAAGGCGACGCCGATCACTTCCCCGTCTTCTGAGAGGGTTATGCGCCGTTCGGGCAGGTCGAGATCGAGCGGTTGGCGCCGCTCGCGCGCGGCTTTGAGGGCGGAATAGGCCGCGTAAAGCGGCTTTAGGACCGGGTCCAGGAAGGGCGCGGTGCGGTCGGTCGGGGCGCCGTCGATGGCGGCTTGGACCTCCTCGTAATGGAGCGAGGCGGGGGAGCGCATGAGGGCGCGGTGGAAGCGTTGGTCGAGCTTGGTGCCGTCCGCCTTGACGCGGATGCGGGCGGCGATGCAGGCGCGGTCGACGCCTTCGTGCAGGCTGCAGAGATCGCCCGACAGCGCGTCGGGCAGCATGGGGACGACGCGGTCGGGGAAGTAGGTGGAATTGCCCCGCTCGCGCGCCTCGCGATCCAGGGCAGAGCCGGGGCGGACGTAATGGGCGACGTCGGCGATGGCGACCCAGAGGATGAAGCCGCCTTCATTATCAGGAGCTTGGTCGGGTTCGGCGTAGCAAGCGTCGTCGTGGTCGCGGGCGTCGCTGGGGTCGATGGTGATGAGCGGCAGGTTGCGCAGATCGAGGCGGTCGCCGAGGTCCGCCGGTTCCGCGGCTTCGGCCTCGGCGATGGCCTCGTCGGGGAAGTCGTCGCGCAGGCCGTGCTGATGGATCGCGATGAGGCTGACGGCCTTGGCGGCGCCGGGATCGCCTAAGCGGTCGACGATGCGGGCTTTTGGGAGGCCCATGCGGGTGCGGCCGCCGACCTGTTCGGCCTCGACCAATTCGCCGTCGCGGGCGCCGTCGGTGTCGTGGGGGCCGATCAGCCATTCGCGGTCGGAACCCTTGTCGACGGGCAGGATGCGGCCGCCTTCGGAGCCCGCGCGGTAGATGCCGACGACCCGGCGCGGGCCGGTGCCGATGCGGCGGATCAGGCGGCCTTCATGGCTATGATCTTCGCCTGTCACCTCGGTCAAGCGGACCAGAAGGCGGTCGGCCGGGCCAAGGGCGGGGTCACCATCCTTCGGAACGTAAAGGATTTTTGGCTCGGGCGCATCGCCTTTCCACTCGGCGGGTGCCAGGAACAGATCGCCATCGGCATCGGGGCCCGCGACCTTGAGAACCGAGACCGGGGGCAAGCGATTGGGGTCGTCGTAGCTGCGCTTGCGCTTGGTGAGATGGCCTTCGTCCTCGAGCTCGCGCAGGACGCGCTTCAGGTCGATCCGGGCCGAACCCTTGACGCCGAACGCCTTGGCGATGTCGCGCTTGGAGGTGAGCGCGGGGTTGTCGGAGATCCATTGCAGGATCGCGGATTTGGTCGGCATCTCGGTCATGGGGCGCGACGTAGCACGCGGGGGCGGGTTACCCCAGATTGTACATGGATTTTTCGCCAGGATTCCAATTCGTACATATTCCTTGCGGCGTCGGAGGGAGCTCTGCCCCCGTCGCGCGAGCGCGACCCCCCCGGGATATTTGAGACAGGAAGAAGGGGGGTGTTAACCTTAATGAAGCGTTTCCGGGCGGCGTCAGCCGTGGCGGATGATGGGGGTGAGCTTGGGGTGTTCCGGTTCGTCTGGGCCGAATTCGAAGCTGTCGAGCTTTTGGGCCCGCTTGCCGGCGCGTTCGGCGGCGGTGGTGAGACCTTCGACGTCGCGGCGGGCCTGGTCGAAATGGGTTTCCAACTTGCCGGCGCGTTCGACGATCAGTTCCACGTCGCGGTGGAGATGGGCGAGGGCGCGGCGGATTTCGCCGGCCTGTTCGCGCATGCGGTGGTCCTTGAGGATCGCGCGCAGGGTGTTGAGCGTCGCCATTGTGGTGGTCGGCGAGACGATCCAGACACGGGCGGCGAAGGCGTCGCGGATGGCGTCGGGATGGTTGGCGTGGAGTTCGGCGTAGATCGCCTCGGACGGCAGGAAGAGGCAGGCGCCGTCGGCGGTCTCGCCCGGTAGGATGTATTTGTCGGCGATGGCCCTGACATGGGTGCGGATGGCGGCGCGGAAGGCCGTGACCGCGCGCGGGTCCTTGGGGTCGGCGATGAGCGCCTCGTAGGGCTCCAACGGGAACTTTGCGTCGACGACAAGGGGGCCCGGCGGGTCGGGCATGTGGATCAGGCAATCGGCGCGGCGGCCATTGGAGAGCGTCGCCTGCCAGGTGAAGGCGTCG
>JBCCCB010000373.1:0-3545 GCA_039033775.1 Pseudomonadota bacterium | reverse complement strand
GCGACGGCCTCCAGCGGGATGGGGGCGGTGGCGAGCAGGTCGAGCGATCCGTCCTCGGCATCGAGGGCGAAGAGGCGGTCGAGGGAGAGGAGACAGGCCAGCAGGGCGCCGAACCAAAGGATGCCGGGCGCGATGGGGGCCAGCAGGTCGGGCTGCGGGCCGATGGCCAGCGGAACCAAGGTGGCCAGGATCAGGAAGAAGGCGAGGCCCAGACCGAAGCCGCCGCCGGCGCGGATGGCGAGGCGCAGGTCGCGGGTCAGGAGGGCGAGCATGGGCAGGTCGCTTGCTGGGGACCGATCCGGGTCGATTGGTGCATCTGGGGCGGAACGGGCATGGATGCCCGTTCGGCCGCGCGTCGACACGCGGCGGGCCTCCGGTCGACCGGAAGCGGTCCGGGGCTGGGCCCCAGGACGGGGCGGGTGGGGGCGGAGGTCACTCGACGGCCTCGGCGAAGGGGTCGTCGGCAGGGACGGACGGGCCGGCGGCGAAGCGGGCGATGTCGAGGGTCGGCGCGTCCAGGTCGAGGTCGATATGGGTCGCCAGGACGGCACTACCGCCCGCCCGGAGGTGCGCGCGCACGATCCCGGCGAAGGTCCGGGTCATGTCCCGGTCGAGCGAGACCGTGGGCTCGTCCAGAAGCCCGATCGGGCGGCCCGTCAGCAGCATGCGGGCCAGGCCCGCGCGGCGGCGCTGGCCGGCCGGGAGGTCCGCGGCGCGGCGGTGCAGCAGGCCGGCCAGGTCGAAGGCCCGGGACGCGCGGTCCAGGGCCTCGGCCCCCGTGCCGAAGGCCGAGGCCCAGAAGGCGAGGTTTTCGCGGACGGTGAGTTGCGCCTTCAGGCCGTCGGCGTGGGAGGCGTAGGCGATGGCCTCGGGGTCGGGCGTCACGGTGCCCGCGACCGGGGGCGACAGACCGGCCAGGGTGCGTAGCAATGTCGTCTTGCCCGCGCCGTTCGGCCCCCGCAGGATCAAGGCCCGGCCCGAGGGCACCGAGAAGGTGACGCCGCGCAGGATCGTGGCTTCGCCGCGGCGGCAGGCGAGGTCGGTGACGGTCAGGTCCATGGGCGCGTGATGCCCGCTCGGGCGACGGATGGGAAGGCGCTTCCAGGCGGGAAAGCGCCGCCCGCGGCGTGCTCACTCGTTTTTGTATGCAATGGTATGCCGAAATTCCTTGAACCGAGCCGGACCCTAGGGCATGTGACGGATAACAGACCCAGACCGCCCCCCGGAGGACCTTGAATATGACTATCCAAGTCGGAACCGATACCGCGAAGACGCGCCGCACGCTGAGCGTCGGCAGCCAGTCGGTCAGCTACTATTCTATCGCCGCCGCGACCGAGGCCGGGTTGGGCGATTTCTCGAAATTGCCGGCCGCGTTGAAGGTCGTGCTGGAAAACATGCTGCGGTTCGAGGATGGCGGGCGCAGCGTCAGCCTGGATGATATCAAAGCGTTCGGAGAATGGGCCGCGCGGGGCGGCAAGAACCCGCGAGAGATCGCCTATCGCCCGGCCCGGGTGCTGATGCAGGACTTCACCGGCGTCCCTGCGGTCGTGGACCTGGCGGCCATGCGCGACGGGATCAAGGCGCTGGGCGGGGATGCCCAGAAGATCAATCCGTTGAACCCGGTGGATCTGGTCATCGACCACTCGGTGATGATCGACGAATTCGGCAATCCGCGTGCGTTCCAGATGAATGTGGATCGCGAATACGAGCGCAACATGGAGCGGTACCAGTTCCTCAAATGGGGCCAGACCGCGTTCGACAATTTCCGCGTGGTGCCGCCGGGCACGGGCATCTGCCACCAGGTGAACCTGGAATATCTGGCGCAGACGGTTTGGACTGACGCCGATCAGAACGGCGAGACGGTGGCCTATCCGGATACGCTGGTGGGCACCGATTCGCATACGACCATGGTGAACGGCGCCGCCGTCCTCGGCTGGGGCGTGGGCGGGATCGAGGCGGAGGCCGCGATGCTGGGCCAGCCCATCTCTATGCTCATCCCCGAAGTGGTGGGCTTCGAGCTGACGGGTCAGATGATGGAAGGCACGACCGGCACCGACTTGGTGCTCAAGGTCGTCGAGATGCTGCGCGAGAAGGGCGTCGTGGGCAAGTTCGTGGAATTCTACGGGGCGGGCCTGGACAACCTGCCGTTGGCCGACCGGGCGACCATCGGCAACATGGCGCCGGAATACGGCGCGACCTGCGGCTTCTTCCCCATCGACGCCGAGACGCTGCGCTACCTAGAGATGACGGGCCGCGACAAGGATCGGATCGCCTTGGTCGAGGCCTATGCCAAGGAAAACGGCTTCTGGCGTGACGCGGATTACGCGCCGATCTACACCGACACGCTGAGCCTGGACATGGGCACCATCGTCCCCGCCATCTCGGGGCCGAAGCGGCCGCAGGATTACATCGCGCTGACCGAGGCGGCGACGGCCTTCGGCCAATACGTGAAGGGCGAACGCGGCGGCAAGGACGCGTCGGCCCGGGCCGAGGTCCGCTGGGAAGGCGAGGGCGGCGCGCCCGAGCCCGTAGACATCCCCGGCGACGAGGGCCACCACCAGCGCGGCTACATCGCCGGTGGCGAGGCGGACCGAGCGCAGATCAACGACGGCTCGATCGTGATCGCCTCGATCACCTCCTGCACCAACACGTCCAATCCTTACGTGATGATCGGCGCGGGGCTGGTGGCAAGGAAGGCGCGGGAGAAGGGCCTGAACCGAAAGCCCTGGGTGAAGACCTCGCTGGCGCCCGGCTCCCAGGTGGTTAGCGCCTATCTGGAGGCCGCCAGCCTGCAGGAGGACCTGGACGCCATCGGCTTCAACCTGGTGGGCTATGGCTGCACCACCTGCATCGGCAATTCAGGACCGCTGGCGCCCGAGATATCCAAGGCGATCGCCGACAACGATCTGATCGCGACCTCCGTGCTGTCGGGGAACCGGAACTTCGAGGGCCGGATTTCGCCTGACGTGCGGGCCAATTACCTCGCTTCGCCGCCGCTCGTCGTGGCTTATGCGCTGGTGGGCGACATGAATGTCGACATCACCACGGCGCCGCTCGGCCAAGACAAGGACGGCAACGACGTCTTCCTGAAGGACATCTGGCCGTCGAGCCAGGAAATCGCGGAGTTGGTCGAGAAAACCGTGACCCGCGATGCGTTCCAGACGAAATACGCCGACGTCTTCAAGGGCGACGACAAGTGGCAGGGCGTCGAGGTGCCCCAGCAGGAGACCTACGATTGGCCGGCCACGTCGACCTATGTGCAGAACCCTCCCTATTTCCAAGGGATGTCGACCGAGCCCGGCGAAATCCACGACATCAAGGGCGCGCGCGTGCTGGCGATGTTGGGGGACATGATCACGACGGATCATATCTCGCCCGCCGGGTCGTTCAAGGAGACGTCGCCCGCCGGGCCGTACCTGACCGAACGGCAGGTGCCCCCGCGGGAATTCAACTCCTACGGATCTCGGCGCGGCAATCATGAGATCATGATGCGCGGGACCTTCGCCAATATCCGCATCAAGAACGAGATGCTGGATGGGGTCGAG
>JBCCCB010000372.1:0-3550 GCA_039033775.1 Pseudomonadota bacterium | reverse complement strand
GCTGACGATGGGATCGCGGTTGAGGTCGTAGAAGCGCTTGCCGGTGGTCGGGCAGACCCGCTTGACGCCCCATTCTTCCTTGGGCATGTCGGTTCCTTCATGTCGTCCGGACTTCGGAGAATTGGGGTCGGATGCCACAGGGGACAAGGGGTGGCAAGGCCTTGCGAGCCGATGAATGAGATCGTCCAGATTGCCGACCATCCCGGCCTGTCGGTGCGGGTCCGCCGATCCGCTCGGGCGCGGCGGATGACGTTGCGGGTAGGGCGGACGGATGGTGTCGTGACCCTCACATTGCCGAGATCGGCATCCCTGCGGGATGGCGAATCGTTCGTCGCTCAGCAGGCCGGTTGGATCGCCAAGCAGGTCGCGTCTGTGCCGGATCGGCGGCGGGTCCAAGTCGGTGGAACGCTGCCGCTATTCGGCCGGGAGGTCGATGTGATCGCCGGGCCCGGGCGGTCGGCCCGGTTGGTGGAGGCGGCCATCTCCGTGCCGGACGACGCGCGGGCTGCTGCCAGGGTCAAGGCTCTCCTACGGTCTCTCGCACAGACGCATTTGGCCGTGGCGGTGGACCGCTACGCGGAGGCCTTGGGGCGCGAGCCTTCCGAGATGACCTTGCGCGACACGCGGTCCCGCTGGGGGTCCTGCTCGTCCCGCGGGAAGCTGATGTTCTCGTGGCGGCTGGTGATGGCCCCCCCGGAGATCCTGGAATACGTGGCGGCCCATGAGGTCGCCCATCTCAAACATATGGATCATTCGCCGCGTTTCTGGGCCCAGGTCGAGGCGTTGATGCCGGATTATGCACCGCGGCGGGCTTGGCTGCGGAGACATGGTGCGTCTTTGCAGGCGATTGACTTCGACGCCGCGTAGTGCACGTTGCGCGGTCGAATATGTCTTGGGCAGAGGCCATACCAGCCGCGGCGAAATGCGCCTTCCGCCATTGCGGCCGGGCGAATGCGGGGCAAGACAGATGCTATGCGGTTGACCGGCGCGGCTTTGTGATCACACTTGGACCCGATGTTGATGAACACCTTGTCGGATGGCGCCGGCGCCGCCCATGACCGACTCTACCGCAATTTGCGGAGCCGGATCATGCATGGCGAATTGCCGCCGGGCGAAGCGCTGACCCTGCGCGGCCTCGGCCGCGACTATGGCGTCTCGATGACCCCGGTGCGGGAGGCCACGCGCCGGCTTGTCGCCGAAGGAGCGTTATCATTGTCCGCCTCGGGCCGTGTCTCGACGCCGGCCTTGTCGAACGATCGGATCGAGGAACTGGCCTCATTGCGCTCCCTTCTCGAACCGGAATTGGCGGCAAGGGCCTTGCCGCGCGCGCATCTGGCGCTGGTCGGGCGATTGGAGAGCATCAACACCACCATCGCCGAGCAAATCGTCAAACAGGATGCGTCAGGCTATATCCGGACCAACCTTGAGTTCCATCGGACGCTTTACCTGCGGGCCCAAGCCCCTGCCATGTTGGCCATGGTGGAGACCGTTTGGTTGCAATTGGGGCCGACGATGCGGGCGCTCTATGGCCGGTTGAATCGAACGGAACTGCCGAAGAACCACCGTTTGATCGTCGCGGCCCTTCGCACGGGGGACGAACAGGCGCTGCGGCTGGCGGTGCGGGCCGACGTCACGCAAGGATTGCGATTGCTGGCCAGCTAGCTCTTCACCAAGCGCGCCAAATCGCGCAGATCGCTGCGCTTCAGGCCGAGGCCACGGCTGAGGTTTCCCAGGAAGCGCTGGTCGGCACGGGTCAGGCGGCCGGATGCGACGATCACAGAGGTCGCCGCGTTGAAGATCACGAGCTTCTCTGTCCGGTCCAGGTTCGCGCGCATCCATCGGAAGTTGAGGGGAAGAATTAATCGGTCCGCGCGCAGCGCCAGTTCCCGCATGTGGCTCAGATCATAATCCATGTCGGTGGCATCGCGGGCGATTTCCAAGGCGCGACGAAGCCGGACGTCGTCCAGCTTGCGACGCCGCCAGGCGGCATGGACGACCGCATCGACCAGGCGAAACCGTGCGCCGTTGGATAGGCCCGAGATCTGCTGGCGCAATGCCCGGCGGCGCAATCGCATCCGGTGATGCACCAGCGCGACGAGCGACAGACAGACGAGGATGGAGATCAGAGCCAGGACGATGCGGTCCTGCGTGATGAAGCCTCGGAAGGCTTGGGGCAGGAAGCCCGGATGCGCGGCGCCTTCGCCTTCGGCGAACGCCTGACCGCCGACGAAAATCGGTGCGAACACAGCCGGGACGGAGACTCGTGACAGGGACATTTCAAAATACCGGCCTAATCGTAATGTACTGATTTATCACATTAGAAAGCGGCAAGACATGGGACAACCTGCCACTCGATTGTGACCATTTCCCGATGGACGTGGCGGGTCGGTGTCAGGCGTGGATCGCGCCGTCGCCACAGGCCAGGGCGGCTTCGCGCATGGCTTCCGAATAGGTCGGATGGGCGTGGCAGGTGCGGGCCAGATCCTCGGCGGCGGCGCCGAATTCCATGGCGACGCAGACTTCGTGGATCAGATCGCCGGCCATGGGGCCGATCACATGACAACCCAAGATCCGGTCGGTGTCCTTGTCCGCCAGCAGCTTCACGAAGCCGTCGGCTGCGTGATTGGCCTTGGCGCGGCCATTGCCCATGAAGCTGAACTTCCCGACCTTGTAGGCGCGGCCTTCGTCTTTCAGTTGCTCCTCGGTCAGGCCGACGCTGGCCACTTCGGGATGGGTGTATATCACACCAGGGATTACGTCGTAGTTAACGTGCCCGGCCTGCCCCGCCAGAATTTCGGCGATGGCCATGCCTTCGTCCTCGGCCTTGTGGGCGAGCATGGGGCCTTCGATCACATCGCCGATGGCATAGATGCCGGGCACGCTGGTCTGATAATCGTCGTCGACCGAAATCTGCCCGCGTTTCGTGAGGGTTACGCCGAGCGCATCCAGCCCCAGGCCGTCCGTATGCGGCTTGCGGCCGGTCGAGACGAGCACCACGTCGGCCTTCAGGTCGTGCTGGCTGTCATCCTTGCGCAGCGCATAGGAGACATGGGCCTTGCCGCCCTTGGTCTCGACCTTGGACACGGCGGCGCCGGTGATGAACTTAAGGCCCTGCTTCGTCAGGATTTTCTGGAACTGCTTGGCGATCTCCAGATCCTGGCCGGGGGTGATGCCGTCCAGGTATTCGATGACCGTCACGTCGGTGCCGAGACGGGCATAGACCGAACCCAATTCCAGCCCGATCACACCGCCGCCGACGACGACCATTGTCTTGGGAATGCTCGACAATTCCAGCGCGCCGGTCGAGGTGACGACGATCTTCTCGTCGATCTCGACCTCGGCGCCGGGCACATTGGCCGAGTCCGAGCCGGAGGCGATGACGATGTGCTTGGCCTCGTGCACGTCGTCGCCGACCTTGACCTTGCCGGCCTCGGGGATCGACGCCCAGCCCTTGATCCAGTCCACCTTGTTCTTTTTGAACAGAAATTCTATGCCCTTGGTGTTCTGGCCGATGGTTTCGTCCTTATAGGCCAGCATCTGCTTCCAATCG
>JBCCCB010000371.1:0-3647 GCA_039033775.1 Pseudomonadota bacterium | reverse complement strand
GGCCTTGCGCTACGCGTCGCATCCGGGATTGCGGCGGGCGGGTCTGTCCGTCACGGAATGGCGGCGCCTCTACCGGTCGAATATCGAGATCGAGAGTGCTTACAATCCGCAGGCGCGCAGCACCGTCGGCGCCATCGGTCTGGGACAACTCATGCCGGAGACGGCGGCCGACCTCGGAATCGACCCGCATGACTGGCGGCAGAACCTCGATGGATCCGCTCGATATCTCGCGATGATGCTCGGTCAATTCGGGGACGCGCGGCTGGCACTGGCCGCTTACAACGCGGGCCCCGGCGCGGTCGAGCAATACCGGGGCATTCCGCCGTTTCGAGAAACCCGAACCCATGTCCGTCGCGTCCTTGCTGTCTTCAACCGGCTCGAAGGAGAGACCCCATGAAAACCTCTGTAAGCTTAAAATATGACATAAGTTATATTATCAGCATTGCGTTGATCTTGGTCGTGATCGCCTTCCCGGCCATGGCGCAAAGCGTCGATCTGTCGCCGATCCAGAGCCTCCTCCAGGGGATCGTGGACGCCATTACCGGCCCCCTGAGCATCGTGGTCGGCACCCTCGCCCTCATCGGCATCTTCCTGGGCTGGCTCTTCGGCTTCCTCGATTTCCGGCAGGCCATGTGGGTGCTCGTCGGCATCGCGGGCATCGCCGCCGCCCCGACCATCGTGGCCGCCATCTGGACGACCTGACGGAGGAACGATCGTGGCAGACCAATCCCGACTGTTCCTCGGCCTGGTGCAGCCGCCCAAGCTGGTCGGCCTGCCCATCATGTATGCGATGGTCTGGCTGTTTGGGACTGTCCTGATCTTCCTATGGGTCCAGCATTGGATCCTGATCCCGATCGGCGCGATCGCCTACGGCGCGCTGTGGAAGCTCGCCGATTGGGACCCCCATTTCCTCGATGTCGTCGCGACGACGCTGCAGGAAACCCCGCCTACCGCGAACCGCACCATCCATGGAGGCGATTCCTATGCCCCGTGACGAATGGGTCGATCCCATGACGCTCCTCCCCGATTGGTGGAAACGGGAGAAGCCGCTGACGCATATGCTCCCCTACGTGACCCTCGTCGACGACGTCACGGTGCGGACGCGCGGCAACGAGCTGTTCCAGTGCATCCGCCTGGAGGGGGTGAACAGCTCGACCACCGATGACGATTATCTCGACCGAACCCGGGCCCTCTTCGCATCCATCATCGCGCAGATCGGGCCAGAATTCGCGTTCTACGTCCACAAGGTCTCGAAGGCGATCGACCCCGACCTCGATCCGATCCCCGGCGACGACTTCGCGGCCGCGGTCGATCGGCGTTGGACCGATAGCCTCTACGCCTCGGACCTTCGAGACAAGACGCAGACCCTGACCGTGATCCATCGCCCCCCGCTCGGCTCGAAGGTGCCGTTCTTGGGCAGGAAATCGATCGACGCGCTTCGCGAGCAGACCCAGAAGCGGCTGCGCCGTCTGGGCGAGGTCCTGGGATTCCTGCAATCGACCTTTGCCGCCATGTCGCCGCGCTTGCTTTCCGCGGAGGCGGGCGAGCTGCTGGGCTTCCTCGGCGGGCTGAACACCGGGCAGGAACTCCCGCTCTACCGGCGCTCGAAATACGGATACGTCTCGGATGACGTCTCGAACACGCGCGTCACCTTCAAGGGGCGCGTATTCGAGATCGCCGATGGAGCCGTGGGTCACCGCTTCGGCACCAGCTTCGCCATCAAGACTTATCCGGCCAAGACCTCCTGCACGATGTTCGATGAGCTGAACCTGCCCGTCGACATGGTCGTCACGCACAGCTTCACGCCCATCAACTCGAACCTGATGGCGAGCCGGATCAAGCGGGAGCAACGCCTGCGTCGCGCCTCCGACGATGGAGCCCGGTCGCTGGCGGCCGAACTCGAAGACGCCCTGGACGATCTGGAATCGAAGCGGCTGTCCTTCGGGGAGCACCATATGAGCGTGACGGTCTATGCCGATACGCTGGAAGGGCTCGAAAGCATCGCGGGCGAAGTCCGTAATACGGCCGCGACCGAAGGGGTGAACCTTGTCTCGGAAGCCTTTGCTGCGAAGACGCATTTCTTCGCCCAGCACCCGGGCAACGGCGCCAAGCGGAGCCGCAAGGCGGCCGTGACCAACCACAACTTCGCCGACTTCGCGGCCTTCCATCGCGGCCAGCTCGGGAAACGCGGTCCGGACGTGCCCTGGGGCACCGAAATCACGATGTTCCCGACGCCCGAGATGTCGGCCTATTGGTTCAACTACCACGAACAGGGTTCGCCCGATAAGGAGCCGACCTCAGGCCATACGTTGATCCTGGGCCGCCCCGGCTCGGGCAAGTCCACGATCTCGGCCTTCCTGATGACGCAGGCCAAACGCGCCGGCGCACGTGTCTTCGTCTTCGACTACCGGCTGGCGCTGGAGATGGCGGTTCGAGCGAATGGCGGGCGCTATGCGGCCATCGAAGCCGGATCGGCCACCGGCCTGAACCCGCTCCAGACCGAGACGGATGAACGCGGCCAGGCCTGGCTCTCCGATTGGCTGGCGGCGCTGATCCACCGCCCGGACAAGCCCCTCTCACCCGCGCAGACCAACATCATCCAGGAGGTGATCCGCCAGAACGCCACGGCCTCCGATGCGGGCCTGCGAAACTGGTCGGACCTCGCCTCGCTCTTCGTCTCAGCCGATGACGGGGGCGACTTGCATGACCGCCTCAAGGAATGGACGGCGGAGGGGCGGTATGGCTGGATCTTCGGCCAGAACGCCGAGGACACGTTCTCTCTGGACGGCGACATGGTGGGGTTCGACCTCACCGGCATTCTCGATAGCGACAGCGAGAAGGAACGGATGGCCGTGCTGTCCTACATCTTCCGTCGCGTGGAGCGCGTGATCGAGGATCGCAAGCCGACCATCATCGTCATCGACGAGGCCTGGAAGGCCCTCGACAACACCTACTTCGCCGAGCGGTTGTCGAACTGGCTGATCACGGCCCGAAAGCAGAACGCGGTCGTCGTGATGATGACGCAATACGCCTCTCAGCTCGAACAGACGCGGACCGGCAAGACCATCATCGAGGCCGTGCCGACCCAGATCCTCCTTCCCAATATCCGGGCGACCGCATCGGATTACGCCATGCTCAACCTGCACGGAAAGGAGTTGGACGTCCTGCTGAACACCGTCAGCACCTCCCGTCTCGCGCTCGTCCGCGATTGTGGCGGCTCGGTCGTGGTCAATGCCGACCTCAGCCCGCTCGGCCCGCTCCTGACCATCCTCGGCGGCATGGAAAAAGGCGAGCAGCTGGTGGGCACCGATTATCGAACGCGACCCGATTTCTGGAGGACGACATGACGCGGATAGCCCTGGTCCTGATCGCCGCCGCGACCCTGGTGGCCTGCACCAACTATCGTGAGCCGCAGGCGAATTGCTTCAGCCTCCTGCCCATGGAGGATGGCGGGAACTGCACCTTCACCCCGCTTGGGGGTCCGGAGAATGGCTAGGGTCCCTGCCCTCACCGCTTTGGC
Organism: Pseudomonadota bacterium; assembly: GCA_039033775.1. Taxonomy (GTDB): domain Bacteria; phylum Pseudomonadota; class Alphaproteobacteria; order Rhodobacterales; family Rhodobacteraceae; genus Jannaschia. Next base: position 127 of record JBCCCB010000371.1, on the reverse strand, counting down.
GCTCGTGTTGGCTGGTCCAGTCCTCGGACAGGGCGTGCCCACGGCAGACGGGACCTTGGTCGTTCGCAACACCGCCGCCAACGCGCATCGCGAGGCGGACATCGCGACCCAGGAGCGCCGGATCGCG
>JBCCCB010000370.1:0-3660 GCA_039033775.1 Pseudomonadota bacterium | reverse complement strand
CCTTCTCGTAGATGCCGAGGCAACGTTCCCACAGCCGGTCGGCTTCCTCGTACCTCCCCTGGGTCGGAGGACTAGTTCTAGTGCCTCAGATAGGTGTGGGGGTCGTACGGGGAATCGATGTCGATTTCCTCGTTGTGCAACAGCCACGCAAAACAGACGAAACCGGCCGGGTCACCGCCGATTGCCAGTTCTGCGGCGCCCATTACGAGTTCGACCCCGAGACGCTCGGGTTCGAAGCCACCAAGGAGCCGCAGGATGATTGATCGGATCGAGGCCGCCCTTGCCGCCCCGGCGGCGGGCTCCTCCGATTTCGATCTGAACCCCGACGTGATCCTGCCCGGCCGCCGCATCCTGCGGGATGCGGCGGTTTTGGTCCCGTTCGTCGAGACGGAGCGCGGGCTACGCCTGCTGCTGACCAAGCGGTCGTCCCGGCTGAAGCACCATCCGGGTCAGATCGCCTTTCCGGGCGGTAAGGCCGAAGACGGCGAGACACCCGAGGACGCCGCCCTCCGCGAAGCCGGCGAAGAGGTCGGTTTGCCCGCCGATCGCGCGCGCCTGCTCGGCCGCTTGCCGTGCCACGAGACCGTCACCGGCTTCACGGTCACGCCCGTCGTCGCCCATGTGCAGCCCTTCGATCCGGTGCCCGAGCCCGGCGAGGTCGAGGAGGTCTTCACCGTCCCGCTGCATCATATCTGCGACCCGGCCAATTACGCCGTCGAGGCACGGCGCTGGCGCGGCGAATGGCGCCGCTATTACGCCGCGCCCCATGGACCCTATTACATCTGGGGCGCCACGGCGCGGATCCTGCGCGGGTTGGCGGAGCGGATGGCCGGCTAGGTTTCGCTGCGAAACCTCTATTTATTTACAGATGGTTAACGGATTTCCGATCCGGACCGGTAGCCTTTCCCCACCGCCTCCCCCATACACGCCGCCCATGACGATGCGCATCGACGATGACTGGCTCCGACACCCGGCCACCCAGGCGGTCATGGGGCTGCTGACCGAGGCCGGGCACCAAGCGCTCGCCGTGGGCGGCTGCGTGCGCAACGCCCTGCTTGGCGCGCCGGTCAGCGATATCGATATCGCCACCGATGCCCGGCCCGACCGGGTGCTGGCCCTGGCCGAGGCCGCGCAGATGCGGGCGATCCCCACCGGCTTGGACCACGGCACGATCACCCTCGTGGTGGACGGCCTGCCCCACGAGGTCACCACCTTCCGCCGGGACGTCGAGACCGATGGCCGGCACGCCAAAGTGGCCTTCTCGGACGACCCCGCGACCGACGCGGCGCGGCGCGATTTCACCATGAATGCGCTTTATGCCGACCGCCACGGCCAGGTGGTCGATCCCCTGGGCGGCCTCGCGGACCTGCAGGCGGGCCATGTGCGCTTCATCGGCGACCCTGCCGCGCGCATCACCGAAGATTACCTGCGCATCCTCCGCTTCTTCCGCTTCACCGCCTGGTACGGCGACCCGGCGCTGGGCCTTGACGCCGAGGGCCTGGCTGCGTGCGCCGAGCATCAGGACGGCCTCGACCAATTGTCCCGAGAGCGGGTCGGCCACGAACTCCGCAAGCTCCTCGCCGCGCCCAATCCCGCGCCCGAAGTGGCGGGCATGGCCCAAGCGGGCATCTTGGCCCGCATCCTGCCCGGCTCTGACCCCACGCCGCTTGCCCCGCTGATCCACTTGGGCGACACCGACTGGATCGCCCGCCTGGCCGCGCTGGGCGGGGATGCGGGCCATCTCCGTCTCTCCAAGCAGGAGGCGAAGACGCTCCACGACCTGGCCACCGCCGCCCGCGACGGCACCGACCCGTTCACCTTGGGCGACGAACTGGGCCCGCGCGCCCGCGACGTGCTCCTAATCCGGGCGGCCCTGTTGGGCGAACCGATTGCCCCGGGCGCTGTCGAAGAGGCCCGGAAAGGGGCCGATGAGACCTTCCCCCTGACGGCCGCCGACCTGATGCCGGACCTGCAGGGCCCGGCCCTGGGCCAAGCCCTGGCCAAGGCCCGCACGATCTGGCGCCGGCACAAGGGCGCCATCGACAAACAAGCGCTGATCCAGGCGGCCAAAGCGTGATCGACCCGCTTTACCTGTTCGTCTTCGCCGGTCTCTTCACGCCCGGCCCGAACGTGATCCTGCTCACCGCCTCCGGCGCGCGCTTCGGCTTCAAACCAACCATCCCCCATGTGCTCGGCGTGGCCTTCGGCGTCGGCGTCACCTCGGCCCTGACCGCATTGGGTATCGGCGCGCTGCTCCTCGCCGTGCCCGCGTTGAAACTCACCCTCCAGATCATCGCCGTCGCCTGGATCCTGTGGATGGCATGGAAGCTGCTCCGCTCCACCGGCGGCGCCACGCCGGGCGAGAAGGATCGCCCCTTCACCTTCGTCGAGGCGGTCCTCTTCCAATGGGTGAACCCCAAGATCTGGATCATCGCCCTGGCCGCTGCGTCGGGCTATGCCAGCAGCCTTCCCGCCCATCTGGAGGCCCTGCGCATCGGCAGCGCCTTCTCCGGCATCAACTTCTTCGTCTGCCTGTTCTGGACCTTCGCCGGCACGCTGCTGGCCTACCTGCTGACCACCCCCACCGCTTGGCGGATTTTCACCACAATCATGGCCACCGCGCTGGCCGCCTCCGGTGTCATGGTCTTTTTCGCCTGATCGGTTATATCCAAGGCTCAGCCCGAAAGGCCGAGTCCCGATGTTCCGTTATTTCGAAAACCTGGTCGACCCGTATGGGGGCCCGGCGCAAGCCGATACGCCGCCTGCGAAGCTGTGGCCGTTCCTGAAAGATTACTCCCGTCCCTTCGCCAAGGTTTTCGCGCTGACCGGCGCCATGTCGGTCGTCGTGGCCGCCGTCGAGATCTGGTTGATCGCCTATATGGGCCGTCTGGTGGACATGTTGTCGAACACCACGCCCACCGCCTTCCTGCAGGAAAACGTCTGGGAACTGGTCGCCGTCGCAGTCTTCATCCTGACGGTTCGGCCCGCCTTGCAAGCCCTGGACGTCTTGCTGCTCAACAACACGATTCTGCCGAATTACGGCACGATGATGCGCTGGCGCGCCCATAACCACGTGCTGCGCCAATCGGTCGGCTGGTTCGAGAACGACTTCGCCGGCCGCATCGCCAACCGCATCATGCAGGCGCCGCCCGCAGCGGGCGAGGCGGTGTTCCAGGTCTTCGACGCGATCACTTTCGCGCTGGCCTATCTGATCGGCGCGGGCATCCTGCTGTTCGGGGCGGATCCGCGCCTGCTTCTGCCGTTGGGCATCTGGTTCGCGCTCTATGCGCTGCTCGTCCGCTGGACGGTCAAGCGGGTGGGCCCGGCGTCGAAGGCCAGTTCCGACGCGCGGTCGATGACCACGGGCCGGGTGGTGGATGCCTATACCAACATCCATTCGGTCAAGATGTTTGCCCATCACGAACGTGAACTGGATTACGCAAAGGACGCGATCCAGCACACCCGTACGACATTCATGCGCGAAATGCGCCTGTTCACGATCATGGACGTGATCCTGGTTTTTCTGAACGGTTTGCTCATCGTCGGCGTTGTTGGCTGGGCGATCCTGCTTTGGACGCAAGGTGCGGCGAGCGTCGGTGTCGTGGCGGCGGCCACTGCGCTCACGCTAAGGCTGAACGCAATGACGGGCTGGATCATGTG
>JBCCCB010000369.1:0-3742 GCA_039033775.1 Pseudomonadota bacterium | reverse complement strand
TTGGCGACGGTGACGCCGTCCTTGGTGATGCGCGGGGCACCGAACGACTTGTCGATGACCACGTTGCGGCCCTTGGGGCCCAGCGTGACTTTGACGGCATCGGCCAGGATGTTGACGCCTTTGAGCATGCGATTGCGGGCGTCGGTATCGAATTTCACGTCCTTAGAGGCCATGATATTCTCCTAAATTCAGAATTTTACGGTTCGAAGTTCAGACGATCCGAAGATCAGGTCGCTTTCAAGCGGCCTTGGCGGCGGACGCGCCGTCCATGATCCCCAGGATGTCCGATTCCTTCATGATCAACAGCTCTTCGCCGTCGACCGTGACCTCGGTGCCCGACCACTTGCCGAACAGGATGCGGTCGCCCGCCTTGACGTCCATGGCGATGCGATCGCCGTCTTCGTCCTTGGCGCCGGCGCCCACGGCGACGACTTCGCCCTCGGCGGGCTTTTCCTTGGCGTTGTCGGGGATGATCAGACCGCCAGCGGTCTTCTCCTCGGATTCGACACGGCGGACCAGCACGCGATCATGCAGCGGAGTGAATGCCATAACGGTAGCCTCATTGAGCTAGAAGTTTCTCCCTGTTGTCACTCATCTATGGAGAGTGCCAACGAAGGGTAGGTATGGCCTCTCCTCTCACGTGTCAACGGTCTCCGAAAGACCGAATTCACGACTTGGTCTGCGCAGAATTTGCCGGATCGTGAAGACGCTCTATCAAGCGATTTTCCATAAGGATTCGTCCATGGCAGGCAGCGACCGCGCGGAGACGAGCAACCGTAATATCGTGATGTGACCCTCGACACCGATACGTTCCGGGGCCTGTGCGGCCATGGCCAGATCGACGACCGAGAGCGGACGATTCTCCGACCGCGACCTGGGGCGGGATCGAAGCACGGTCGATATCTGGTCAAGATCGCCGGCTTCGCCCATCGCCAGATCCCTTGACAGCCTATCCACTGCCTAGATGCGCAATTGAACTGCAACGCTTCGATCGAGGTGGACGGCATCGGGACCGAGCGGGTCCGGACAGGCCCACGCGGCCTTGTCGTCCGCTTCCAGGTGATGGGTCCGATTTGGCACACGCTGCCGATACGCGGCGATCGCGGGCGCTGGAGCGGGCCACGCCGCATGGCGCCCTGCGCGAACGAGCGGACGACGCGATCGGTCTTTACTCCGATGCATCCGTCGGCTCGGCCACGTATTCCAGCAATTCCCCGGGCTGGCAGTCCAGTTCCCGGCAGATCGCCGCCAAGGTTCCGAAGCGCAGCCCCCGCGCCCGGCCCGAGCGCAGGACGGACAGGTTCTGCTCCGATATTCCGATCCGCGCCGCCAGATCGCGGGACGTCATCTTCCGCCGCGCGAGCGCCACGTCCAGCCGCACCACGATGGCCATCAGATCATCGCCCGGTGATCCCGCCAAAGCGCGGCGCCAAGCGTCAGGGCCCGCGCCATGAAGGCCGCGAACAGAGCAGCCAAGGCGGTCGTGATCTGCTGCGAGCCGATCCCGACGGCCAGGGCCCGTTCTCCGTCGGGCAGGTGCCATGTGGTGATCACACTGCCCAACGCCCCCGCCAGCACGCCCCAGATCACCAGGGCCCAAAGCCACCAGGCCGTCCCACGCGCCGCCCCGGCGGCCTCTTCGGGCCGCAGACGCTCCAGCGCGACGAAGATTGCCCGCATCCGGCCCGTCACCGCGAACAGCATCGCCACCTGGATGAAAACGAGTGCTGCCAGCCCAAGAACCTGGCCCGCCTGGGGCGAGATATCCGTGACCCCCATCGCATCCACGAATGCAGTGCCCAGGGTTTCCCGGACGGTGGCGATCAAGACCGCCAAGACACCGCCGACGAGAACCGCCAAGGCCAGGACGCCCAGCAGAACCTGGATGGCCAACAGAATTCGAGACAGAAGCCGCGCCGACGCCCGAACGGGAGAAGGGTCGATCATTTTCTACACCTTTTGGTTTCTATACTTAATGTTTTACATTAAATAATGACCAATATGCAATCAGAATCGGACCCATACGATGCGCGCGCTCTTCCTCCTTGCAACCCACCTTTTGACCGGATGCTCGGCAGTCACTCTGGCAGGCATCGACGCCGCCGCCCGGCTGGACCCGCTGGGCACCCCGCCCGATGCCATCTCGGTCGCTGTGGCCGTGCCACCCCAGTTGCAGCTTCGCGACGGCGATGCCGTCTTGCGGATCGCGCTGGCGGGCCCGGATGGGCCGCTGGTGTCGGAAACGGTCCCGCTTCGGATAGTGCCCGCCACCGATGCGGTGGCGGGCACCTCGCCGGCAGATCGCCTATTCGTGGCCCGCGTCGGCCCGGCCGAAGCCGCCCGGTTCGCCGGCGCCCAGGCTGAGATCCGGCGCCTCCGCGCCGCCGACCAAGGCGGCCGGGGCAGCCTCACCGTCGCGGTCCGCGGCGGTTGTCTGACGGCGCCGCTTGGCGACACGCTCCCGGTAACGACATGGCTTCGACCGGCACCCGATGCGGATTTCGTCCAACTGAGCCGCCGGTCCGACGTCCTCGCCAGGCTCGACCCCGATGCGCGGGACGCGTTCCGGGCGGCGCTGTCGCCCTGCCCCTGATCGCCGCCGCAGGATGCCGGTCCGGAACCGGACCGCAAGACAAACGCCGGTTCAGGGCCGCCGCAGGGCACGAACCCGCGCCCGCACCGATGCAGCCGGGTCCTGTTCCATGCGGTCCAACAAAACCGCGATCTCAGCCCCATCGGCAACGCCACAAAGGGCATCCAGCGCCCACGCCCGCAGCAAGGGCCTGTCGTGGTCCAAGAAAGGCGCCAGCCAGTCCCGTAAGGTTGCCCGCTGGGCGTCGGTCACCGTCAGGGCGGGGATGATCTGGCAGAGATGCAACCGCCCCTGCCAACCGCGCAATTGAGGCAAAGCCGCCAGCAGGCACGCTGTCTGGCGCCCGTCCAGCCCCCGCCCCGCCTCCAGTTCGGCCTTCAGGATCCATGTGGCCCCGTCGCTGACCAATCGGTCGGGATGACCGCAAAGCGTGACGAGCTTCGACAAAATATCAGGATCGGCGCCATGGGCGCTCCGCACGGCCGACAGGATCGAAACGGTCTTGCCATCATAGGCAAGCAGCGCCGCCTCCAGGCCGCCGTGATCCATCCCTTCCGCCATGGCGGGAGCCTAGGGCCGCCACGTTCATGGGTCAAAAGGCCAGTCGCGGCAGGCCACATGGACCGCTATTTCGGATTGTCCCGCATGATCCGGCGCCCCATCTTGCCGAACGCCCGGTCTTGGGATCGCCTTTCGGCCAGCGTGGCCGAGTTGAAGCGCTCCTCGGCCGCCGGCTTGCGCTACCGGGCCAAGCGCTTGGGATCCACCTCGGCACGGTCCACGGTGGCTAATACCGCGCAGCCCGGTTCGGTGTCGTGGGCGCAATCCTTGAACCGGCAGCCCGCGGCCAGATCCTCCAGATCGCCGAACAGCGCCTCGACCCCGGCCGCCACATCGGCCAGTTACAGTTCCCGCATGCCCGGCGTGTCGAGCACCGCGCAGCCCCCGGGGACCACATGCAACTGCCGCCGCGTGGTGGTGTGCCGACCTTTGGCATCGTCTTCCCGAACACCCCGCGTGGCCATGCCGGCCCCGTCGACCAGCGCGTTGGTCAGGGTCGATTTGCCCACACCGGACAAGCCCAGGAAGGCGACCTTCTGTCCCGGCTTGCACCAGGGCGCCAGCCGCGCCGCCGGGGCGTCGCCCCGC
>JBCCCB010000368.1:0-3745 GCA_039033775.1 Pseudomonadota bacterium | reverse complement strand
GGCCCCGACCAGAATTGGCTGACCCCCCTGGGGTTCCTAGAGAAGATCGACGAAAATCTGACCGCCGCCCTGGCCGGCTGACGAATTTTCCGACACGGGCGCGCGCCCGGCCGGGCGCGCCCCTCCCGATCCCTGGACGGCGCGCGCCGGTCATCCTAGATCGCGCCAAATGGCGCAGCTCTCCCCGACAAACGAACCTCACGACCCCGAGCGGCTGGCCCACACCCCGCTGGAGGACGCGCAAGCCTTCCTGCTTGGCACGGCGCTCTGTGCCCTCGGCGTCCGACTCCTGACCGCCGCCGGTCTGGTCACCGGTCAGACGGCGGGTCTCGGCGTCCTTCTGTCCTACGTCACCGATCTCAGCTTCGCGGTGTGGTTCTTCGTCGTGAACCTGCCCTTCTACATCCTCGGCTGGCTGCGCATGGGCGCCCGCTTCGTGGTCAAGACGGTCATCGTCGTCACCCTCGTCTCGGTCTTCAGCGCGCTGATGCCCGGCGTCGTCACCTTCGAACAACTGGATCCCTGGGCCGCCTCAGCCCTGGCCGGCGCGACGATCGGCATGGGCCTGATCGTCATCTTCCGCCACGGCGCGTCGCTGGGCGGCATCGGGATCCTGGCGCTCTGGATGCAGGAAAGGTTCGGCATCCAAGCGGGCTGGGTGCAGCTCGGCTTCGACGCGCTCCTGTTCCTCGGCGCGGCCCTAGTCCTCGACCCTTGGCTGGTGGCTGCATCGCTATTGGGTGCGGTGATCGTGAACCTCATCATCGCCGTCAATCACCGGCGGGATCGGTATATCGGCCGCTAGCCCCCGTCCGACAGCACGCCTCCGGCGGCGGCCAGGCGTTCCCACAGGGCCAGGTCTTCCGGCCGCCCGGCCGCCAGCGCCTGCCGCGTCTCCGGACTCAGATCCGTCGCGCCCTCGGGCGAGACATTGACCCGCGCCGTCTCGATCTTCTGGCCCAGGCGGTCCTCCAGGAAGGCCGTCAGCGCCTCGCCCCGGTCGTAGGCGAACAGATGCTGCACCCCGCCGGCCAGGAAGTTCGCCTGCGACCCGACCTTCGCGAAATCGGGCTGCGGATCGGCCAGGTAGGCCCGCACGAACCCGTCGAAATCCATATCGGCCGTCGAGTTCGCATGCCCCTCCAGCTCCGGCCGCGACCGATACCTGTACCAGCTCCCCAACCATGAGACCGGCTCCCGCATGACGGCGACCAACTCCATGGGCCGCCGGCCCTTCTGCTCGAAGAAGTCTGACAATTCCCGCCGGAACTTCTTGACCGTGCAATGCTTCAACCCCGGCGGATTCACGATCGCTGCGTCGGCCACGGGCGCCAGCGCCTGTTCCAGCGCGGTCGTTCCGGTCTTGGGCACCGCCAACAGCACGATCCGCGCTTTCCAGAAGATCAGCATGGCCCGCGGCCTCCCCGTCAACGATTTCTTAACCAAACACAGCCGATGATCGACCCGTACAACACTTGCATTTGTTCCGTTAACGTTCTACGCCCTCCGCCAAGAACATAAACCGAACGTCCATCTCGATTGCCGCGCGCGCGGCCGCATGCAACAAGGGCAGACATCATGGCAACCACGAGCATTCTCGACATGGCTGACAAACGCTCCGGCGACAAGCAGAAGGCGCTGGACAGCGCGCTCGCGCAGATCGAACGGCAGTTCGGCAAGGGCTCGATCATGAAGCTGGGCGGTGAAAACCAGCTTCCCGATATCGAAGCCACATCGACCGGATCCCTGGGCCTCGACATCGCGCTCGGCATCGGTGGCCTGCCCAAGGGGCGCATCATCGAAATCTACGGGCCGGAAAGCTCGGGCAAGACCACCCTCACGCTCCACGCCGTGGCCGAAGAACAGAAGAAAGGCGGCGTCTGTGCCTTCGTCGACGCGGAACACGCGCTCGACCCGCAATATGCCAAGAAGCTGGGCGTGGATTTGGACGAACTCCTGATCTCGCAGCCCGATACGGGCGAACAGGCGTTGGAGATCACCGACACCCTCGTCCGGTCCGGCGCGGTCAGCATGGTCGTGGTCGACTCGGTGGCCGCGTTGACCCCCAAGTCGGAACTGGAAGGCGACATGGGCGACAGCTCCGTCGGCGTCCATGCCCGCCTGATGTCCCAGGCCATGCGCAAGCTGACCGGCTCGATCAGCCGCTCCAAATGCATGGTCATCTTCATCAACCAGATCCGCATGAAGATCGGCGTCATGTTCGGCTCGCCCGAGACGACGACGGGCGGCAATGCGCTCAAGTTCTACTCCTCCGTCCGCCTCGACATCCGCCGTATCGGCTCCATCAAGGATCGCGACGAGGTGGTGGGCAACCAGACCCGCGTGAAGGTCGTCAAGAACAAGGTCGCGCCGCCCTTCAAGCAGGTCGAGTTCGACATCATGTATGGCGAAGGCATCTCGAAGATGGGCGAGTTGCTGGATATCGGCGTGAAGGTCGGCGTGGTCGAGAAGTCCGGAGCCTGGTTCTCTTACGGGGACGAACGGATCGGCCAGGGCCGCGAGAATTCCAAGCAGTTCCTGCGGGATAATCCGTCCATCGCGCTGGAGATCGAAGACAAGATCCGGGCTGCCCACGGCCTCGATTTCGAGATGAGCGAGACCGACAAGGACGAGATCTTCGACGAATGAAGGTCGTCTCCGGGGGCGTCAGCCCTCGGGCACCAGATGACCTAGCCCCGCGCCTTCCATGGCGCGGCGCACCTCCGCCCCATTTGCGATCATCTCCCACGGCGGGCGCGACACCGACTTGCGCAGGGGCGTCGCCAAAGACACGTCTGAGCGTAGTCCGAGCCATTCCAGAACCTTCGGGAGTATGGCGCCTCGTGCGTCCGGATCCAGAAGGTCCCGTTCATAGACGATCTCAAAAAGATCCCGACCGGTCAGGGCGTCACGTTCCATCGCCCCCCACCGAAGGCGCTTCTCGATATTCGTGACGATCCGCGACGGGTCCACGCCGATCCGCGGCGCGGTGGACGGCGCCTGGACTTCGGTCATGTGGTAGCGCCGGATCTCGCGTGCGAAGGCGTTCGAAAAGGCGTGGGCGAAGAGATCTTCACGCCGCAGATGTAGGAGACGCCATCCATCGGCCTCCAACGCGTCGAGGAAGGCGCCTTGCTCCGTCACTCCGGCAAACCGTTCGAGCTGATAGCATTTGACGTGAAATCCAAACGCGCGAGTCGTGGCCTGACGCGCCCGGCGGGTCAGGTATGTCCGCGGTGCGACCTTGGGGCGCCGCAGGATCTCATCCGGGCAGGTGATGTCCGGATGGGAATCCAAGAGCGAGGTCAGCAGCGTCGATCCCGTCCGGCCTTGGGCATAGAGGCAAAACCGTACCGCCGGGTCGCCCCGCGCCGGCGTGAGGAATGCCCGCACCTCCTCCACCGCGCCGATGACGCGGAGGGCGGTGGGGGACAGGTTTTCGTATCGCGTCAGCACCGCCATCCGTTTCGCCCCCGGTCTGCGTTTTCCAGGCCCTAGCAAGGGGCTGCGGGCTTGGCGAGCCAACGCGACAGCATCGGCGTCCACACTCCGATTCCCGTACGCGCCCATGTGGACAGGCGCGGCCCGCCGGACTAGATGATCGCGGCCCCGGAGGACGCGACCCATGCCCAGCTTGAACGAGATCCGATCGACCTTCCTCGACTACTTCGCGGCGAACGGGCACGCGGCGGTGGACAGCTCGCCCCTGGTACCGCGCAACGACCCCACGCTGATGTTCGTCAAT
>JBCCCB010000367.1:0-3749 GCA_039033775.1 Pseudomonadota bacterium | reverse complement strand
TCTTCGTCATCATGCCGAACCAGCGGATCGTGGTGGCGGATCTGAAGGCCGGGCGGGTGCCCGATGCCAAGTATGGGAAGATCGCGAAGCTGCGGTCGACCCATAATAACTATCTGACACTGCCTGTTATTTTCCTGATGTTGTCCAGCCATTATCCGCTGGCGATCGGCACGGACAATGCCTGGATCATCGCCGCGTTGGTCTTCCTGATGGGTGTGACGATCCGGCATTTCTTCAACACGATGCATCTGCGCCAGCCCCGGCCCGATTGGACCTGGGCGGCGACGGCGGTGATCTTCGTGGCGTTGATCTGGCTGTCGACGGCGCCGCTTTTCGATACCTACGAGGAGGCGGAGGCGCGGGATTTAACTGTTCAGGAACAGAGGTTTGCCAGTGCCGGCGGGTTCGAGGACGCGGTGGATGTGGTGCTGGGGAACTGCTCCATGTGCCATGCGCGCGAGCCGGTCTGGCCCGGTATGTATTGGGCGCCGAAGGGCGTGCATCTAGAGACCGAGGCCGACATCGCGCATCATGCCAAGCAGATCTACTTGCAAGCGGGCGTGAGCCACGCGATGCCGCCGGCGATCCTGGGGCGGATGGCGGCGGAGGATCAGGCGGTGCTGGTGCGGTGGTACCTGGACGGGCGAGACGGGTGAAAATTCACAGGTTGGGGTAGGTTTTCGGGGGCCGTTCCCCAATTTGTACAGAAATTCCAGGCCCGGATCGGAGCCTGTGGTTAGCTGTGAACGACATTCGTGTCAGTCCCCCAATCGCCGCAGCGCGACCGCAGGGCGGCGGGGGGATCGGCGTCGGTGACCCAGACGTCGATCTGATCCAGATGGGCGATGCGCACCGGCGCGGCGCGGTCGAGTTTGGAGGCGTCAGCGACCAGGATGCGGCGACGGGCCTGGGCGAGGATGGCCTGGGAGACCTCGACTTCGGAGGCGTCGAAATCGAGGAGGTCGCCGTCGGCATCCATGGCCGAGCAACCGATGATCGCGAGGTCGACCTTGAAGCGGGCCACGGCGGCGGCCGCCAGCGCGCCGGTCAGGGCGCCGTCGGCGGGGCGCAGCGTGCCGCCGGTCAGCACCACTTCGGCGCTGCTGTCGGCCAGGGTTTGGGCCACGTTTAAGTTGTTTGTCACCACCAGCAGGCCGTCATGGCCGCGCAGCGCTTGGGCCACGGCCTCGGTCGTGGTGCCGACATTGAGAAAGAGCGACGCGCGGTCCGGGATCAGGCGCGCCACATGGGCGGCGATTCGGGCCTTGGCCTGGGCGTTCAAGGCGCGGCGATCGGCATGGGCGAGGTTGGTGACGCCCGAGGGCAGAACGGCGCCGCCATGGACGCGGGTCAAATGGCCCGCCTCGGTCAACTGCGTGAGGTCGCGGCGGATGGTTTGGACGGTCACGCCGAGGGTCTCGGCCAGGCCATCGACGGTGACGCGGCCATCGCGGCGGGCGAGATCCAAGATTTGGGGATGGCGAAAGGACATGGGGCTCGGTTCGTTTTGACGCGGATTAGAGCGTTGTGCGCGCAAAAAGGAAAGCGTAGATGTTCGCTTGAGTTCGTTTTGGAGGAAGACATGCGCGAGTCCTACGATCTGTTCGTCATCGGAGGGGGCATCAATGGCTGCGGGATCGCGCGGGATGCGTCGGGCCGGGGGCTGTCGGTCGGACTGGCCGAGATGGGGGACCTGGCCGGGGCCACCTCATCGTCATCGACGAAGCTGTTCCATGGCGGCTTGCGCTATCTGGAATATTGGGAGGTGCGGCTGGTGCGCGAGGCGTTGTTGGAACGCGACGTGCTGCTTCGGAACATGCCCCATATCTCGTGGCCCATGCGGTTCGTGCTGCCGCTGTCGCCCGAGATGCGGTTCGAGGGTGGGACGCCCACGTCGAACCTTCTGGGCAAGGTCATGCCCTGGCTGAAGGGCAAGCGGCCGGATTGGCTGATCCGGCTGGGCCTGCTGATGTACGACACGTTGGGGAAGTCGAAATACATGCCGCGGGCCACGACGATTTCGTTGGAGGGCACGCCGGAGGGCGCGCCGCTGGAGAGCCGGTTCCGGAAGGCGTTCGAATATTCCGACGCCTGGGTCGAGGACAGCCGCCTGGTCGTGTTGAACGCGCGGGATGCGGCCAATCGGGGGGCGGATATCTCGGTGCGGACCAAGGTCGTGTCGGCGGAGCGGGACGGCGGCGAATGGGTCGTGACGCTGGAGGGCGAGCGGTCGGGACAGGTGCGCGCCAAGATGCTGGTGAACGCCGCCGGGCCCTGGGTGGGCGAGGTAATCCACGGCGTCGTGCGCTCCAATTCGACCGAGGGCGTGCGGCTGGTGCGCGGGTCGCATATCGTGACCAAGCGGCTGTTCGAGCACGACAAGTGCTATTTCTTTCAAGGGGCTGACGGGCGGATCATCTTCGCGATTCCCTATGAATACGACTACACCCTGATCGGGACGACGGATTCCGAGCACGAGGATCCGGATGTGAAGCCGGTCTGCACCGAAGCGGAGCGCGACTATCTGATCGCTTTCGCGAACGGGTATTTCGAGCGCGATCTGACGGTCGAGGACGTGGTCTGGAGCTATTCCGGAGTGCGGCCTTTGTATGACGACGGGGCGAAGTCGGCGACGGCGGCGACGCGGGAATACGTCTTGAAGGTGGACGACACGGGCGGGGCGCCGGTGCTGAACGTGTTCGGCGGCAAGATCACGACATTCCGGCGGCTGGCCGAGAACGCGATGGAGAAGATCGGCGCCCATCTGCCGCTGTCGCGGGGCGGCTGGACCCATGACGCGCCGCTGCCGGGCGGGGATTTTGCCGTCGATGGGCAGTCGGGGCAGGTGCGAGCGCTGAAGGCGGCCTATCCGTTTTTGAGCGACCATTGGGCTTTGCGGTTGGTGCGGGCCTACGGGACGGAGGCGGCGGAGGTGCTGGGCGCGGCGACGGCGGCCGAGGATCTGGGGCGCGATTTCGGGGCGACGCTGACCGAGGCGGAGCTGCGCTGGCAGATGGGCCGGGAATGGGCGCGCACCGCCGAGGACGTGCTGTGGCGGCGCACTAAGCTGGGGCTGCGGATGTCGGAGGCGGAGGTGGCCGAGGTGGAGGCCTGGATGGCGTCGGAGCGGGCCGCGGCGGCGGCCGAATGAGGGGGGTGCCTGCCGTACGCCCCCCCGTACAGACGGGCGTCTGCCCGTCCGGCCTGCGGCGATGTTCGGTTCGGTTTCCGGCGGCGGCGCGCCGATCCGGGCGGGGTGACGGAGGCTGACGGCGGTCACGCCTGTCCGTCGGACCGAAACTCGGGATGGTCCGGCCGTCTCGGGCGGTGATCGGACGATTTGGCTCGCGATCTCCGAAGGCCCCCTCGACACAGGATTGGTGTCACGCCGTCTCTCGAAAACCCGATGTCCCCGGACCTGTCGGGAACGGAGATGGACGGATGGCTGGAGGGCGCCCGCATCGCCGGCCATGGGCGGGGAACCGTCGGGATTCGACGCGAGGGACGACCGGCCCGCCGCGGCCAGGGGAACGGGCGCGCGGATGTCCGTGCGACGTGACCCGGGGCGGGCCATCGCTGCGGCCATCGCCCCGGAGCCCCCGACACCGGTGCCGATCCGGGCGGTAGCGCAGGCCGACGGGGCGCGACACGGCCGGATCCCGGCCCTGGTCGCGGTGCCGTCGGCCTGCGCTACCGCCCGGATCGGCACCGGTGTCGGGGGCTCCGGGGCGATGGCCGCAGCGATGGCC
>JBCCCB010000366.1:0-3766 GCA_039033775.1 Pseudomonadota bacterium | reverse complement strand
CCCTGCCACTGGTCCTCGGTGAATTCCATGCGACGCCAATACTCATAGCGAGTGGCGTCCTGCTTGCTGAACTTCTTGCGCCAGGGCTCGCGCGCGGTGCTCTCGGCGGCGGCGATGTGGGTCTGGAACTTGATCGCATCGGCGCCGCATCGGGCGGCCACGTCGATGAAGGCATGGGCTATGCCCAGGCTGCCGTCATGGGCCTGGGCGACCTCGGCGATCACGGTGCAATTGGCGCCGGGGCGCGGGTCGTCCAGCCAGGTCGTGCGGTCGGTCATGGGGTCTCCTGGAAGGGATCGTAGCCGCCATGGGCCGCGAGCAGGCGGGCGATGAGCAGGTCCTCGGGGTCGTCGATATTGGCGACATAGCCGTCGACGATGACGGCCCCGCAATCGCGTTCCACGATCAGGCCGTGGTCGACCACATGGGCGCGACGGGCCGCGTAGACCAGGCCATTCCGGGTCCAGCAGGGGCGGGCGGATTGGCGGTTGGAATGCTGCGCGCCGTCCTCGGCATAGAAGCTGAGCGTGCCGTCCCCATCCATCAGCAGCGTCTTTTGCGGCAAATAATGGCCCGGCACCGGGCTGACGGTCGTTGCCGCCTGGTGCCCGCCAGCCAACAGGGCATCGACCGTATCCCGCACGTGCTGGGCCGTTCGGAAGGGCGAGGTCGGCTGCAGGTAGACGGACAGGTCGTAGCGCGCGCCATGGGTCCGTTCCGCCTCGGCCCAGGCATGGGCCCAGACGGCGACGCCGGTCGCGGTATCGCTGGCCAGATCGGCGGGACGCAGGGCTGGAACATCCAGCCCGACGCCGCGCCCTTCCTCGACAAAGGCCGCGTCATCAGTGGACAGCACTGCACCGTCGATCCAATCGCACGCCGCCACGACCCGCCCGGCGCGGGCGATCATCGACAGCCCGCCGATCTCGGCCATATTCTTGCGCGGCACGCCCTTGGAGCCCGCCCGCGCCGGGACCACCGCCAAGATCCGGAGTCCGTCGATCACGCTCAGAGCCTCCAGAGTGTGACGTGATCCGGTGTCGCGGCGCGATCCAGCACGTCCTGCACATCGGCCACGATGGGCGCCTTGCCCCGCAGCAGGCCGGTCACCAGTGGCCAGCCCCCGTCCCGATAGGCCCGGTGCCCCACCGCCAAGACGACAGCATCCGCCGGGTCGAGCGCGTCGGCCGCCACCAGGTCCGACCCGTATTCCCGCTTGAACTCCGCCGGATCGGCCATGGGGTCCGCGATCTGCACCTCGATCCCGAAATTTCCCAACTCTAGCGCGATGTCCACCACCCGAGTGTTGCGGATGTCGGTCACGTCCGGCTTGAACGTCGCCCCCAGGATCGCGACCTTCGGCATCCCGTCCCACCCCCGGCGCATCATGTTCCGGACGATCCGGTTCGCGATGTACTTGCCCATCGAGTTGTTCACCCGCCGCCCGGCCAGCAGCACCTCGGGGTGATAGGCGACCTGTTCGGCGCGGTAGGCCATGTAATAGGGATCGACCCCGATGCAGTGCCCGCCCACCAAGCCGGGCTTGAAGGGCAGGAAGTTCCACTTGGTCCCGGCGGCGGCCAAGACGTCCCGCGTATCGATGTCGAGCCGGTCGTAAATCAGCGCCATCTCGTTGATCAGCGCGATGTTCAAGTCACGCTGGGTGTTTTCCAACACCTTGGCGGCCTCGGCGACCTGGATCGTCGGGGCCCGGTGCACACCGGCCGTCACGACCGTCGCATAGGCCGCCTCCACGATGTCGGCGGTACGCGCGTCGCTGCCCGCAACCACCTTCACGATGGTCTCGAACCGGTTGTCCTTGTCCCCGGGATTGATCCGTTCCGGCGAGTAGCCGATTGTGAAATCCGTCCCGAAGGTGAGGCCGGACACCTCCTCCAGAACGGGGATGCAGACTTCTTCCGTGGCGCCGGGATAGACCGTGCTTTCATAGACGACGATGTCGCCGCGACCCAGATGCGGCGCCAGCATGCGCGAGGCGGAGATCAGCGGCGACAAATCCGGCCGGTTGGCGTCGTCGATGGGCGTGGGGACCGTGACGATATGGAAGTTGGCCTCGTCCAGACGCGCGGGATCGCCGGTCACCGTCAATGTCGAATGCGCGAGATCCTCCGGTGCGACTTCGCGCGTGCGGTCGTTGCCTTGCAACAATTCGGCGACCCGCTGGTCGGAAACATCGAACCCGACCACCGGCACGCCCGCCCGCGCGAAGGCCACCGCCACGGGCAAGCCCACATAGCCCAGCCCAACGACCGATACCCTAAGATCCGACATCGCCCTGCTTTTCACCGTCATCCCCTCGCGCGCGCCCCATGTCACAGATCGGCCGCCGGGGAACCAGCCCCGTCCGTGAAGGGGGATACGCAAAGCAAACGGAATGGGCTAGGGGCGCGGCATGACCAAGACACCGATCATTCTGCCGTCCGAGACCCAGAGCCGCGAATTCGACGCGAAGCTTTTGCTCGCCCAGCGGTTGGTGGACCGGGGCCATCCGGTCTACGTCGGTTCGCGGATCGAGATCCATAAGCAGATCCACCGCCTGCCCAGGGGGCTCTATCTGGCGAAGGACATCAATCGGTCCTCGACCCGCATTCTCAACATCATGGCCCGCCTCGGCATCGCCATCGCCGCTTGGGACGAAGAAGCGATGTCCATCGCCGACATCCCGACATTCCAGTCACGCCGTATCGGGCCAGGCAATCTGGCGCGGATCCGCGCCATTTTCGCCCTTGGCGACCAGAACCGCGAGGCGGTGACGACTCATCCCGATTATGATGGTCAGCCGATTTGGACCACCGGCAATCCCCGCCTGGATCTGCTGCGCCCGGAATTGCGCGACTATTACCAACCGGACGTCGCGCCCTTGCGCACCCAGTTCGGGGACTTCATCCTGATCAACTCCAATTTCGGGCGGCTCAATCATTTCTTGCCGCAGGAGCGCGCCAAGCAGAGACCGGACGGCACCTGGGTCAACATCGCCCAGGGCACACCAGAATGGTGGACCTATCGCCGGGCCGTCCTGGACAGCTTCCTCGATATGCTGCCGGCCCTGGCCGCGCGCTATCCCGATCGGCAGATCGTGGTCCGGCCGCATCCGTCGGAATCCGCCGCTCTGTGGCGAGACTTGGTTTCGGATCGTCCCAACGTCACGGTCCTCCATGATGGGCCCGTGCATCCCTGGATCCTGGCCAGCGCCGTGGCGCTGCACAACATGTGCACCACGGGGATCGAAAGTTACCTTCTCGGCCACCCCGTCGTGGCTTACGAGGCAGTCTCGTCCGACGGTCAGAGGCCCAGCCTGGCCAATGCGCTGAGCAGACGCGCCGCCTCGCAGGGGGAATTGTTCCATCTGCTCGATGACCTCCTGGCCGGACACCCCCCGGCCTTCACCCCCGCCGATGCGGCGCGCGCGCAGCTCGAATACGAGATGGGCCCACAAGACGGCCCCTTGGCGTCGGACCGCATCGCCGACTTGGTGGCAGAGAACGCCGGGGCTTGGGTCGGCACGGGCAAGCCTTCCGCGCTCGACCGAACCTTGGGTCATGTGGAAGCCCGCCGACGCAAGCTTTCGAAACAGATCAACAGCTTTCGGCCTAACCACAAGAATTCCGCCGCCTATACGAGCAGCCGCTGGCCGGGCCTGGTCGTCCCCGACGTCGTCGCCCGCCTGGGCCGTCTCGGCGCCCTGATCGGGGCGGAGCGGACTTGCAACGTCACCACTCCAATGCCTCAGATTTTCCGGCTCGAT
>JBCCCB010000365.1:0-3817 GCA_039033775.1 Pseudomonadota bacterium | reverse complement strand
TTCCGGAGCGCGCCATGCCCCTTTTCCATCCTCCCGCCCGCGACTGGCATCTGGCCGAGGTCAATGTCGCCCGCCTGAAGGCTCCGGCAGACGACCCCCTGGTCGCGCCCTTCATCGAGGCCATCGACAAGATCAACGCGCTGGCGGCGCGGATGCCCGGCTATGTCTGGCGGCACGCCAATACGCCCGCAGATCAGACGGGGATGGACCCGCTGGTCGTCTACAACGCTTCGACCTGGACCGATGCGACGGCGTTGGAAACCTTCGTCTGGGGGACATTGCACGCCCGGTTCTACGACCGCCGGGCCGAGTGGTTCGATGCGCTCGGCTCGATGCACTTCGCCATGTGGTGGGTGCCGCCGGGCCATCGCCCCTCGGTGGCGGAAGCGACGGACCGCCTGGCAACGCTCGATACCGACGGGCCCTCGGCCGAGGCCTTCGGCTGGGCAGAGGTGCCCGGCGCCACCCGCTGGCGCGCGGCGCGGTGCCAGCCCGCCTAGGCGAACGCGATCTGCGCCTTGATCGCCTGTGACCGGTCGCCGGCCAATTCGAACGCGGCCACGGCGTCGTTCAACGGCATGGTCTGCGTGATCAATGGCGCCACGTCGATCAATCCCTTGCGCATCAGCGCAACGCCCATGGCGAATTCCGGGTGGAACCGGAAACTGCCCTTCAGGGACAATTCCTTCGCGGTCAGCGCCTGCATCGGGATCGTCATGTCACCGCCCAATCCCAGCTGCACGACGACGCCCGCCGGGCGCATGGCCCCGATGGCCCCCGCCAATGCAGGCGCCGCGCCCGAACATTCGAAACAAACATCGAAGGTGCCTTTTCCTTCGGAATAGGGACTAAGATCGTCTCCGGCGCCCAAGTTCAGCGCCTCGTCGGCCCCGATCCGCTTCGCCATCTCCAACGGAAACGACGCCAGATCGGTCACCACGATCCGACCCGCGCCCGCCCGGCGCGCCGCCAGGACGGTCAGCAACCCGATCGGCCCGCATCCTGTCACCAAAACCTCGCGCCCGACCAGATCGCCCGCCTGCCGCACGGCATGCAGACAGACGGCCAGCGGCTCGGCCATGGCGGCTTCCCCAGCGCTCAACCCCTCGGCGCGAACGCATTGGGAGGCGTCCGCAACCAACACCTCCCGGAAGGCGCCCTGAATATGCGGAAACGGCATCGCCGAGCCGTAGAACCGCATATTCAGACACTGGTTCGGCCTCCCCTCCAAACAATATCGACACGCCCCACAGGGCCGCGACGGCGACACGGCGACCAGATCGCCGACGGCCAAACCGTCGACCCCATCGCCGACCGTCTCCACATGCCCCGACACCTCGTGCCCCAGGATCATCGGCTCCTTGATCCGCACGGTTCCGAACCCGCCATGGCGATAATAATGCAGGTCGCTGCCGCAAATCCCACCGGCGGCCATTCGGACCCGCACCTGCCCCGGCCCGGGATCGCCGACCTCGCGCTCTTCAATCCGCAAATCCTCGGGGGCGTGGATGACGATGGCGCGCATGGTCTCTCTCCGGTTGACACCGCGACGCTAGCCGAGGCTGATCGGCGCCACCAGAACAAGGAGGCCGATATGAGCCTGACCCTCTTCGACCTCACCGGCAAGCGCGCTCTCATCACGGGCTCGTCCCAGGGGATCGGCTTCGCCCTGGCGCGCGGTCTTGCCGCCGCCGGAGCAAGCATCGTCCTGAATGGCCGCGATGCGACCAAGTTAGAGACAGCGGCGAAGGCGCTTCGCGCCGACGGCGCCACGGTCGATACCCTCGCCTTCGATGCCACGGACCATGACGCCGTCCGCACCGCAGTCGACGGGTTCGACGCCAATACAGGCCCCATCGACATCCTGGTGAACAACGCGGGCATGCAGCACCGCACCCCGCTGGAAGACTTCCCCGCCGACGCCTTCGAGCGTCTGCTCCAGACCAACATCGCCAGCGTCTTCCACGTGGGCCAAGCCGTCGCCCGCCACATGATCGGCCGTGGCGCGGGCAAGATCGTCAATATCTGCTCGGTCCAGACGGCGCTCGCCCGCCCCGGCATCGCGCCCTACACGGCGACCAAGGGCGCGGTGGCGAACCTCACCAAGGGCATGGCGACCGATTGGGCCAAGCACGGCCTGCAATGCAACGGGCTGGCGCCGGGTTACTTCGATACGCCGCTGAACAAGGCCTTGGTCGAGGACCCGAAATTCACCGACTGGCTCTCCAACCGCACGCCAGCGGGCCGTTGGGGCAAGGTCGAGGAACTGGTCGGCGCCTGCATCTTTCTGTCGTCCGAAGCGTCATCCTTCGTGAACGGAACGGTGATCTACGTGGATGGCGGGATCACGGCATCGCTTTAGACAGCCCGCCGAACCGGTCCCTTCCAGCGGGGCATTAACCTTAACGCGCCCCCGCATCACTGGTCCCGAAATACGCAGATCCCCACATCGCCAAGAGCGGGACATGTGATCTCGCAGACCGAGCTACGCGGCTAGAACGCGTGACTTGGTTCCTGCTCGCCGCTCCCGACAACCACCTCGGAAAGACCGCAGCTCTACACCTCCACCCAAGCCGCATTCCGCTTCGACGACCGCACGCAGGCATCGACGAACCGCACGCCGGCCAACCCATCC
This sequence comes from Pseudomonadota bacterium, assembly GCA_039033775.1. GTDB lineage: Bacteria > Pseudomonadota > Alphaproteobacteria > Rhodobacterales > Rhodobacteraceae > Jannaschia. The sequence continues at coordinate 1,182 of JBCCCB010000365.1, read as the reverse complement.
TGGACCGTCGGCAGAAGATGCGCCGGCACCGCCCCGTCCCGGTGCGCCTCGATCAGGTCGGCTGCTTCGGAATAAATGTTCGCGAAACCCTCTAGATACCCCTCCGGATGCCCCGGCGGGACGCGCACGCCGCCCCCATCAAACCCAGCACCATTGCGTGTGATCACACGCTTCGGCTCTCCAAACGGCGTGTGCCACAGATAATTCGGATCCTCCTGCGCCCAGTCCAGGCCGCCGGCCTCGCCATAGACCCGCAGCCGCAGCGCATTCTCGTTCCCCGGCGCCACCTGCGACGACCAGAGCATCCCGCGCGCGCCACCTTCATAGCGCAGCATCACATGGACGTTGTCGTCCAACCGCCGCCCCTCCACGAAGGTGTGCAGGTCGGCCGCCAGGCTCTCGGCCCGCAATCCAGTGACGAACCCGGCAAGGTTATAGGCGTGGGTCCCGATATCACCGACACATCCACCCGCGCCCGACCGCTCCGGATCGGTCCGCCATTCGGCCTGTTTCAGCCCCTCATGCTCCAGAGGCGTGGTTAGCCAGTCCTGCGGATATTCGACCTGAACGACCCGAATCCGCCCAATTAGACCCTTTTCCACCATCTCCCGCGCCTGCCGGACCATGGGATAGCCGGTGTAGTTATGCGTCAGCACGAACAGCGCGTCCGACGCTTCCACCGCGCGCGCGAGCTTCTTGGCATCCCCCAAAGTCGAGGTCAGCGGCTTGTCGCAGATCCCATGAATCCCACGCTTCAGGAACTCCCGCGCTGCCGGGAAATGCACGTGGTTCGGCGTCACGATGGCGACCGCTTCGATCCCATCCTTCAGGCGCGCCTCGCGCTTGGCCATCTCGGTGAAATCGTCATAGCTCCGCTTCGGGTCCAGCCCCAAAGCCTCCCCCGACGCCTGCGCCTTCTCCGGTGTCGAGGACAAGGCCCCCGCCACCAACTCATACCGATCATCCAATCGCGCCGCGATCCGGTGCACAGCGCCGATGAAGGCATCGTTGCCGCCGCCCACCATGCCCAGGCGAATACGAGTCATCGGTCGAGCCCCAGCATCGCGCGGTTCGCGGCATCATCGGTCCCGCCATCGGCGAAATCGTCGAAAGCCCGCTCGGTCACCCGAATGATGTGATCACGGACGAACGCGGCCCCCTCGCGCGCGCCATCTTCCGGAT
>JBCCCB010000364.1:0-3835 GCA_039033775.1 Pseudomonadota bacterium | reverse complement strand
CTCGGGTCGAGCCCGAGGACCTCCGGGGCCGGTACGTCGTCCGTGGAGGCGCCGTCTCAGTCTCGGGGGGCTTCACGACGTTATGACACCCGCCCGCAAGCGCTGGCTTTCTGCGGCGCGGCGATGTATCGCGCGCGCAACCCGACATTCGAGGCATTCCCATGGACCTTCGCAACATCGCGATCATCGCGCATGTCGACCACGGCAAGACGACCCTGGTTGACCAACTGCTCAAGCAATCCGGCGCGTTCCGCGAGAACGAGGCGGTGGCCGACCGGGCCATGGATTCCAACGATCTGGAGCGGGAGCGGGGGATCACGATCCTGGCCAAGGCCACGTCGGTCGAGTGGAAGGGGACGCGGATCAACATCGTCGACACGCCCGGCCACGCGGATTTCGGCGGCGAGGTGGAGCGGATCCTGTCGATGGTGGACGGCGTCGTCCTGCTGGTCGATGCGGCCGAGGGACCGATGCCGCAGACGAAGTTCGTGACGTCCAAGGCGCTGGCCCTGGGGCTGCGGCCGATCGTGGTGCTCAACAAGGTCGACAAGCCGGACGCGGAACCGGATCGGGCGCTGGACGAGTGCTTCGATTTGTTCGCCAATCTGGGGGCCGATGACGACCAGTTGGATTTCCCGTCGATGTATGCCTCGGGGCGGTCCGGCTGGGCGGATATGGAGTTGGATGGGCCGCGGGAGAACCTGGACGCGCTGTTCGACTTGATCGTGGAGCACGTGCCGGCGCCGAAGCAGATCGCCGACAAGGACAAGCCGTTCCGCATGCTGGCCACGACGTTGGGCGCCGATCCGTTCATCGGGCGGATCCTGACGGGGCGGGTCGAGTCGGGAACGTTGAAGGCGGGGCAGACGATGCAGGCGCTGAGCCGTGAAGGCAGCAAGATCGAGCAGTTCCGGGCAACGAAGATCCTGGCCTTCCGGGGCTTGTCGCAGCAGGCCATCGAATTGGCCGAGGCTGGGGACATTGTGACCATCGCGGGGATGTCGAAGGCGACGGTGGCCGATACGTTATGTGACACATCCATCGACGTGCCGCTGCCCGCGCAGCCCATCGACCCACCGACGATCACGGTGACGTTCGGCATCAACGACTCGCCGCTGGCGGGGCGGGACGGGAAGAAGGTGCAGTCGCGCGTTATCCGTGAGCGGCTGATGCGCGAGGCAGAGACCAACGTTGCGATCAAGGTCAGCGACACGCCCGGCGGCGATGCGTTCGAGGTAGCCGGCCGGGGCGAATTGCAGATGGGCGTGTTGATCGAGAACATGCGGCGGGAAGGGTTCGAGCTGTCGATCTCGCGCCCGCAAGTGCTGTTCCAGGAAGAGGGCGGCCAGCGGTTGGAGCCCGTCGAGGAAGTCACCATCGACGTGGATGACGACTATTCCGGCGCGGTGATCGAGAAGATCACCGGCGCGCGGAAGGGTGATCTGGTCGAGATGAAGCCCGCCGGCACGGGCAAGACCCGGATCATCGCCCATGTCCCGTCGCGTGGCCTGATCGGCTATCACGGCGAGTTCCTGACGGATACGCGCGGCACGGGCGTCATGAACCGCGTGTTCCACGAATGGGCGCCCTATAAGGGGCCGATCCCAGGGCGGCGCGCGGGCGTGCTGATCTCGATGGAGGACGGCGTCAGCGTGGCTTACGCCATCTTCAACCTGGAAGATCGGGGCAAGTTCTTCATCGGCGCGCAGGAGCAGGTCTATCAGGGCATGATCATCGGCGAGCATAGCCGCGACAACGATCTGGAAGTGAACCCGCTGAAGGGCAAGAAGCTGACCAACGTGCGGGCCTCCGGCACCGACGAGGCGGTGCGCCTGACGACGCCGGTCCGCATGTCGCTGGAGGAGGCGATCGCCTATATCGACAACGACGAGCTGGTCGAGGTGACGCCCAACGCCGTGCGCCTGCGCAAGCGATTCCTGGACCCGCATGAGCGGAAGCGGCAGGCGCGGGCGGCGGGGTAAACTGGCCGGGCCTGTCCGCCTTGCGCGGGTCAGGCCCGCAACAAGACCATGGCTTCATCCCCGATCTGAAGGTTGAGCAGACATCTCTGCACCCTCTCGACCAGTGCCTGCATGATCCGCTGGTACCGATCAGGGGAGGATTAGATTGACGCGAATGCCGTTCAGTCGACCCAACCGGATTTCAAGGCGTTCAGCGTCCGGCCTGGCGATGTGGTCGTCAACGACACCGCGCCCGCTGCCGACTTCCCGGCCGCAAGTCAGACACTGACGTTGCCGGATGGAACGTCGATCCTGCTCTATGCCTGTGCCATCCGAACCGGCGACCACAGATCACAGAATCCGGACCTGTTCCGTGCCGGTATTTTGCGCTTCCTGCGTCGCACTCGGATTCTGACCGATGTCGGCGAGCGTCCGATCGAGATCCTATCTGCCGATGACATAGTCATGACCGCCCATGTGGGTCTGCGGCCAGTGTAATGGGTCGGCCGAGCTTCGTGTCAGAGATCGCGACGACTGCTGGAGCAGATAAGGTAAGTCGCGGCTGCCTTGCCGGTTTCGGGCGTGCACACCGTCCAGAACTGCAAGTTTGGGGTAGCGACCGGCAATACCCGCCGGGACGCGTGCTTTCAGTCTTTCAATCTTGGCGGGCCCAGAAGGACTCGAACCCTCAACCTGCCGATTAGAAGTCGGCTGCTCTATCCAGTTGAGCTATAGGCCCGCATGGCGGCTTGATGCCCCGGATGCTTCCATGGGGCAAGCTGCGCTTTCCGGCAGGCGCTGGGGCCGCTAGACCCGCGCCGATGATGTATGACGCGATCGTTTTGGGTGCTGGTGGCGCCGGACTCATGGCAGCCGCCAGGGCAGGGCAGGGCGGCGCCCGTGTGCTGGTCGTCGACCACGCGGCGAAGGCGGGAAAGAAAGTCCTGATTTCGGGCGGCGGGCGCTGCAACTTCACCAATATGGGGACCGATCCGGACTGCTTCCTGTCGGAGAATCCGCATTTCGCGAAGTCGGCGCTTAGCCGGTATACGCAGTGGGATTTTCTAGACTTGGTAAAGTCTTACGGGATCGCCTGGCACGAGAAGACGCTGGGGCAGCTGTTCTGCGACGGGTCCGCGCGGCAGATCGTGGCGATGTTGTTGGACGAATGCGCGAAGGCCAGCGCCCGGGTGCGGTTGTCGACCGAGATCGGAGAGATCGCGCATGGGGATGGCGTGTTTCGGGTGGCGGGGGCGCTGGCGCCGCGCTTGGTGATCGCGACCGGCGGGCCGTCGATCCCGAAGATGGGCGCGACGGGGGTGGCGTATGACATCGCACGGCAATTCGGGCTGACTGTCGTGACGCCCCGGCCGGCTTTGGTGCCGTTTACCTTGGGCGACGCGGATGCGGATATTCGGGGCATCCCCGGCACGGCCTGTCCGTCGGTGGCGCGGGTTGGGGATGTGTCCTTCGCGGAGGCGGCGCTGTTTACGCATAAGGGATTGTCGGGGCCGGCAATTTTGCAGGTCTCGTCCTATTGGACGCCGGGTCGGACCGTATCACTGACCGTTCTTCCAGAGGCAGGGCTTAAGCTCCGGGCGGCCCGGCGGGAGATGCCGCGGGCGCAGTTGAAGGCGGCTCTTGCCACGCATCTGCCGAAGCGGCTGGCCGAGGTGCTGGCGGAGCGGATCGGGTTGTCGCGGGAATTGGGGAATGCCAGTGACGACGAGTTGGATCGGGCGGCTAAGCTTCTGGAAGCGCTGACCTTTCGACCGACGGGAACCGAAGGCTATGCCAAGGCGGAGGTCACGGCGGGCGGGATCGACACCGATGCGTTGTCGTCCAAGACGATGGAGGCGCGGGCGGTGCCGGGG
>JBCCCB010000363.1:0-3869 GCA_039033775.1 Pseudomonadota bacterium | reverse complement strand
TGCACAACGTTATTTGGGCCGCCCAGAGCCCCGGGGGCAACCGCAACTTGACGCCGGCGCGCCCTGGGGCGCGCCGTCTCCGTCGGTCAAACGGGTCGATCAGTTCGAAGTCTTGATGATCCGCTCGCCGTCGGCGTCGATGTTAGCCAGGTTGCGCGGCAGCTTGAACGTCCAGAGCATGCCGCCCTGGTTGAGATAGTTCACCTTGCTGGCGACCTCGCCACCCCAAAGCGGAACCGCCCCGCCCCAGCCCGAGATCACGGTGACATATTGCTCGCCGTCCTGTTCCCAGGTGATGGGCTGGCCGACGATGCCCGAGCCGGTCTGGAAGCTCCACAACTCCTCGCCCGTCTCGTCGTCATAGGCGATGAACTTGCCTTCGGGCGTGCCGGTAAAGACCAGACCGCCCGCCGTGGTCATCACGCCGCCCCAAAGCGGAGCCTCGTTCTGAACCTCCCACACCCATTCGCCGGTCATCGGGTCGATGGCCTTGAGCGAGCCGATATGGTCCTCGTACATCGGCTTGATCGTGAAGCCCGAGCCCAGATAGGCCGCGCCCTGCTTGTAGGTGATCGGCTCGTTCCAGATGTCCATGCCCCATTCGTTCGACGGCACGTAGAACAAGCCTGTCCGTTGCGAATAGGCCATCGGCATCCAGTTCTTGCCGCCCAGGAAGCCGGGCGCCGAGAACACCGTCTCGCCTTTGTTGCCATCGGCCGCTAGGGCCGGGTCGCCGGGCCGGTTATCTTCGATGAAGATCGGGCGGCCATCGTCGCCGATGTCGGACGCCCAGGTGATGTCCTTCACGAAGGGCCAGGCGTCGATGAAGGCGCCGTCTTCGCGGTTGAGCACGTAGAAGAACCCGTTCCGGTCGGCGGTGGCGAATTTCATGTTCCCCTCGGCATCGGTGAACGACACGACCTCGTTCACGCCATCATAATCCCAGCCCTCGCGCGGGGTGGTCTGGTAGTGCCATTTGATCTCACCCGTGGCGGGATCGAGCCCGACGCGGCTGGCGGCGTAGAGGTTGTCGCCAGCATTGCCTTCGGTCGGCTGACCCGCATTGCGCAGATGGCTGTTCCAGGGCGCCGGGTTGCCGGTCCCATACACGATCGTGTCCGTCTCGGCATCGTAGGATCCGCCAAGCCAGGTCGCCCCGCCGCCGGTCTTCCACATGTCGCCGGGCCAAGTGGCGTTCAACTCACCCGTCATGGTGCTTTCTTCACCGTTCAGCGTGCCCATGTGCCCCTCGATCATGGGGCGCGTCCAAACCAGATCGCCGGTCATGGCATCGCGGGCCTGCACTTCGCCGACGATCCCGAACTCGCCACCGGAATTGCCCGTGATGAGCAGGCCGTTGACGATCATCGGGGCGGCCGTGAAGGAATACCCGGCCTTGTAATCCGCGATCTTGTCACGCCAGACCACGTCGCCGGTATCCTTGTTCAGCGCCACCAGACGGGCGTCCAGCGTGCCGAAATAGATGTTGTCGCCATAGATCGCGGCGCCCCGGTTCACCACGTCACAGCAAGGCAGGATGCCCTCGGGTAGACGGGCATCGTATTGCCAAAGCTCCTCACCCGTCTCCACGTCGATGGCATAGAGCCGCGAATAGGACCCGGTGATATACATCACCCCGTCATGGACCAGCGGCTGGGTTTCCTGCCCGCGCTGCTTCTCGCCCCCCAGCGAGAAGGCCCAGGCCGGGACCAGATTGGCCACGTTGTCCTTGTTCAGGATGTCGAGCGGGGAATAGCGCTGAAGGTCGCGGCCCATCCCGTTGGTCAGCACATCGCCGGTGCTGGCCTGGTCGCCTGCGATCATTTCCTCGGTGACTTCGGCGTTGGCGGTGGCCAATCCGATGGCCAGGATGCTGGCCGTCGCGGCCAGTGTGAAGCGTCTCATGTCGATCCTCCCGTTTCGGGTCTCATCCGGTTGCATCGGTGCGAACCGGCCCAGGGGGAGTATCGGCCCCGGCACCCCCCCGCCGAAATCGGACCTTGGTCGTAAGACCATGGGCGCAGACGGCTTGCGTTGGCGGGTGGCTTAGGTGCGCGCCTTTTCGAAGGCCGCCCAAGCGTCCAGCAGCCGATCCAGATCGAAATCGTCGCGGCTGGCCGGGTCCAGCACAAGTCTCTCGCTGGCCTGCAACTTTTCGATCGCCGCCTGCAGCGAGCCAAGCAGCTCCGGAGGGATGACGACGGCGCCGTGGCGGTCGGCATGGATCAAGTCCCCGTTCGCGACGTCCAGGTCGAAGACGCGCACGGCGTCGCCGATGGTCTCGACCCGGACGAAGCCGTGGCTGACACCGATGCCGCCCGCGAGGATGGGAAAGCCGGTCGGCAAATCCCCCAGATCGCGGACCAGGCCGTCGGTCAACGCGCCCGCCAGACCCAGACCTTTGTGGATGGCCGCATTGATCTCGCCCCACCAAGCCCCCACGCGGTCTGGGCCGTCCAGGTCTTGGATGACGACCACGCTGGGCCGCGGATCGGCGGCCATGGTGCGGTGATAGGCGACGCGGCGCTGCCGGATCACCCCGGGCGGCGCCTCGGACGGCATGGCGGCCCGGATCGTCGCGGTGCGGGCGAAGCCGACCATGGCGGCGGCCTCGGGCTCGGTCGCGATCAGGGTGCCGCGCGTGAAGCCGGCGAAGCCGCGTTGGCCCTGGGCGACCTCGATGGCGTTGCAGACCGTCGGCGTGTCGATGCCGCGCAGGAGCGCCAGGAGGGGTGGCGTCAGCACGTCCCCGGTCATGTCGGGATGCGCTGTTCTGTTTTCGGATCGAACAGATAGAGATGATCGGGATCCAGTCGCAGCCCCACCACGTCGTCCTGATCCTTGCGCAGATGCCGGTCCCCACGCGCGATGACCCGCTGCTTGCCCCATTGCACGGTCAGAAGCGTGGCTTCGCCGGTATTCTCGAACGCATAGATGGTCGCGTCGATCTCACCCTGCCCGGCCTCGTGGACGGTGATGTCGTCGGCCCGCACGCCCAGGACGACATCGTCCCGATCCTCGACGCCGATGCGCGCCAAGACCTTCCCGCCAGTCGTGACGAAAGCGCCGTCGCGTATCTGTCCGTCGATCAGGTTCATAGCGGGCGAGCCGATGAAACCCGCGACGAACAGGTTGCTGGGGTCGTTATAGATCTCGTCCGGCGTGCCGAGTTGCTGGATCACGCCGTGCTTCATCACGGCGACGCGGTCGGCCAGGGTCATGGCTTCGATCTGGTCATGGGTGACGTAGACCGTGGTGATCTTCAACGCGCGGCTCAGATGTTTCAGTTCCGCCCGCATGGTGACCCGCAGCTTGGCGTCCAGGTTCGACAAAGGCTCGTCCATCAGGAAGACCTTGGGCGTGCGCACGATGGCGCGGGCCAGGGCCACGCGCTGGCGCTGGCCGCCGGACAGGGCCTTGGGCTTGCGGTCCAGGAACTGGGTCAGCTCGACCTGTTCCGCCGCCCGCTGCACCCGCGGGGCGATCTCGGACTTGGCCGTGCCGCGCACCTTCAGCGGATAGGCGATGTTGTCGAAGATCGTCATATGCGGGTAGAGGCCGTAATTCTGGAACACCATGGCCACGTCGCGATCCTTCGGTAGATCGTCGTTGACCATGCGGTCGCCGATCCAGATCTCGCCCGAGGTCGGCTCCTCCAGCCCGGCGATCATGCGCATCGTGGTGGTCTTGCCGCAGCCCGAGGGGCCGAGCAGGACCAGGAATTCCTTGTCCTGAACATGCAGGGATTGGTCGTCCACGCCGACGAAATCGCCCCAGCGCTTCGTGAGGTCCTTCAGAACGATCTCGGACATCTAGCGCACCGCCCCCATGGTCATGCCCTGGACGAAGTACCGCCGGATCATCAGCGC
>JBCCCB010000362.1:0-3926 GCA_039033775.1 Pseudomonadota bacterium | reverse complement strand
CAAGGACGGTTCGCTGGGCGAGATCTTCATCGACATGCACAAGGAAGGCGCGGGCTTCCGGGCGATGATGAACAATTTCGCCATAGCTGTCAGCGTCGGCCTGCAATACGGCGTGCCGCTGGAGGAGTTCGTGGACGCCTTCACCTTCACCAAGTTCGAGCCAGCGGGCATGGTCCAGGGCAACGATTCGATCAAGAACGCGACGTCGGTGTTGGATTACATCTTCCGCGAGCTGGCCGTCAGCTACCTGGACCGCGAAGACCTGGCCCATGTGAAGCCCCAGGGCACCAGCTTCGACTCGCTCGGCGAACCCGAGGCACCGACGGATGGCGACGGCAACGTGGCACCCCTGGGCGAGAGCGCTGCGTCCAAGTCCTTGGAGGTGTTCAAGTCGGTTGCGTCTTCTGGCTACCTGCGCAAGCGCTTGCCGTCGGACTTGGTGGCCCTGCGGGGCGGGGCTGACCGGGTGGCGGCGGAGATCCTGTCCGGCGGAGCCGGTGGCATGGCGGAGACCCAGGCCGCCTTCGTCACAAAGACGACCGAGACCTCGACCGTCGCCGTGGCCGCGTCCATGGATGCGCGCACCAAGGCGAAGATGCAGGGCTATGAAGGCGAGGCCTGCGGCGAGTGCGGGAACTACACGCTGGTCCGCAACGGGACCTGCATGAAGTGCAACACTTGCGGCGGGACCTCCGGGTGTAGCTGAACGAAGATCACTCGCAGACGGGAAGGGGGGCCGAGTTCGGCCCCTCTTCTTTTGTCGTCTTCTCTGTGATGTGACCCAGGGCCGTGCCCCGAAATGGTGAAACCGACGCCGGTCCCGAGGGACGGACGGGTCGCTGCGCGGAGGCCATCCCGCGATCCGTGGCCCGAGGGTGTCAGCCCCGGGCGTGGTGCCGGCGGGCCGGATTGGACCCGTCGTCTTTGATGATGTCGACGGAGGCGTTGTCGGCGAGAGCGGTTAACGAGAGGTGAAGGTGGGCCACGATTGTCGAGCCGTCCACACTTGTCAGGTGGCGGCCTTCAGCTTGTCCTTCAGCGATGTCAGGTCGCCGCCGGAGACGCGGGGCACGATGCGGTAGGCCGCGTTGACGAAGCAGAAGAACGCGAAACCCAGCAGGCCGAGGCAGAGCAAGACGATCAGGATCGATCCGCCGGGCAGGCCCGCGACCCAGTCGAACGCCTTGCCGACGCCACCCGCCGCGCCCTCGGACCCCGCCCGGGCGGCCGCGGCCAGGAAGCCCCCGATGATCAGGATGACCATCCCTTGCGCGATCACGCCGGCCTTGAGCGCCCAGTCCCAATTCCGGGTGAAATGGTTCGCGGCCAGCTTTTCGCGATACTTGGCCTTCACGCCTTTGACGACATAGTAGACACCCGCGCCAAGGGTGCAGAGGGCGGCGAAGCCGACGATCCACTGCCCACCGGGCCATTCCAATATGCGGCCGGTAATCGACGAGACCTTGTCTTCGCCGCCTCCGCCACTGCCCCCGCCGCCCAGGCCCAAGGCCAGCGATAGGGCCACGCCGCCCAAGGCGCCGTGGATCAGGCCGGTCACGATCATGCCGCCGCGCGCGATCAGGCCCTTGGTGTCGGTCCCGTAATCCTCCAGGTCCTCGACCGCGTCGATCCCGCGCCAGATGGCATAGGCGAAGAGGCCGATGGCGATGACCCAGAGCGTGGCGACGCCCCATGCACTGTCGGACAGGCTGGACAGCGCGCTTTCGGTGCCCTGGGCTTGGCCGCCCTGCCAGAGCGCCCAGAGAGAAATGCCGGCGACGGCGAGATAGGTGACGCCGCGCCCGGCATAGCCCGCGCGCATGACCGGAATGGCCCAGGAATAGTCCGACATGTCCGAAGTCTCCGCGATTGGTTCGCTTGGGGAACGCGGCAAGGGGCGAAAAGGTTCAGCCGGGCGTGCGTTTGAGTCAGACGGGGCGATCCGGCATCGCTCGGATCCGGGCGGTTAAGGCGTCGACACGATCCGAGACCTCGGGCCGGACGGGGCCGGGCCGGGGCGCGTCGCGAAGGGTGGTGAACCAGTGCTCGGGCGGGTTGCGGCCGCGGGAATTGCCGTCGAAGCGCAGGGCGCGGAGGACGGCTTCGGCCTCGGGCGGCAAGCGGTCGGGAATGTCGCGGCCCGACAAGATAGCCCAGTTGCCGGTCCAGAGGCGGCCCACGGACCACGGGTTGTAGCCGCCCCCGCCCAGCAGGAGGATGCGGGGCGCCAGCGGCAGGAGGGCCGCGATCGTGTCCCAATGGGCGTTGTTGGACAGGGCCAGGCGGGAGAGGGGGTCTTCGTCGACCGCGTCGGCGCCGCTTTGGATCACCAGGGCGTCGGGGGCGAAGGTCTCGACCGCAGGCAGGATGAGGCGGTCGCGGGCCAGGGCGAATTCGCTGTCATTGAGGCCGCGCGGCAGGGGGAGGTTGAAGACTTGGCCGAGGCCCTGGTCGCTTAGGGCGCCGGTGAAAGGCCAGCGCTTCTCCTCGTGGGTGGAGATCAGCAGCGTGTCTGGATCGTCCGCGAAGGCGTGTTCGACCCCGTCCATGTGATGCGCGTCGATGTCCACATAGGCGATGCGCCGGGCGCCGTTGCGGCGCAGCGACAGGATGCCGAGGACCGCGTCGTTCAGGTAGCAGAAGCCCGCCGCCCGGTCGGGCATGCCGTGATGGGTGCCGCCGCCGGGATTGTGGATGCGGCCGCCATCGCGGAGGAGTTGGCCGGCCAGGAGCGAGGCCCCCGCGCCGGTGGCGGGGCGGCGGTACATTTCGGGGAAGATTGGGTTCGAGAGGGTGCCGAGGCCGTGGCGCGTGCGGGTCGCTTCATCGACCGTGCCGGTTTCTTCGGCGCGGGACAACGCCTGGATGTAGTCGGGCGTATGCCAGAGGGAGAGGGCGGCGGGCTTTGCGCGGGGCGAGGCGCGGAATTGCGCGGGTGGAAGCCAGCCGAGCGCGCGGGCCAGATCCAGAACCGTCGAGACGCGGGGCACGCGCAGGGGGTGCCATTTGCCGTAGCTGGAGCCGCGATAGATCTCGGAGCCGAGGAGCAGGGTCACTCGGGCAGCACGGCCTCGATCTGGCGGGTGTCCAGCTGAAGTCCTTGCTGGTCTTCAAGGAGTCCATGCCCGCCGAGGAACAAGACAGCATCGCCCAGCTGACGGGCATCGCCGCCATCGAGCCCTCGGAGTTCCCTTCCGGCGAGTTTGATCTCATTCACGTCGACGAGATCGGACAAGACGAGGAAGTCGATGCCTCCCAGATCAACGCATCCGAAGGCCCATTCGGCGAGCAGTCCCGCTTCACTCTCTAAGTCTCTGTTTGGTCAGCTACCTCTCATCAGGATCCTGTACTGTTTTGTTGGACTCTTAGTTCCCTGGACTCTTGGGCATTCACTTCCTTATGACTTCCACTCAGGAACTGAATGTTTTACCTGTGCACCTCACAGAACCCATGGCAATGTTTCTGAATGTCACATTCTCAGCCTTTACTGCTCCACCTCTGACTTGCAGACCCTGGACAAACTGACAAGTTCATGATCTTAACTATTGTCATGGTCACAAAGCAGTGCCACTGAATTGAGGGCTCAGGGTGGTCTAAACCACAAAACCTGGTCCAACAATCCTGGATCCCCCCAAATCAGCAGCCATCAGGTGCACCACCTATAGACCGGCACGCGGTCAGCAGCACTACTGTAACGTCAAGCGGATCATATGAGTAGGAAAATCTCGAAGGGAAGTGAGAGCGATCAAAAAGCGATGATCCGTGCGGGGATCAATCTGGGCTTAGAGCATGAGAATGCCAAGGCGCTAAATCGGCTCCCTCGGAGACACCCTCCCCCGCCAGGCCCCGCAAATTCACTCTCACGACGCCTGAAAAGCACCCTATCTTTAGGTGCCAAAAGCCTCATTTTGTCAGCATTTTGCCAT
>JBCCCB010000361.1:0-3962 GCA_039033775.1 Pseudomonadota bacterium | reverse complement strand
CGTCTCGTCATCGGCCAGGAACATCTCGAGCACGTCGATATGCTCGGTCCCCTTGATCGGGTCGCCGCCGATGCCGACGGCGGTGGACTGGCCCAGGCCCAGATCGGCGGTCTGCTTGACGGCCTCGTAGGTCAGCGTGCCGGAGCGGCTGACGACGCCGACCGAGCCGCGCTTGTGGATATGGCCCGGCATGATGCCGATCTTGCAGGCGTCCGGCGTGATGACCCCAGGGCAGTTCGGCCCGATCAGCCGCGTCTTGGAGCCGTCGAGCGCGCGCTTCACCTTCATCATGTCGAGCACCGGGATGCCCTCGGTGATGCAGACGACCAGGGGGATTTCGGCGTCGATGGCCTCCAGGATGGAATCGGCGGCAAAGGGCGGCGGCACGTAGATCACGGAAGCATCGGCGCCCGTCTTGGCGACCGCCTCGTGGCAGCTGTCGAAGACGGGCAGGTCCAGATGGGTCATGCCGCCCTTTCCGGGCGTGACGCCGCCGACCATCTGGGTGCCGTAGGCGATGGCCTGTTCGCTGTGGAACGTGCCTTGAGAGCCGGTGAAGCCCTGGCAAATCACCTTGGTGGTTTCGTCGATAAGGATGGCCATGGGGTCGTCTCCGGGGGTCGTTTTAAGTCAATTATGGACGATCAGGATCACGGGATGTTCGAAGGCGATGCCTTCCCCCGTTTGCGGATCGGTGAAGGTGGTGACGGCGGGCGGCAGCGTGACGCTGAGGCCTTCGAAGAAGAACCCGATGCCGCCTTCGGAATTGCGGCCCGCCGCGATGGGCGCGCGCAACGTGTCGCTGCCGTCGACGAAGCGCGGGGCCAGGACTTCACCGGCCAGGCGCTCGGCCAGGGCCCGGCCCACGGCGGGCGAGCCGACCGAGCAACCGCTGCCGCGGATCACCGTGCGCCCGTCATCGGTGGTGATCGCCTGTTCGGGGGCAGGGCCGATCCGCAGAAAGGTCAGGGTGCCGGGATTGGCGTAGACGACGGCGTTCCCGGTGCGCTCGCGGATGGGAAAGTTCAGCGCCCGGGCGGCGCGGTCCTGGGTGCGGCGGGTGTCGTTGTTGAGGCACACGGCTTCGACCGCGAAGCGCATGCGCTGGGCGGCGATATTGGCCTCGCCGGCGCTGAAGCCGTTGGTCGACGTCTGGACGCAACCTGCCAGAAGCAGGGCGAGGGGCAGGAGCATACGGATCATCGGATCGCCTCGCGGCTGGCTTCAGGGGTGAGGCGTTCGACGTAGAGGAAGGTCTCGGGCCCGTTGGGGCCAGGACGGGTGCCGGTATGGACGACGGCGATGCGGGTGGGATTGAGGAAGCGGGCGGCCAAGAGGGTCGTGCCAGGCAGGACGGTGTCCGTATGTGTGGTCGGCAGCGGCGCATCGCGGGTGATACCTTCGGCAGCGAGAGCGGCTGTTGCCACGCCTGCGGCCGCCGCGCCGTATTCACCATCTAGAGCCACTTCGCAGCGGCGGTCCGTACCTTCGGTGATCTCAGTCTTCGCCGGCGAGGGGGCGACGTCGGAAAAGGGATCAAGGTCGTAGAAGTCGTGGCGCGCGGGCAGGACCTCGGACGCGCGCGCCGCCGTCAGGAAGGGCGAGAAGCAATGGGCCGCGAAGGCCTGCGTCGCCGCGACCGGATCGGCCACGGCTGGCAGGGCGGCGAAGAAGGGGGCCGCATGCCGGATCATTCGACTTCGGCGCCGAATGGATCGAGGTCGAGCGACCAGCCTTGTTCGGCCGTGGGGCCGCCGACGGTGCCGGCGTTGTGGAAGTTGCAGGCGGAGAGAGAAGCGAAGGCCAGCAGACAAAAGCTCATCAAGAAGCCTTTGAAGCATCTCCATCGAGAGTTCCGAAGCGTCTCTCTCCAGATATCCGTCTTCGATGAACGCGATCGGGAGGAACGGATCGAATAGGATATCATGACAAAGCCGCGCTGCTGATTTCATAATTCAGGATCAGCAAGAAGGCCCCCGTCCTTGGGTCCCGGGTTTGCTGGGTCCAGATAACCGCCGACCCAGTCGGTCTGTCGATGCCCCGGCCAGGAAGACCCACGGTGGGCACTATCCGGGCGCTTTCTCCAAAGGCACGGTTCGCGACGATGTCCTGGATTTCAGTTGGGTTGGGTTGCCGAGAAAAAGGTATTCCAAGGCTACACATCCGACCCGTCGCGCCAGGAAACTCGAGATTGGACAAAAGCGCATTTGTCCCCGTCTGCCTGTTGGCAAGCAGCAGAGCGTTCCGCAAGGCACTTGGTTGGCTATAACCAGCGTCTTCCAGTCGGGCTCTCGCATCCGATCTTATCGCATCCGACTCGATGCAGGCTGATTGAAAGAGTGCGAGATAGTCCTGCGTCGTTGTTGGCGAACTGACGGACGCCGTTGACGCCCTGTCGCTGCTGACACAAGCCGTTAGGGCGAGTGTCAGAGGCAGAGCAACCATTCTAGACAGACGCCTTACAATCTCGTCTCTCCGAAAAAAGGGGGATATCGTTGCTCTTTTGGAAGCACCCCTCTTAACCCGGCCTCGGAAGCCTGCCTGGAGAATAGCTGTCACGAGCACGAAATAAGCCCTCAGTCTTTCTCTTTTCCCTTGCAGTGGCCTACCGCTCACCCCTTCACCGCCTGCACGATCTTCTGGGCGCCGTCCTTCAGGTCGTCGGCGGCGATGACGTTCAAGCCGGAATTGTTGATGATCTCCTTGCCCTTCTCGACATTCGTCCCTTCCAGGCGCACCACCAGGGGCACCTGCAACCCGACTTCCTTGACGGCCGCGACCACGCCCTCGGCGATGACGTCGCAGCGCATGATGCCACCGAAGATGTTGACCAGGATGCCTTTCACCTGCGGGTCCGAGGTGATGATCTTGAAGGCCTCGGTCACCTTCTCTTTCGTGGCACCGCCGCCCACGTCCAGGAAGTTGGCGGGTTCAGCCCCATAGAGCTTGATGATGTCCATTGTCGCCATGGCGAGGCCCGCGCCGTTGACCATGCAGCCGATCTCGCCATCCAAGGCGATGTAGTTCAGGTCGAACTTGGACGCGGCGAGTTCTTTCGGGTCTTCTTCCGTCTCGTCCCGCAGGGCGGCGATGTCATGGTGGCGATAGATGGCATTGCCGTCGAAGCCGACCTTCGCATCCAGCACCTTGAGGTCGCCCGCATCGGTCACGATCAGCGGGTTGATTTCCAGCATCTCCATGTCCTTCTCGGTGAAGGCGGCATAGAGCTTGCCCATCAACGCCACGCATTGCTTCACCTGGGGGCCTTCGAGGCCCAGCGCGAAGGCCACGCGGCGGCCGTGATAGGGCATGTAGCCGGTGGCCGGATCGACGCTGAAGCTGACGATCTTGTCGGGGGTCGAGGCGGCGACCTCTTCGATATCCATGCCGCCCTCGGTCGAGCAGACGAAGCCGATGCGGCTGGTCTGCCGGTCGACCAGCAAGGCGAGGTAGAGCTCGCGCGCAATGTCGGAGCCGTCTTCGATGTAGACCCGGTTCACGACCTTGCCCGCCGGGCCCGTCTGGTGGGTGACCAGGGTGCGGCCCAGCATCGCCTTGGCGTGGCCCTCTGCCTCTTCCACCGACTTGGCGATGCGCACGCCGCCCTTGTCGCCGGCATCGGCTTCCTTGAACTTGCCCTTGCCGCGGCCGCCGGCATGGATTTGCGCCTTCACCACCCAGAGCGGACCATCGAGTTGATTTGCGGCGTCTTTTGCATCGGCCGATTTCGTCACCGGGACGCCGTCGCTGACAGGCGCGCCGTAATCGCGCAGGAGGGCCTTGGCCTGGTATTCGTGGATGTTCATGAATCGTGTTCCCGGACGTTCTAGGTGGGTCAAGCTCCGGCTTGACACGGGCGATACCCCTGGGGGAACCGAAAACAGTCCGATTTGATGGAAAGAGGGAGGAAAAAGCGGCGAGTGTGATCACACATCTTTCGTATGTGATCACATTGGGGCGGG
>JBCCCB010000360.1:0-3966 GCA_039033775.1 Pseudomonadota bacterium | reverse complement strand
GCAGATTGCCACCGAATGGCTCTGGTCTTACAACCATGAACGCCCAAACATGGGCAACGGCGGGATGACACCCGTCCAGAAACTGAAGATGGCCGCGTAAATTCTACGACCAAGCCCCCGCAAAATCGGGGGTATTACCCCGCCAGTTCGAGGTCCATGCGAAGCTGCTGCAGCTCGCGTTCGCGCTGCGCCAACTCGTCCTGGAACGCCGACTGCGCGTCTTCCGAAGACTCTTGCAGCGCCGAGATCTGCGCCGTCAGGGCCTCGATCGCCTCTGCGGCCGCGGTATCCTCTTCGGCGACCGGCTCCGGCGCGTTCTGCAGCGCCTCGATCTGCGCCTGGAGAGCTTCGAGCTGCGCCAGAAGCTCCGCATTCGGCTCCGGCGTCGGCGCCTCCACGATCTCGACCTGTGGCGCCGGCGTAGGCGCCGGGAACGTGGGCTCGACGTCCCCAAAGTCGCTTCCGTCCGTCTGGAATTCGTCCGGGGTTGCCGTGGGCATCGGGATTTCGGCTTCTTCCTGAAGCGCCAAGTAGGCGGCGGCCCCGACACCGCAGAGGAGGAGGATGCCCAAGATGGCGACGAGCGGATTCGGGCGATCGCCCCCGCGCCGGCCGTCGTCCTGGCCGGCTTCGAGGTCCTTCAGGCGTTGCTCGATCGACTGGTTGCTGATGTCGCTCATTTGAAGGCGCCTCCCGGCGTCGCGGCCGCGACCTGCTGGTTGGTGATGCCGCCGGCGGTCCGCATGATGCAGACGACCTCCTCGCCGAGGCGCAGGACCCATTCCCGGTTGACGCCGGAGACCCGCAGCACGCCGTCTTCGACCTGCTGCGAGTTGACCGTCCGCTCCCGCCCGTTCCGGTGTCGGAAGATCGCCGGCACCGGGGCGTTTCGGGCGAAGCGGAAGTAGGTGAAGGTCCCGTCGTCCCAGACCGATATGGGCGTGAAATCCGTGTTGGTCGAGGCGGCATAGTTGAAGTTCGGAGCCTGCTGCGCCACCGCCGCCACGCGTCGCGCCGCCGCCTCCTGCGGATAACGAAACTGGACCACGTAGAAGGTCGGCGAAGAGGCTTCCGTCACGTCGAAATAGTAGCTGCGGCGGTTGGTGTAGACCGTGATGTTGGTGCGGACCCCGCTCGCGCTCGGCTTGATCGCGAAGGCCCGCCCGCCAGGCACCCCGTCGAGTGCAAAACCTTCCGTATCGCCCGCGATGATGGACCGGATCGTCTCTCCCGCGCCGAACTCCACCGAGGTCACATGCGTCAGGCTAACCTGGAGGCGATAGACCTGGCCCTCCTGATAGGTCGCGACGCGGACGCGCTGATCGTTGGGGCCTGCACGCGGAATGGCTTCCGCATTGGCCGAGAGACTGCCGAGGGTCAAGATGACGGCGACGGAGGTGGTCAATACCTTCATCTCAGTTCTCCCTCCGATCGGAGCGGATCGAATACTCGGTGACGGTGAACCCGAAGGGATTGGTCCAGACCTCGTCGATCTGACGGCGCTCCTCGGGCCGGAACTCGAAGAGCATCGTGGCCGTGAAGAAGCCGTTCTGGACGCCCTGGGGCGATGAGAGGCGCTTGCGGATCCGCGCCTGTGCCCGGTTGGTTCCGATGCGCTGGATCGACAGCACTTCCACGTCGAGACGGCCCTGGGGGCCGTAGACATTGGGGGGATAGTTCGGGTTTCCACTGTCCCAGAGCTGGCGAAGGGACGCTTCGGCCGCCCCATCTGACCGCTCGAGGATGCTCCGGACCCGAACGTCGTTGTCGAGCTGGTTGTAGGTCTCGCGATCCACCACGTAGCGGAAGACCATGGACTCGATGACCGCCTCATTGGCCGTGATCGTACTGGCCCCGACCGACGCATTCGGAAGGGCCATTCCCGTCTCGGGGTCATAGGGGACGACGACGGGGGGCGGATCGACATCGAGGATGGCCACGGACGCGGCTGCGAGGCACCCGACGATCCCGAAGACCATCCCGCCGAGGCCGATCATCTGCCAGAGCCGTTCCCGGCGGCGGGCGCCGTAGATCAGCTCCTCTTCCACGATCTCCGCTTCGTGCTTCACGGGTCCGCCCCCTGTCTCACTGGTTCAGTCCGCCGAGAGGGTCGGCAGGGTGAAGTCCATGAACCGTTGCTCCTCGGCGATGGTGGCCGCGTCGATCACGCCCATCTGTCCGGCCCCGACCGTCTGCACGGCCTCGAGTTGCCACATCGCCACCATGGCGATCGCCAACTCGGCCGTGACGCGGGTGTTGAGATCCACGCTGTCCTTCAGCTCCTCCATGTCGCCGATCATGCCGACGAGACGGTCTACCCGTTCGAGCGACTGGCCGGCATCCGCGTAGCTGTTCTGCGCGGCGGCCGACGTCACCGCGCCCGTCGTCGCGGCCTGGGCCGTGCGTTCGGCCCCCGGCGTCCCGCTCGACGCCATCTCCGACAGCGTGTCCTCATCGAAGCCGGCTTCCGCCAGGACCCGCTCCATCTGCGTGCGGATCTCGCTGGAGCCGCTGCCCGACAGGCGCGACCAGTCGCCGGACTTGATCGCATCGACCGTGCCGAGAATGTCCCCGAATTCTTGATCGAGGAGGCCGTTCAACTCGGCTTCCATCGTCGTCTGGATGACCTGGGGCAGCTCCATTACGCCCGTCAGGGCCGCATAGGTCTCCTGAAGCTGGGCATATTGGGCGCGCAGGGTGTCGAGCTGCGCGAGAAGCTGGGTGATCTGCTCGTTCTGCAGGACCTCATCGGTGAGCATCTGGCGGAGTTGCTGGATTTCCTGCGCGATGTTCTGGGCGTCCACCGTGGGCACGCCCTGCGCGGTGGCCGGGACAACGGCGCCGGGGCCCAGGAGGATCGCGACGGCCGCGGCGCGAAGAGGGCGGGTGAAGAGACGTCTCATCGGTCGATTTCCTCCAAGGTGAAGTCCATGAAGTCCCGTTCCCGGAGCTGGGCCGCTGCGAGGGCGAGATGTTCGGCGCTGAGCGGCTTGGTGCGGGACGCGAGCAGGCGGGTCCGGGCCGCGATCAGACGGACCAGTTCGGCCCGCGCGTAGGTGTTGAGCGCCATCGACTCTTGAAGGTCGGTCGTGGTGCCGATGCGCTGCACGATCCCCCGGATCCGCTGGGCGGCCATCCGGACCCCAGCCATCGAATTGTTGCCGTATAAGCTGGCACCGGCGCCGCTCAAAGAGAGGGCCGAATTCGCCATCAGGGCCGGTTCGATGGTCCCGAGCGCGTCGATCCCGCCCACGCGCGCGAGGTAGTCGTTGTATTTCTGCGGGATGACCTGGACGTAGTGCTGCGTCTCTTGGAAGGGCGGCACCCCGGAATACTCGATGATCCTGCCCGGCCCCGCATTGTAGGCCCCGAGCGCATAGATGATGTTCCCGTCGAACATCGCCAACATCCGCGACAGATAGCGCGCGCCGCCTTCGACCTGGATGTAGGGGCTGTCGTAGTATTCCGGATTGATGCCGAGATCCGAGGCCGTGCCCGGCATGATCTGCGTCAGGCCGAAAGCCCCCACGGGCGAGCGCGCGCCGATCGTGAAGCGGCTTTCCTGCCAGATGAGCGCCTGAAGGAGACACCGCCACTGGACGACCGATAGACCGGCTACACCCACTCCGGCATAGCCATGGGTGTCCTTCGCCACCTGAATGATGAGCTGTTCGATGTTCAGGGCGGCATCGCCGAACATCTGGTCCCCGGCGAGGTTCGGATCGACCGGATCGTAGAGCGCATCGGCCGAGGCGTCGGGATCGCCGTCCCCGTCCTCCAGCGACGTGACCATCTCCGGGATGCCCTGGCCCCCGAGGGATGTCTGCGCATCGAGGATGCGGTCCAACACGGCCAGTTGCTCGCGTTCGATCTCTTCGATCTGCGCCTGGATCGCGATCCGGCGCTCCTGGGTCGCGATGTCCGCCTCGCGATGCGCGTTGGCGGCGGTGTTGCGAACGACCAAGG
>JBCCCB010000359.1:0-4013 GCA_039033775.1 Pseudomonadota bacterium | reverse complement strand
CCAAAGACATCGGGCCGTACTTTTCGGCATAGGCTTTCAGGATTGGGAAACTGATAAAATGGTCGCCTGGACGAGCCGAGCATGGGGCTGGCGCCGCAGCTGGTGGAGGAAATCTTCGGGATCGTGAAGTCGCTGAACGAGGAGCAGGGTGTGTCGTTCCTGCTGGCCGAGCAGAACACCAACGTGGCCCTGCGCTTCGCCCATTACGGGTATATCCTGGAGTCGGGCCGCGTGGTGATGGACGGCCCCGCCGCCGACCTGCGCGAGAACCCGGATGTGAAGGAGTTCTACCTCGGCATGTCCGAGGAAGGCCGGAAGTCGTTCCGCGACGTGCGAAGCTATCGGCGGCGGAAGCGGTGGTTGGCGTGACCGTCGCCGCGCACCCGGCGACCCAATTCGCGTCGACGCGAATTGCACCTCCGGCCGATCGGAGGTGGGCCCAACGCGGACCGGTGGCCCCATGAGAGCCGCCACCTGCCTCTGGTTCGACGGCAATGGCCACGAGGCGGCGGAAACCTATTGCGACCTGCTGCCCAATTCGCGGATCACGGGCACCCTGCCCGGCCCTGGCGATGTGCCGATGCTGGTGGAGTTCGCGTTGGATGGCGCGCCCTTCCAGGCCTTGAATGGCGGCCCCCATTACAAGCTGAATGAAGCGGCCTCCATCGTCTGGCGGACGGGCAGCCAGGACGAGACCGACCGGCTTTGGGCCGCGTTATGCCAGGGCGGGACGCCGGGCCGCTGCGGCTGGCTGATCGACCGGTTCGGCATGTCTTGGCAGATCGTGCCCGACGCCTGGATGCGGTTGGCGGCCTCCGACGACCGGGAGGCCGTTGGGCGGGCCTTCGGGGCGATGATGGAAATGGACAAGCTGGACATGCCCCGCCTGCAAGCCGCCTTCGACGGGACAGCGTCATGAGAGCCTTCATCGGCCTCCCCGTCCCCGAGCCGTGGATCGCGCCGTTGATCCGGGCGCAGGGGGCCGTGCCGGGTGGGCGAGAAGGTGCAGGACACGCCGCGCTCATCCATGAAAGCGCCACGCGGAGTGAGATCTGATGGCCGGGCTGGACTTCAACGGGACGTGCGGCACATGCAAGCGCGATTATGTCCGCCCGCTGACCAAGTACGAGGCAGCCTTCCTTGACAGCCTGAAGATCGATACGTCTTGCCCCCATTGCGGCGGGTCGCCATCCGGGTCGTCCTATGGGCTTCCGGACATCGACCTGGAGTTGCTGGAGGCTTGGTACAGGGAGGGGCTTCAGTTCCTGGATCAGGACGAGGAAATCATCATTGCCGGCACGGACCTATCGGTTTTCAAAGCCTTCATAGGAACCGATCCAGACAGAGCCACCGCTGTTGCAGAAGCGCTGGCGATCAAGTTCTACGACGACGACTTCGAGACGGATGACGATCGGGAATGGACCGCTGACTGGTTGATCGAAAATCAGGAGGTCGTGACGTCCAAGAGCGAAGACTACATCCTAAAGGAGTTGGATCGGCGCATCGGAAAACGATTGGAGGCCAAGTCATGAGAGCCTTCGTCGGCCTCCCCGTCCCCGAGCCATGGATCGCGCCGTTGATCCGGGCGCAGGGGGCGGTGCCCGGCGGGCGGAAAGTGGATGCCGAAGACCTGCACCTGACGCTGGCCTTCCTGGACGACCAGCCCGAGGCGCGGTTGGAGGCGCTGCATGAGGGGTTGGAGGCGCGGCCCCTGCCCGCCGCGACGTTGCGGCCTTTGGCCTTCGCGTTGCTGGGATCGACCCGGCCCCGGGCGGTCGTATTGGACCTGGCGCCCGACCCCGCGCTGACCGCGCTGCGCGATGGGGTGCGCCGAGCGGCGCAGGCGGCGGGCATCCCGCTCGCGCGGGAGCGGTTTCGGCCGCATGTGACGCTCCTGCGGTTTTCGTCCTCGGCCCCGCCGGATGCCGGGCGGTTGCCGGCGGCGCTGACCCGGCTGGGCCCGCCGGAGATGGCGCCGCAGATGGCCAGCGGCGTCACGCTCTGGTCCTCGACGCTGACGCCGGATGGGCCGCTTTATGAGCCGCTCGCCACCTATCCGTTGGCCGCATGATCGAGCGTATCCCCTGCCGCACGCCCACCGGGACCAGCGCCACCAACATCCCCGCTTGGAAATACGAGGCGTGCAGGGAGGCGATCCAGACTGTGCTGGCGGAGGGTGAGGTCAAGGCTGCGGATATCGCGACGAGGGCGGGTTTCCACCTGACCGATGAGCAGCGCGCCGAGCTGGGCGCGCTCGGCTGGCACATGACCACCGTGCGGCTGGAGATGGAAGTGCGGGGCGAGATCGAGCGCCTGACCGGCGCGCCCCTGCGGCTGCGGCTGGCATGAGCGGCAACCCATCCCCGCCCCGGCCGTTGACCTTCGACAGAACACGGAGGTCCCGATGCTGAAACCCCTTGCCCTGCGCGCCGCCCGACTGGTCGAACGCGGTCTGGAAAAGATCGGAGACCGGGACGACGATGCCCCCGTGCTCGACCCCTATTTGGGTTATGCGACGCCCGAGGGCGTCGTGCTGCGCGGTCGTGTGCTGTCCCATCTGCGCCGGGTCGAGCCGTATCCGGAGCAATCCAAGTGGATGAACCTGCGACAGATGGCGAACCTGTTCATCACCGACGAGGTGCAGGGCGTGGCGGTGACCGGCGGCGGGGTGACCGCCCTCTCGGATGCGGAAGGCTATGTGCGCCTGACCGTGCCCGGCGAGTTCGAGCCCGGCTGGGCGACGATCGATATCGGGATCGAAGGGCAGGATCCGGTGCCCTGCCACGCCCGCATTCCGGGGCCGGCGGCGGCGTACATGATGATCTCGGACATCGACGACACGATGGTCGAGACGGGGGCGCACAGCCTGGCGCGGAACCTGTGGACGACCTTCACCGGCTCGGCGCTGACGCGGCAGGCCCATGACGACGCCATCGAGTTGATGGAGGCGATGACCGACGGGCAGACGAACCCGGTCTTCTACGTCTCCTCCTCGCCCTGGAACCTGCACAACTTCCTGGAGGATTTGTTCCGCCACGAAGGCGTGCCGCGCGGCCCGATGTTCCTGCGCGATCTGGGGATCACCGAGGAAGGCGTCGGCGCCAGCCACGGCACCCATAAGGGCCGGGGCATCGACGCGATATTGGCGGCGAACCCGGACCTGCCGGCCTATCTGATGGGCGATAGCGGGCAACACGATGCCCATGTCTACCGCGACGCCATCGCCCGCCATCCCGGCCGGATCAAGGGCGTGGCCCTGCGCGAGCCTGCGCCCGGTGTGGGCGACGACGATGCCGCCGCCATCGCCGCCATCGAGGCGGCGGGCGTGCCCTGTTTCCACGCGCCGAGCTTCGACGGCGCCCGCGCCTATTGGGGAGTGCCATGAGCCATTACGACGAGTTGGAGACCCGGTCCGCCGATGCGCGGGAGGCGGCGCAACTGGAAGAGTTGCGCAAGCAAGTCGCCCAGGTGAGCGCGGCGCCGGGGTCGCTCTCGCCGGAGGAGATCGGGTCGCTGACCGATCTGGCGAAACTCCCGGTGCTGCGAAAGTCGCAGCTGGCCGAATGGCAGGCGGCGCAGCGTCCCTTCGGCGGCATACGGGCGTCGAACGTGGCGCAGATCTTCCAGTCCCCCGGCCCGATCTACGAACCCGGCGGCGTGACCCGCGATTGGTGGCGGATCGGGCGGTTCCTGCATGCCTGCGGGATCGGGACCAGCGATATCGTGCAGAACTGCTTCGGCTATCACCTGACGCCCGCGGGCCACATCTTCGAGAACGGCGCGCGCGCCGTGGGCGCCGTGGTGGTGCCCGCGGGGACGGGGCAGACCGACCTCCAGGTGCGGGCGGCGGCCGATCTGGGCGTGACGGCCTATGCGGGCACGCCGGATTACCTGAAGATCATCCTCGAAAAAGCGGACGAGATGGGCGAGACGCTGGGCATCACCAAGGCGGTTGTCGGCGGTGGCGCGCTCCCGCTCGCACGCGACTATATGCTCGAAACGGAACGAACCCT
>JBCCCB010000358.1:0-4032 GCA_039033775.1 Pseudomonadota bacterium | reverse complement strand
CAGGACACCGGCCTGGATCGCGGCGCCCATGGCCACGACCTCGTCGGGGTTCACGCCCTTATGGGGTTCCTTGCCGAAGAACTTGGTCACCTCTTCGATGACCTTGGGCATGCGGGTCATGCCGCCTACCAGGACCACCTCATCGATATCGTCCTTCGACAGGCCCGCATCCTTTAGGGCGGCCTGGCATGGCTTGAGCGATTGCTTGATGAGGTCGCCGACCAGGCTTTCCAGCTTGGCACGGGTCAGCTTCATGACCATGTGCAGCGGCTGGCCATTGGAACCCATGGAAATGAACGGCTGGTTGATCTCTGTCTGGGACGAGGACGACAGCTCGATCTTCGCCTTCTCGGCCGCTTCCTTCAGGCGTTGCAGGGCCATTTTGTCCTGCGTCAGGTCGGTGCCGTGCTCTTTTTTGAATTCGTCGGCCAGGTAGTTGACGATCCGCATGTCGAAATCTTCGCCGCCCAGGAACGTGTCCCCATTGGTGGATTTTACTTCGAAGAGGCCGTCGTCGATTTCCAAGATCGACACGTCGAATGTACCGCCGCCCAGGTCGTAGACCGCGATCGTCTTAGAGCTTTCCTTGTCGAGCCCGTAGGCCAGCGCGGCCGCCGTCGGCTCGTTGATGATGCGCAGGACTTCGAGGCCGGCGATCTTGCCCGCATCCTTGGTGGCCTGACGCTGGGCATCGTTGAAATAGGCAGGCACCGTGATGACGGCCTGCGTGACGTCTTCGCCCAGATAGCTCTCGGCCGTCTCCTTCATCTTCTGAAGGATCAGGGCGCTGACTTGGGCGGGAGAGTACTTTTCACCGCGGACCTCGACCCAGGCATCGCCGTTACCGGACACGACGTTGAAGGGGAGGTTCTTCTTGTCCTTGGCCAGATGCTCGTCGTCGAAGCGACGTCCGATCAAGCGCTTGACGCCGAATACGGTGTTTTCCGGGTTGGTGACGGCCTGCCGTTTGGCGGGCTGGCCCACGAGACGCTCGGATTCCGTGTAGCCGACGATGGAGGGCGTGGTGCGGGCCCCTTCCGCATTCTCGATCACACGCGGCTGCGACCCGTCCATGATGGCGACGCAGGAATTCGTGGTCCCGAGGTCGATACCGATGACTTTTGCCATTTCGATTTGTCCTCTCTTGGCGATCTTCTAGGTCGGGGTCCTGTCAGGCCCCCCGATCCTCATCCCAGGTGAATGCGGGGCGGCTGACCCGTCCCACGGTTCGGGCGGTATATAGGGAGGGGGATAAACCCTCGCAAGGATGTGAAGGGAGACTCCGTGAACGGTTTTCCGAGGCGCGACATTCGGGGGGTTCGGCTGTTCGACAGCTTGCTGTCGCGGGCCGAACAGGGCGCGATTGTGGATGACGTCCGGAATATTGCCCGCGCGGCCCCTTTCGTGACGCCGATGACGCGGCGAGGGCCGATGTCGGTGCGGATGACGTCGGCGGGGCGGTTCGGGTGGATCGCCGATCGCGGCGGCTACCGCTATGGGACAGGCCGGCCCGATATCGGATCCTGGCCCCCGATTCCGGACCGAATCCTGAATGTCTGGCGCCGGGTCGTGCCCGACGCGCGGCTGCCGGAATGTTGTCTCGTGAACTGGTATGGTCCGGGGGCCCGGATGGGGATGCACCAAGACAGGGACGAGGCGGATTTCGATCAGCCGGTTCTGTCGATTTCGCTGGGCGACGACGCGCTGTTCCGCATCGGCAACCGGAACCGGGGCGGCAAGACCGAGAGCGTGTGGCTTCGGTCCGGGGACGTGCTGGTGATGGGTGGAGCGGCGCGATTGCTCCACCATGGCGTGGATCGGATTGCCGAGGGCACGTCGACCCTTTTGGACGCGCCGGGACGGATCAACCTTACCTTGCGGGTCGTCACGGCGGCGGATGGGTCTGCGTAAAGGCCGGCATCAGCGCGAAAGGCTGCAGCAGCCTGACAGGACTTCGTCCCCCAGGATAGCATCGACGGCGATGCCGTAGGCACGATCGGACATTCCGTCGCCACAGGCCCGGGACGAGACAATGGCCGACATCGTCCGGGGGCCGAACCGTGCCATCAGCCCGTGACGGTCGCGCCGCGCCGAGGATGCGAGACGGGCCGAGACATCGCCGGCAAGCGCCTCCCCCGGCGTCGAATATGTGGCGGTCATGCCGTCGATATTCAGGCTCCAGAACGGCTCGGTCCCGAAGCAGGATGCGAGAGCGGGGAAGGCGCCCTGCCATTGCCCCGGTCGACGGGCCATATAGCGCAGCGAAACCCATCCGGTGCGCTCTCCGATGTTCACCAAGCCCCAGCTTTCCCGATCATTGGGCCGGATCACTTCGACGCGCCGTCTGTGGGGCGGCAGGGTTCCGATGATCTCGGCCGTTATACTGGGTGCGGCGCGGATGTTGAGGACGTCGTCCGCGGCAACACCGGCCACGTCGTAGAGCGCCGGCCAGGCATCCTGGGTGGCCCGTGCGGGGAGGACCATCAGCCCAAGAAGGACCGCCGTCAGCGCCCAGCGAACCATGACAGCGAGGTGCGTTTGCGGGTGTAGAATTCGCCCATAAGGCCGACCATCATCAGCGCAATGCCGACGATCAGTGGGTAGGTCCAGCTGGTGTAGTGGGGATTGTAGTTGATGAAGGTATAGCCCCGTGCCTGATCGATGGCGTGGAACAGCGGGTTCCAGGTGAAGAACGGCAGCAGATAGGACGGCAAGCTGTTGGCCACGAACATCTTGCCCGACGCGATCATGTTCACCCGGCTGTAGATCGAACTGATTATGGATACGAAGTTTGGAAACCAGGGCTTCAGCGCCAGCAGGCACATGCCGATGGCGCAGCCGGTGAACCATGCAAGCAGGAACATCAGGCCCGCGCCAGCGGCATCGTCGATCTCCAACGGGTGCCAGGCCACGTGGACCGCGAACAGCACCAGCAGCATGGACAAGGATTGAAGATACAGCGCAGACAGCGCCGAGGACGTGATGGCGACGGCGGTGTTCATCGGGGCGTGTTTCATCATCGGCGAGGCCGGTCCCTCGGATCCCAGGACGGCGCCCATCGACTTGATATGGGTCATGAACAGGAAGATGCCGGACATCAGATACAGGATGAAATCGCCGCGGATGGCACTGCCGCGCATGCCCAGCACGGTGAACAGCACATAGAAGGCGGCCACAAAGATCACCGTCTGCATGATGTTCATGATTAGCGCCATGGCGCCGTTGCCATAGCCCTTGCGCGATTGCCGGACGGTGGCGTGGAAGATCAGTTCGGCCAGTGCGAACGCCCGGGTCAGAGCGGTTTCCCGCCTCTCGATCCTGAACATTGCCGCCTCCTGCCGATGGGTCGCTTGCCCCGTGAGGGGGCCATACCATAAGGACGGCGCGGGACGAAGGGGGCGGTGCCCCCGTATTGTCGCGCCTTTGAGGGGATATAGAGATGGATTTGGACCAAATGATGGTGACGCTGCGGCGCCTGGCGCTGGAGGCGGGTGACGCGATCATGGACATCTATGGATCCGACGATTTCGATGTCCGCCCCAAATCCGATGACAGCCCGGTGACGGCCGCCGACGAAGCGGCCGACGCCCTGATCTCGGCCGGGCTTCGGTCGGCCTTCCCGGGCGCGGCCTTGGTCACCGAAGAACAATCGGCCACCCACGCGCAGGACGTCAGCGACTTCTTCATCGTGGATCCGTTGGACGGGACGAAGGAATTCGTTCACCGCCGCGGCGATTTCACGGTGAACATCGCCTGGGTGGAAGGCAGCGTGCCTGTTCGCGGGGTCGTCTATGCCCCCGCGAAAGGACGCCTGTTCTGGACCCAGGCGGACGGTACGACCGTCGAAGAAGCCGGGCCGTTTCAAAAAGAGGCACTTGGTGCCTGTACGCCCCTGCGGGTGGCCATACCGGACATGTCGGGGCTGATGGTGGTAGCCTCGAAATCCCATCGGGATCAGGCCACCGACGACTACATCGCCAAATATGACGTGAAGGACATGCGGTCCGCCGGGTCGTCGCTGAAGTTCTGCCT
>JBCCCB010000357.1:0-4059 GCA_039033775.1 Pseudomonadota bacterium | reverse complement strand
GGCGGACAGATCGGCGCGCAGGTCCGGGCGGTTCTGGAAAAGGCGCGCTCGATCGAAATCCGATACCCCCTTCAATCCGTAGGCCGCGGGCAGGAACGTCTCGGCCTCCGCCCCGTCCGCGAACACGATTTGATGCGTGTCGCAGAGCAGGTGACGATAAGTCACCTTTTTCGGTTCTTCTTGCCGGACGCCCTGGCCGTCGACCAGGGATATGGCCGGAACCAGCACCTCCTCTTCCCCGAAGAGGATCTGGGCCCGCCAGCCGCGTACGATCATGCGATGCTGCGGCGACACCCGCAGGGGCCGGTCGTTGCCAACGGTCCCAGCCTCGAACCGGATGGGCGCCTGACCGTCCGCTGGCCGGATCGGGCAGGCCCCGATCCAACGAAGCGGCTGGGGCCCGTCATCGCGCGTCAGGACCAGATCCCCCTCCCGGAGGTTTTCCACCGAACGGGGGCCATGGGGCGTCGCAATCCGCGTGCCGTCGGCGAAGCAGATGATCGTCTCGATCTCGGCGAAGTTGACGACCGTTCCATCCTGCAAAAGGGCCGTACCGGAAAACCCGCCCGCATCGTCATCGGTATTCGTGAAGGTGATCGACCCATTGACCAACTGCCCCGCAAAATCGAGCGTATCGCCAAGGGTCTCGTCCCCCTCGCCGCCGGTGATAAAGATCGTGCCGCTGCCAGTTGCCGTCGGGTCGATCACGAAGAGGTCGTCGCCGTCGCCACCCGTGGCGGTGTCGTCGCGGCCGGCGATCAACGTGTCCGATCCCAGACCACCCTCCAACACGTCGGAGCCGTCGCCACCATCCAGCACGTCATCGCCGGCATCGCCCTGCAACGTGTCTTGTCCGCCACCGCCTGTCAGGATGTCGTCATCGTCGCCGCCAAACAGCTCGTCCGCGCCGCCGCCGCCATCCAGGACGTCTTCGCCAAGGCCACCGAACAAGTCGTCGCTGCCACCGCCGCCTTCCAGGCTGTCGTCGCCAATGCCACCGTCCAGCACGTCGGCAGAGGTACCGCCTTCCAGGGTGTCGTTGCCGCTGTCTCCGATCAGGGTGTCCGCGCCGCTGCCGCCGATCAGACTGTCGTCATCGTCGCCGCCGTCCAGACTGTCATTCCCGGCGCCGCCGTCCAGAGTGTCGGCGCCCGCACCGCCGATCAGCGTATCGGCTCCGGCATCGCCGGCCAGGTCATCGTCTCCGGTTCCGCCGTCGAGGCTGTCGTTGCCCGCGCCGCCTTCCAGCACGTCGGCCCCTGCTCCGCCATCCAACGTGTCGGAGCCGGATCCGCCCAGCAGGGAATCGTCCCCTTCCCCCCCGTTCAGGATGTCGTCGCCGGATCCACCTTCCAGCGTGTCGTTGCCCGTGCCACCATCGACGGTGTCGTCATCCGACCCAGCGAAGACACTATCGTTGCCGTCGCCCGCGACGATACTGTCGGCATTGCCCTGTGCGGTCACCGCATCGAAGACGATGTCCGAGAAGAAGATGGCCTGCTGGGTGTCGCCGCCATTGTCGTAGTCGACCACGATCCGTTCGACCGGCCCGGGCACCGTCACCAGGATCGAGCCCGCCGCCTCGTTCGGCTGGTCGGAATCGATCAGGCCGGTGACCGTGTTGCCCGACAGGCTGTCATTGCCCAGAATGCTGATATCGACGGCAACCTCGTTGCCATCGACATCGAAGCCTCGGACCGTGATGATGTCCTGGAAATTGTTCGCGGCATTCACCACGCCGTCGATGTCGCTGATCACGAACTGGACGTTATGAACCTCGGTCGATCGGCCGCCCCCCGCGGCCGCGTCGAAGTCGACTGTCAGGGTCGTGTTGGTCGCATTCCCGTTCGAGAAGAAGCGCGCCGTCGAATTCGGATCGAAATCCGTGCCAGGGGGAACATAGACCGTGTCGGGCGTCCCGCCGTTGAAATCGTCGAAATTGCCGATGAAGGTCGACCCGGCAGGCAGGCTGGACGTGACGGTGACATCGACACCGCTCAAACTTTGGGTCGCGCCCGCCGACAGGTCGGCATTGTCACCGTAGACCTGCCATTCAAACCGTTCCTGGCTTGTCTCGCTGACATAAAGATCGTTGCCGTCGACCACGTCACCGTTCGGATCGCCGGTATAGTCCCGGTCGATGACATCGTCTCCGTCGGTCCCTTCGACCACGGCGTCGTTTGCATCCTCATAGAGGAACGCGACGCCCTCGCCGATGGTGACGCTGCTGTCGTATTCGACCGTCTCGTAGATGCGCCCCTGGACCAGCGGCGCCGAGGTTAGCGTGTAATTCGCCGTCTCCACGTTCACGTTGAACTCGACCAGGCGGATCAATTCGCCGGTGATCGTATCCCGCAGAAGCCAGGATTCTTCGGATTCGATATTGGCATTGGTGAAGGTCGTGGCGCCGA
Source organism: Pseudomonadota bacterium (assembly GCA_039033775.1). Classification (GTDB taxonomy): domain Bacteria; phylum Pseudomonadota; class Alphaproteobacteria; order Rhodobacterales; family Rhodobacteraceae; genus Jannaschia. The sequence goes on along the minus strand of JBCCCB010000357.1, from coordinate 1,648 downwards.
CGGTGATGTCGGCGGTCGCGTTCTCACCGGTGAATTCGTCGGCCAAGAAATCGCCGAGAATGCCGTTATCCGGGTCGGTGACGATGGCGGTCCCGGTTGTGGCGGCCGGACCCGTCCATTCCGCCGTCCCGCCAATGGCCGTGCTGAACACGCCGACCGGCGTTGCCTCGTAGAAGCGGAGGATCGTATTCGTCGCCATGCTTGCGGACTGCCCGCCTTCTTGAACAGGGCTCTCCGGCCCTCTGGTAATCGACGCAAAATCGCTTCGAATTCTGTTCAAATTGAGGCAGACTTGCGTTTCATCATGTGAAAAGCCGCACCAATCCGTTGTTTTGTTGACGAACTGGACGCCTGCGCAGGGTAGCCTTCCCCGACTGAAGCGCTTGGACTAAGGAAGCGCGGAGCAGGCTCCAGGAACCAACACGATGCGCACAGCCACGATCACCCGTAAGACCGCCGAGACCGATATCTCGGTCCAAATCGACCTGGACGGGACCGGAACATACAACAATCAGACCGGCGTCGGCTTCTTCGATCACATGCTGGACCAACTGGCCCGGCATGCCCTCATCGACATGACCGTCCGGTGCGACGGCGACCTGCATATCGACGATCACCATACGGTCGAAGATGTGGGCATCGCACTCGGCCAGGCCCTGACGGCAGCCATGGGCGACAAGCGCGGGATCCGCCGCTATGGGTCGTGCGTTCTGCCCATGGACGACACATTGGTGCGCGCCGCGCTCGATCTATCGGGCCGTCCGTATCTCTGCTGGGACGTGACCATGACAGCAAGTCATATCAAAGGCTTCGACACCGAACTTGTTAGGGAATTCTTCCAGGCCATGGCCACCCATGGCGGGATCACCTTGCATGTGGACGGCCTGCGCGGGATCAACTCACACCACATCGCCGAGGCCAGCTTCAAAGCCGTCGCGCGGGCCCTGCGCGACGCTCTGGAATCCGATCCGCGCAAGGCGGATGCGATCCCCTCCACCAAGGGCGTGCTGTGACCTGCGCCCTGATCGACTATGACAGCGGCAACCTCCACTCGGCTCAGAAGGCGTTCGAGCGCATGGCGGCCGAAGGGGGCGCCGGCCCCATCGTCGTGACCTCGGACCCCGATGTGGTGGCCCGCGCCGACCGGGTCGTGCTGCCGGGCGATGGCGCCTTCCCGGCCTGCCGCCGGGGGCTTCAACGGATCGACGGCCTGGAAGCGGCGGTGTTGGAGGCGGTCACGCGGCGTGCCGTGCCGTTCTTAGGCATCTGCGTCGGCATGCAGATGCTCGCCACCATCGGTCGCGAATACGAAGAGGTCGCCGGCTTCGGCCTGATCCCCGGTACGATCGACCGGATCGCCCCCTCGGACCCATCCCTGAAGGTCCCCCATATGGGCTGGAACGACCTGATCGTGACGGGCAGCCACCCTGTTCTGGAGGGCGTCGGCACGGGCGACCATGCCTATTTCGTCCATTCCTATGCGATGGTCATGGCCGACCCGGCCGACCGCCTGGCCCATGTGGACTATGGCGGCGACGTCACGGCCATCGTGGCGCGAAACAACGTGGTCGGCACTCAGTTCCACCCTGAGAAGAGCCAGCAGAGCGGGCTCCGCATCATCGCAAACTTCCTGCGGTGGGCGCCCTAG
>JBCCCB010000356.1:0-4069 GCA_039033775.1 Pseudomonadota bacterium | reverse complement strand
TGCCAAGAGCCGGGGCAAGACGGCGAAAAGCGGGCGCCACGCGGATAAAGCGCGGGTGACGGCCGCCAAACGCACAGTTTTTGATCGGGCGAGGGCAGGCCAGCGGCGCCAAAACCGGGCGCCGAACCCCCAGCCGCCGATGAAGCTTCTCCGCGCACACGTGCCGAGGGGGTTTGTCAAACCGCGCGGGCAAGGCTCACGGTAGCACCGTCCGACGACCGAGCCGTCCCATCGGATTGGGGCACGGTGCCGGGGCGTCTGCCGCAGTCAGGGCGGGCGCAAAAATTCGAACGGGCCCGCGACTGTTCTCTACGCAGGCGGCGTGCGCCCAACGCCATGGCGCAGCAGTGCCGCCCGACGGTTCGGTCCGATCCTGGGAATGAAGGGGCTCCCAAAGCACACCGTTGCGTCAGCGCAGGTCGAAAGGCGCAAGGCTCGATGCGCCCTCCGCCGCTGAGGGCGAAAGCCGACCGCCATAGCTCTTGCGCATGGCGCTAGTCCGTGCAACCGGGTCCGCCCATCGGTTTTGTGCGTCGCGCCAAGGCACACCCTTGCGTCAAAGCAGGCCCAAAGGCGTACGCCCGCCCGACGCGCCCATCGGCGCCGAGGACGAAGGCCGACCGCCATAGCCCATCCGCGTAGCGCTTGTCCGAAAAATCGCGTCCGCCCATCGGTTTTGTGCGTCGCGCCAAGGCACACTTCGGTCAACGCAGGTCCGAAGACACCATGCGCCCTCCGCCGCTGAGGGCGAAACCCGGCCGCCCTAGCCCATCCGCGTGGCGATTGTCCGGGCAACCGGGCCCGCCCATCGGTTTTGCGCGTCGCGCCAAGGCACACGCTTGCGTCAGCGCAGGCCCAAAGGCGCAAAGCCCTAGACACCCTGGGGCGCCGAGGGCGAAAGCCGGCCGCCGTAGCGCACGGGCGTGACGCGCTTGGCCTGGCCCGTTTTGCGGTCTGTTTCCACCAGAACGCCGGCCAAGGTCGCCGGGCCCAACGCGGGCGTGAAGCGATTTTTGGGCATCCCGGTCACAAACCGCCCCAGCGGCTCTGCCTTATCCATACCGATCACCGAATTGTAGTCACCGCACATCCCCGCATCGGTCAAATACCCGGTCCCGCCGGGCAGGATCTGCGCATCCGCCGTCGGCACATGGGTGTGCGTCCCCACAACCAGCGAAGCGCGTCCGTCGCAGAAATGGCCCATCGCCATCTTCTCGGACGTCGCCTCGGCATGCACATCGACAATCACTGCCGCCGCCAGCCCGCCCAGCGGCGCGGTCTTGAGCGCGGCGTCGATTTGCCCAAACGGATCCTCGAACGCCCGGCGCATAAAGACCTGGCCCAGAACCTGGGCCACGAACACCTTGTCGCCGTTGCCAAGCGTGTAAAGCCGGCTGCCCTGTCCAGGTGCCGTCTTGGCGTAGTTGAGGGGGCGCAGGATCCGCGGCTCCCCCGCGATCAGGGCTGTCATGTCCTTCTGGTCGAAGGCATGATCGCCGAGGGTGATGCAATCGGCCCCGGCCTCCAACATCTCTCGCGCATGGGCGGCAGAAAGACCCATGCCCGCCGACGCGTTCTCACCGTTCACGATGATGAAGTCGAGCGACCAGTCGCGCCGAAGCACGGGCAGGGCCGCCAAAACGGCCGCGCGGCCCGAGCGCCCAACGACGTCACCGAGAAAAAGGATTTTCATACACCCGTCAGCTAGGCGTGCAACCCGCGCTTGGCAAGCGTCATCGCGTCAGACCAGCCGGATGCGCGCTTCTGTGACGATGGCGTCCAGGGGTTGGTCATACGGGCCGCGCGGAACGGCATCAAGCGCCTGCGCTTCATAGGCAACGCCCACGCTGCGCACCCGGCCGCCGGCGGCCAGCGCGGCCAGCGTCCGGTCGTAGTAGCCGCCGCCATAGCCCAGGCGGTACCCGGCGGGATCGAAGGCAAGAAGCGGGACCATCAGAAGATCGGGCTTCAGCGGGCGGTCCTCTGCCGGGATCGCCGCGCCATAGGCGCCGGCGATCAGCGCAGTGTCGGGCTTCCAGGCGCGGAACGACAGCGCCAAACCGGGCCCCTCCACCACGGGCACACAAACGCCGTATCCCTCCGCCACCAGCACCGACATCGCCGGGCGCGGATCGATTTCGGACCGGATGGGAAGGTATCCCGAAACCACCTCGACCCCAGCGGCGGCCCGGATCCATTTCAGCATCGCCGCCGTCGCCGGTTCGATCGCCACAGCGCCATGCACGGCCTTACGCCGTGCAGCCATGTCCCGGCGAAGGTCGGATTTTATCCTGTCGAGATCCATGGCTCGCGTCGCGATACGGTCAGGCGGCGGGCCCGCAGCAATCGTGGAGGCGTCAAATCCTTGAGAGCCTGGAAAACCAGGTGGGCGCCAGATGCGTCAGGCCACGACCCGAAGCAGAGCCAGCTCCCTCAAGAACACTTAAGGCCACTAGGATGTTGTCCTCATCACGCAGAGAGCAGCACCCGCCTATGGGCTAAGTAGGACGCAAGGGGCGGTCTGAAAACCCCCTGGCGGCGCCGATGACGCGTTGGCGCGGAACTTGGTAAAAAAGTTGAGCGAGAGCCGCGGCGATTAAACCGCAATTAACCGTGGGACTTCAGGTTTGCGGCCATGACCGAACCCGCTCTCCCCCAACCCGACCGGCCCTTGCCGGAGGTTTGGCTGTTCGGCGCCTTTGCCCTGACCGGCGCCGAGATGCCCCGCCACGCGGCCGAGATCGCGACCGGCGTTGCGGCGGCGGGGTGGCGCCCGCGGCTAATCGGCGTTGTGCCCGGCAGCTTTGCCGAAGCGCATCTCGACAATGCCGGCGGGGCGATGCCCGAAGGTGCGGTTGCGGTGGTGTATCTGCGCGCCTTGCTGCGCGCGGCGGGGCGCGGCCGGCAACCGCGCCATTGGACCCATCGATTGCCGCTGCTGCTTCAGGCTTTGCGCCCGGCGCGCCGCGTCCTGATCGTGCGCGACCGGGGCGGGCTGCGCGGCACGGCGCTTTTGCAGGGCGCGCTGGCCCGGGCGCTGCAGCTTGCCACGCGCGGCCGCGCGCGGCCCGTGCCCTTTGGCCGCCCGGCCCGCAGCATCGTGGCGGAACTGACCGGGCGCCCCACCGTCCCCGTCAACCCCATCGCCGCGGAAGAACGGACCTTTCTTCAGATCCTCGCCGCCCGGCCGGAGGGGCAGCGCATGGCTGCCCGTTTTGTCGAGCGGGCCCAAAACCTGGCCGCCTGCGGCACTGCTCTGGCCGAGGATTTGGCCCGGGTGGTGGAAACGGCGCCGGGGCTGACATCGCCATGGCTGACCGAAACGTTGCGCGTGCTGCGCCTGTCGCCAGAGGTGACGGCCCCGGGTCACATCCACCGATGCCTGGCCCTCGCCCCCGGCAGCGGGGCACCGAAATTGGTCCAACACCTGCGGCTTTGCGGCCAGGGCGGACGGGCGCGCGCCTATTTGCCACGCCCCTTGCCGCGGCCTGAGACGCCCGCGCAACGCTTGATCCAACCCCTGCTCGCCGGTGTCGCGGACCCCGATATCGCCGCGCGGTTTCACCGCCCCTTGGGCGACGACCCCGAAAACCTCACTGTGTTAGAGCTGACGCTACTCCTCGCGCTCCGCGCCCCGATGACCTCTATCGAAGCGTTTCGCCAGCCCTGGCGGCGGGCGCCCTGGGCCGCCGACCTAAGCGCCTTGTTGGAGCCTGGGCATCCTGCGGGCGCCGGCGACGCTCGGCCTGAGGCGCCGGCGCTGACGCTGCACGGATTGACGGAGGGGGATACAGGGCTTCACCAAAACCTGTGGATGAGCGTTGAGGCCGCCGGCCGCGCGGGCCTGTCCCCCGCCATCGCCGGGCATGGCGGCAAAGTCGCGCTTGCCACTGCGCCGGCGCGGCCGGCGCCGACGCTGCGGCGAAACGTGGCGCTCTACCACCTCAATGCCGACCGCATCCCCGAGACCTTGTTCAACGCCTACCGCCACCGGGACGCCTTTCACATCGGCTATCTTCTGTGGGAACTCGACCGATTGCCCGAGGCGCATCGCCTGGCGCTGGAGCTT
>JBCCCB010000355.1:0-4069 GCA_039033775.1 Pseudomonadota bacterium | reverse complement strand
GGAAGACGAACTGGAGGAGCTGGTGCTCGCGGGCCGTCGCGAAGCGGAGGCCGCCTTCGGCAATGGCGAGGGCTACCTGGAGAAGATGATCCAGCGCGCCCGCCATGTGGAGGTGCAGGTCTGGGCGACAGCCACGGCGCGATCTATCACCTTTACGAGCGCGATTGTTCGGTCCAGCGCCGCAACCAGAAGGTCGTGGAGCGGGCCCCTGCCCCGTATCTGTCGGATACCCAGAGCGAGCATCTCTGCGCGCTCGGCAAGAAGATCTGCGAGCACGTGAATTACGAATGCGCGGGCACGGTCGAGTTCCTGATGGATATGGATTCGGGCGACTTCTATTTCATCGAAGTGAACCCACGGGTGCAGGTCGAGCATACCGTCACCGAGGAAGTGACTGGCATCGACATCGTGCGCGCCCAGATCATGATCGCCGAAGGCAAGTCGCTGGTCGAGGCAACCGGCGTCGCGTCCCAGTACGACGTGAAACTCGATGGTCACGCGATCCAATGCCGGGTGACGACCGAGGACCCGCAGAACAACTTCATTCCGGATTATGGGCGGATCACGACCTATCGCTCGGCCACCGGCATGGGCATCCGCCTGGATGGCGGCACGGCCTATTCAGGCGCGGTGATCACGCGCTACTACGACTCGCTTCTCGAAAAGGTCACCGCCTGGGCCCCCACGCCCGAAGCCGCCATCCGCCGAATGGACCGGGCGCTGCGGGAATTCCGCATCCGGGGCGTCAGCACCAACATCGCCTTCGTCGAGAACCTGCTGAAGCACCCGACTTTCCTGTCGAACGAATACACGACGAAATTCATCGACGAGACGCCTGAGCTCTTCAACTTCCCGCCCCGTCGCGACCGCGCCACGCGGCTGCTGACCTACATCGCCGACATTTCGGTCAACGGCCATCCCGAGACCGAGGGCCGGCCGCGCCCGCCCGCCGATCTGCGCGCCCCGAAAGCGCCCGAAAAGATGCGGGAGGCGCCACCCGACGGAACCAAGCAGATCCTGGACCGGACCGGACCCAAGGGCCTGGCCGAGTGGATGCTGGGGCGCGAGCAACTGCTGCTGACAGACACGACCATGCGCGACGGCCACCAATCCCTGCTGGCCACGCGCATGCGGTCGATCGACATGATCCGCGCGGCGCCCGCCTATGCGGCCAACCTGCCCCAGCTCTTCAGCGTCGAATGCTGGGGCGGCGCCACCTTCGACGTGGCCTACCGCTTCCTGCAGGAATGCCCCTGGCAGCGCCTGCGCGATTTGCGCGCGGCCATGCCCAACCTGCTGACCCAGATGCTGCTGCGCGGCTCGAACGGGGTCGGCTACACCAACTATCCGGACAACGTCGTCCAGGCCTTTGTCGGTCAGGCCGCTGAGACCGGCATCGACGTCTTCCGCGTCTTCGACAGCTTGAACTGGGTCGAGAACATGCGCGTCGCCATGGACGCCGTGATCGAAACCGGGAAGGTCTGCGAGGGCACGGTCTGCTATACCGGCGATCTGCTGGATCCGGACCGGTCGAAATACGACCTGAAGTATTACGTCGCCATGGCCAAGGAACTGGAGGCCGCCGGTGCCCATGTCCTGGGCCTCAAGGACATGGCCGGCCTGTTGAAGCCCGCCGCCGCGACGGTGCTGATCAAGGCCCTGAAGGACGAGATCGGCCTCCCGGTCCACTTCCACACCCACGACACGGCCGGCATCGCCTGCGCTACGATCCTGGCCGCGACCGAGGCCGGCGTGGATGCGGCCGACGTGGCCATGGACAGCTTCTCGGGCAACACGTCCCAAGCGACCTTCGGCACGATCGTCTCGGCCCTGAAGGGCAACCCGCGGGACACCGGGATCGACATGGCCGCCGTGCGTCGCATCGACGCCTATTGGGATGCCGTGCGCGCCCAATACCTCGCCTTCGAGAGCGGGATGCAGGCGCCGTCCTCCGAAGTCTATCTGCACGAGATGCCGGGCGGCCAATTCACCAACCTCAAAGCCCAGGCCCGGTCCATGGGCCTGGAGGAACGCTGGCACGAAGTCGCCCAGATGTATGCCGATGTGAACCGCATGTTCGGCGACATCGTGAAGGTCACGCCGTCGTCCAAGGTCGTTGGCGACATGGCCCTGATGATGGTGAGCCAGGGCCTGACAGTCGATCAGGTGGTCGATCCGAAATCCGAGGTCAGCTTCCCGGATTCCGTGATTGACATGATGAAGGGCAATCTGGGTCAGCCACCGGGTGGCTGGCCCAAAGCCTTGCAAAAGAAAGCGCTGAAGGGCGAGACACCTCTGACCGACCGACCGGGCAAGCACCTGAAGGCCATCGACCTGGAGGCGACGCGGGCCGAGGTGGCTCAGAAGACCGGGATGGAAATCGACGACGAAGATCTCAATGGCTATCTGATGTATTCGAAGGTCTTCACCGATTATGCCGACCGTCATGCCAGCTACGGCCCGGTCCGCACCCTGCCCACGCCGGTTTTCTTCTATGGCATGACACCCGGCGAGGAAATCACCGCCGAGATCGACCCGGGGGTCACGCTGGAAATCCGCTGCGTCGCGCAAAGCGAAACCAACGAGGATGGCCAGCGGAAGGTCTTCTTCGAATTGAACGGCCAACCGCGCACCATTCGTGTCGCCGACCGCCGGGTGGCGGGCAGCGCCATGAAGATGCCCAAGGCCGAAGCCGGAAACCCGGATCATGTGGGCGCGCCCATGCCGGGCGTCGTGGCCAGCATTGCGGTACGGACCGGGGCCAAGGTCAAAAAGGGCGATCTGCTGCTGACCATCGAGGCCATGAAGATGGAAACGGGTCTACATGCAGAACGCAATGCGGCCGTGGCGGCTGTTCACGTCACACCAGGGGCCCAAATCGATGCCAAGGATCTGCTGGTCGAGCTTGAATAACGGGGGCCTGTCGCCCGGGCCGCAACGGTCCGGTGAGACCGGCCCGGACTGTTCGCCATCGGGCGTCCTAACGCCCCAATGCTGACAGCGAGCCGCCACGTTGCCGACAAGTCCGGGGGCTAATACTTGTTCATTAGCCCTGCCTGAGGTCTGTCATGTCTGCGTTCAGAAAAAATTTTAGCCGATTTCTCTCGGCCGAAGACGGAGCGATTACCGTCGACTACGTCGTCCTGACTGCAGCGGCGACAGGTCTTGCGATCGCCGCCGCCAGCGAGTTGTCTGCAGGCCTGTCTCTTGTGACCTCCGTCGTCAGCGCGGAGCTAGCCGCCCAAGGCGACCCGGTCGATGGTCGGCAGGTGCTGATTTACAACGACGGCTTCCTCAACGACACTGGGGATTGGAACGGCGCCACGGTCAGCGAAGTCTTCGGGATCGGGTCGGTCCTGGGACCCATCGAAGGCGCCAATGGCGGTGCCGAGCAGGTCACGCGCCAGTTCGCTCTCGAAGAAAACCTCGAAAGTGTAAGCCTCGATTTCGATCTATATGCGATGGACGACTTCGAGGATAACGACGAAGGTTTCATCTACATCGATGGCCGAAAGGTCGGCACAGTCACGAAAGATCAGGAAGGAAATGCGGTCTTCAATTCCCACGATACGTCGGGCGATTTTGAAGTCGAGGTCTCGGCCCTGATTTTGGAAGACAACGTTCAGTTGGGTGGCGCGATGGTCGTCGGCGCCTCCTCGCTCGACTCGCGGATTGCGGTCTCGATCAAAGTTAAGAACCCCACCACCAACGTCGATTTCGGCTTCGGCTCCAACGCCACCGGCAATGCCCTGAACGAGAGCTTTGCGATCGACAACTTCAAGGTCACGGGTGTCAAGGCCAACGAGGAAGAACCAAACGACGATCCATAGATCGACGCCGCGGCCCCTCCGACCGAGCGGCCACAGCACTTGCGCGATTTGCGGACTGAGGCGCATAACCCTCACGCAGCACGATGCTCAAAGTCTCGCGATTGACGACGGATCCGTTCGACGCTGGATCATCTCATGCTCATTGAGGATTTCCACTTGCACCCATCGGGCGCTTTTCCTATTTCACCGACACCGAAGCGGGCGGGCGTAGCTCAGGGGTAGAGCATTACCTTGCCAAG
>JBCCCB010000354.1:0-4105 GCA_039033775.1 Pseudomonadota bacterium | reverse complement strand
CGGCCCTGCGCCGGGGCGGCGCGCGGCATCTGGAGGTCTATTCGCGGTCCGGTCGGGTCAATCCGAACCGCATCAACTTCAACCGCTACACGGCGCGCGACTTCCCTTACAGCTTGAAGCAGCCGCCGGGGCCACGGAACGCCCTGGGTCGGGTGAAGTTCATGTTCCCGAACCAATACAACATCTATCTGCACGACACGCCGGCCAAGAACCTGTTCGGACGGGATGTACGCACCTTCTCCCATGGCTGCGTGCGGGTCGGGCGCCCGTTTGAATTGGCCTATCACCTGCTGGCCCCGCAGGAGGCCGATCCGGAGGCGAAGTTCCAGTCGATCCTGAACACGGGGCGCGAGCGGCGCGTGAATCTGGAGCAGCCGGTGGGCGTTCACCTGGTCTATTGGTCCGCCTGGGTCACGCCGACGGGGCGCGCGAATTACCGCGGCGATCCGTATGGGCGCGACGGCTTGGTGCTGCGGGCCCTGCGCGATGCCGGGGTGGCGCTGCCGGTGACCGGTAGCTAAATGCCCGGGGGACAGCGTCCCCGGGGTCGAGATGTTCACACTTCAGCAGATTGCCGACGCGCTCGGGCGGCCGGTCCAGGGGGACGGGACGCGGACCTTCGCCCGGGCGGCCGAGCCGTCGTCGGCGGGGCCGGACGATTTGGCCCTGGCGATGTCGCCGGATTGGGGCAAGGCGCTGTCGGGCGGCCGGGCGCGGGTGGCGGTCCTGTGGGACGGGGCCGATTACCGCGATTTCGGCCTGGACGGGGCGGTGACCGTGCCGCGCGCCCGGCTTGCCATGGCGCGGATCACGGCGGCCCTGGATGCCGGCCCGCGCATCCCGACGGGGATCCATCCGACGGCCATGGTGGATGACGGGGTGGAGATCGGACAGGGCGTGTCCATCGGCCCCTACGCGGTCATCGGCGCGGGCGCTCGGATCGGGGCGGATGCAAGGGTCGGTGCCCATGTGGTGATCGGTGACGGGGCGGAGCTGGGCGCCGACGTCCTGCTGCATCCGAGGGTCGTGATCGGGGACGGGGTCGTCTTGGGCGACCGGGTGATCTGCCAGCCCGGGGCCGTGATCGGCGGCGACGGGTTCAGCTATGTCACGCCCGAGGAATCGGCGGTGGAACGGGTCCGCAGGACCCTGGGCAAAAGCGGCGAGGTGGTGGCCCAGGCCCATGTCCGGATCCATTCGCTGGGCGCCGTGCGGCTGGGCGACGACGTGGAAGTGGGGGCGAACAGCACCATCGACCGGGGCACCGTCGCCGACACGGTCGTCGGGCGGGGGACCAAGATCGATAACCTGGTGATGATCGGGCACAACAATCGGATCGGGGAAGATTGCCTGATCTGCTCGATGGTGGGCGTGGCCGGCGGTGCCAAGATCGGCGACCGTGTCGTCCTGGCCGGGCAGGTCGGGGTCAACGACAACATCACCATCGGCAGCGACGTGGTCGCGGGGGGCGCGACCAAGATCTTCTCGCCCGTGCCGGACGGCAAGGTCATCCTGGGCCATCCGGCGGTCGAGATGGAAACGACGCTGTCCATCTATAAGGCGCTTCGGCGCTTGCCGCGCCTGACGGAGCAGGTGATGGAATTGCGGCGCCAGATGGCGAGACTGATGAGGGGGCAGGAATGACCGAGGAGATCCGGGCGAAGGTGCACGAGATCGTGGCGGAGCAGGCGATGGTCGATCCGCCGGACGTGTCTGACGAGATGACGCCCGAGGATCTGGGGATCGATTCCATGGGCCTGGTCGAGGCGATCTTCGCCATCGAGGAGGCGTTCGACATCCAAGTGCCGTTCAACGCCAACGAGCCGCAGAAATCCGATTTCGACTATTCCTCGGTCGGGGCCATCGTGCGCGCCGTGCATCGGCTGGTGGACGAGCAGAAGGGATGACGCGCCGTGTCGTGATCACCGGCGCGGGCACGGTGAACGCGCTGGGCCTGGACGTGGCGCAGACCCAGGCGGCCATGCAGGGCGGGCGCAGCGCCATCGGCGAGTTGCGGATGCGGGACGCCGACCGGCTGACGATCCGCATCGGCGCGCAGGTCGCGGAATATGACGAGACCGCCCATTTCAACCGCCAGCAGATTGCGCTCTATGACCGATACACGCAATTCGCGCTATTGGCGGCGCGGCAGGCCATCGGGCAGGCGGGGCTCGAGTTCTCGGGCGAGTTGGCCGCCCGGTCCGGCGTGATCCTGGGAACGTCGGGCGGCGGTTTGAACACCCAGGACGAAAATTACCGCGCGGTCTACGAGGCCGGAAAGAACCGGGTGCACCCCTTCGTGGTGCCGAAGCTGATGAACAACGCGGCCGCGGCCCATGTGTCGATGGAATGGAACCTGAAGGGCCCGTCCTTCACCGTCGCCACGGCCTGCGCGTCGTCGAACCATGCCATCGGGCAGGCCTTCCAGTTCATCCGCGCGGGCATGTCGGATGTGATGGTGACGGGCGGGGCCGAGGCGATGTTGTGCTTCGGCGGCGTCAAGGCATGGGAAGGGCTGCGCGTCATGTCCCGGGACACCTGCCGCCCGTTCTGCGCCACCCGGTCCGGGATGGTCCAGGGCGAGGGCGCGGGCATCTTCGTGCTGGAGGAGATGGAGTACGCCAAGGCGCGGGGCGCCGACATCCTGGCCGAGATCGCCGGTGTCGCCATGACGTCGGACGCGTCCGATATCGTGATGCCGTCCCGACAGGGGGCGGAACGCGCCATGGCCGGAGCGTTGAAGGATGCCCGCATGGCGCCGGACGAGGTCGGCTACATCAATGCCCACGGCACCGGGACGGCGGCGAACGACAAGACCGAATGCGCCGCCGTTGCGCAGGTCTTCGGGGCCCAGGCCGACCGGCTGGCGATCTCGTCCACCAAGTCGATGCACGGCCATTGCATCGGCGCGACAGGCGCGATCGAGCTGCTGGCCTGCCTCATGGCCCTAAGCGACGGGATTATTGCGCCGACGGCGAATTGGCGGGAAGCCGACCCGGAATGCGCGCTAGACGTGGTGCCCAACGAGGCGCGGGATGCCACGGTCGATGCGTGCCTCTCGAACGCCTTCGCCTTCGGCGGCATGAACGCGGTTCTGGCGCTGCGGAAGATTTAACCCACGCGTCGCCGCCCGGCCTTGTCCCGTGGCGGTCCGAAGGTCCGCGCCCCGACTGATTTCGGCCGGGGCGCCCGTGCCGGACCTTCATTCTGGGTTGGCGACCTCGACGGCGGACAGGCCGGCCGTGAAGCCGGACAGCGACATGTCCAATTCGGCCGGCTGGTCGGGGGCCAGCGCGGGGACGACCACGATCCGCGCCAAGGCGCCGCGCCGGAAGGCTTGGACGTCTTCGGCCGTGAAGCCCATGCGCGCATAGCAGCCGGTCGGGTCGCAGAAACTGTAGGGATAGGTGCGTTCCTGGCCGCCATCGACGCTAAGCCGGACCTGGGCCGTCAGGAGGGTTTGCAACGGCGTCAGCAGCGTGGCCCCGGCCACGATCTCTCCGCCATCGGGCAGGTCGAAGAAGTTGATGTCCGCTGTGGGCTGGCCTTCGGCGTCGCTTAGGCGCTGGTAGAGCTGGCAAGGATCTTCCTGGCCTTCGGGCGCGCGCAGGCAGCGGACTTCCCAATCGCCGTGTTCTTCGCGGACATAGATCTGCGGTCCGGTCTGGGCCGGCGCGCCCACGGCCAGATCGCCCCCTGGTTCGGCGGCGGGGGCGTCGTCTGCGGTCGGGGCATCTTGGGCGGCCGGGGCGTCGGGCGTCGGCGCCTCGGTCTCGGTCGTCGTCTCCTGCGCCGTCGCTGGCAAGGCGATGAGGGCGGTCAAAAGGATCGCGATTGCGGTCTTCGGGGCAGTCATGTCGGGCGCGTCTCCTGTGGATCAACGCCGCTCGTCTAACACGGAAAACGGGGAGGTGCAGGGGGTGATTGAAAGCTTGCGCCCCGGGCCGCCTTCAGCCGTCGGGAAACAGAAAAAAGGGTCTGAGATCAGACCCTTTTTCCGTCTTTTGGTTCTCCCCGTCGGACTGGCCGACTTGTTGTGAGCGGACATTAGGAGCGCGTTCCGGCGGCGTCAACGTGGATTTGTGGACAAACTGCCCTTCGATGT
>JBCCCB010000353.1:0-4155 GCA_039033775.1 Pseudomonadota bacterium | reverse complement strand
GGAGGAACATGAGGTGGGTGAAGTGCGGGCTGACGTTGGTAGTGTGGGGCCTGGTGAGGAATGACTGGAGGTCCAGTTCGTTAATCGCGGCACTGCCGGATCTCGCCCATCACCAAAACCGTGCGAACGCACGTTCGCACGGGGGGTGTACGCCGGGCGTACGGGGGGTGCCCCTTCTGAACCGCCCGCTTGCACACGGGCGGCGCCCATGGCACGCGCGTCGCCATGGCACCCGATCTCCTCTGCATCGGCTCGGTCCTGTGGGACATCATCGGCCGCGCCCCCGTCCACATGGAGCGCGGGTCGGATGTCGGCGGCCGCATCACCCGGCTGCCGGGCGGCGTGGCGCTCAACATCGCCATGGCGGCGCGGGCCTACGGAATGACCCCCGCGCTCCTGTCCTGCGTCGGCCGCGACGCCGAGGGCGAGGAACTGGTGGCGGCCCTGACCCGCCTCGGCCTGATCACCGACACGCTCTACCGATCGGACGATCTGCCCACCGATATCTACATGGCCGTCGAAGGCGCCAATGGCCTGATCGCCGCCATCGCCGACGCCCATTCCCTGGAACGCGCGGGCGATAAAATACTGGCCTCATTCGACAATCTTGACTTCGACGGCCCTGTCGCGCTGGATGGCAACTTGACCCAGGACCTGCTGGCGCGCATCTCCGCAGATCCCCGGTTCCGCGCGGCGGACCTGCGTGTCGCGCCGGCCAGCCCCGGCAAGGCCGACCGGCTGCGGCCGTTCCTGGATCACCCCTCCGCCACGCTCTACGTCAATCTGGAGGAAGCCGGCACGCTGTTGCATCGCGCCCCCACCGACACCACCGACGCCGCCCGGGCCCTGCGCGCCAGGGGCCTGCACCGGGCGCTGGTCACCGACGGGCCGAACCCGGCCGCCTGCGCCTGTCCCGACGGTCTCGTCACCCGGCAGCCCCGCGCCGTCATGGTGACGCGCGTTACCGGCGCGGGCGATACGTTCATGGCCGCCCATATCGCCGCCGAAGCCGACGGCATGGCCCCAGACGCCGCCTTGGCCCGCGCCTTGGACGCAGCCGCGACCTACGTGTCCGGCGACAGCTACTAGCGCCCGCAAGCCGCCCCGATCGCGGCCATCCGTCGCCCGGAACGGTCGAGATGTCCCAGGGATCGGGCGGGAACTTCGGGACTGCCCAATCCAGAGGCACGATGAAACCGGTCCGGCCCGCACAGCCACGGCGCCTTGTTCCCCTGTCGCGACCGGCATATGTCCCGGGGCAGCGCGACCAACGGACGTCCCAAAGACAATATGCAACTCGGCGAAGAAATCATTCCACCCAGCCCAGCCGGACCCGGGTTTCTCGGACGGTTGCGGAACAACTTCCTGACCGGCCTGATCGTCATCGCCCCCATCGGGCTGACCTTCTGGCTGATCTGGTCGGTGATCGGGTGGTTCGACAGCTGGGTCCTGCCCTTCATCCCCGCCTCGTATCGGCCGGACATCTGGCTGTTGCAGCGCTTCGATATCGACGTGGACATCCGCGGCATCGGCGTCGCGTTCTTCCTGGTGTTCACGGTGATCATCGGCTGGCTGGCCAAGGGCCTGATCGGCCGGTCGATCCTGCGCTGGGCCGAAAACGTGGTGCAGAAGACACCGGTCATCCGGTCGGTCTATGGCGGGCTCAAGCAGATCGCCGAGACGATCCTGGCCCAGGACCAGACCTCGTTCGAACAGGCCTGCCTGGTGGAATATCCGCGCCGGGGCATCTGGGCCATCGCCTTCGTGTCGACCTCGGCCAAGGGCGAGATCGCGTCGCGGGCCGAGGCCGACATGGTGTCGGTCTTCCTCCCGACCACGCCGAACCCGACCTCGGGCTTTCTGCTGTTCGTGCCGGCCGCCGATATCGTCGAGCTGGAGATGTCGGTCGAGGACGCGGCCAAGCTGGTGATCTCGGCCGGGCTGGTCTATCCGGCCTCTCAGGTCCCGGAAGACGCCCCGCCCGAGGCGGTGGTGGTCAGCTAGGACGTTTCGCGGACCAGCGGACGGGGCGGACCTGGACGCGAGCGGTTCGATCTCGCATATTCGACCGCGTCAATCCAAGATGTTGCGTACGATGATCGCAAGGGCCGTCATGTTGCGCGCTCCGGTCTTGTTCAGAAGCGCGCTGACGTGACTGCGGACCGTCTCCTCGCTCAGGCCCAGTTCCGCGGCGATTTCCGGCTTCGTAAGGGCGTTTGGGACATAGACGGCCACCCGGGCTTCGGCAGGGGTCAATCCCAGTCGCTGGATAAGCGTTCCTTCGTCGCCATCCCCGATCTTATGCATCGGATCGGACAGGATCAGACAGGCGATCCCGGCGGCGGCGGACGGCGGCAAGGCCCCCACGAGGCCGGTTGCCGGGAAGACCTCGGCACGGCACCGGATGCCCGTTCCGACACCGGCAAGGTCGACGCGACCGGCTCCCCGGGAAATGGCCGTGTCTAGAGACTTGCCATGCCGGATGTCCGGCAGTTGGAGACGCCTGCCCCTGCTGGTCATGTAGATGCCCGCATCGAGCATCCGCTCCCCCTTGGAATTCGCCCAGAGGATCCGTCGGTCAGGTCCCATGACAAGGATGGCATGGCCGCTCTTGCCCAGGACGTCGGTAAGCCCCCAGGCAAGCTCGGTCGCGCGCGCCAGGCGAACCCAGATATCCAGGGCTCGGCCCAGATGCGTGAAGCATGCGTCGACTATCCGTATCTCTGCATCCGACCAGGTCGGTTGCTTGGGACCCCGGGCGATGAAACCGCCTGCAATCGCGGCGCGGGTATGGATCATCTTGCCAATTCGGCTCGAGACCGCATCGCTCGGCTGCAGAAGATCATTGTAGAACCGGCGGGCAGTCGCATTGCCTTGGTAGAGATACGCCCCGCCGGAGAGCGAGACACCATTTCTCGCGGTTAGGCTTCTCACGAAGGCCGGGTTCGCAATCGGGTCGAAATTGTCCTCGATGGCAAAGCCTGAAGCTGCATAAAGCCCGTCATCCATGCCGACCTGATGAACTTCGAAGGATGACGGCTTGAGAGACGCGGAGCCATTGGCCACCAGCATGGCCGACGCATGAAATGTCTTCGTCAGCGCCGAATAGGTCTCGGACCAATCGGCGCCGCCATAGGCGCAGTCGTAGAAGCGGGGCAAAAGCATTTCGACCTGCATGCAATCCTCTCCGCGAATTAGATGGTGTCGGCGGGTCTCCGTGACTGAAAATGTCGATCGTCGGTGCCGCCAAGGCGACACCAAATGAAATCCGTGTCCTCCCCCGATCGGGGGAAGCGTCCGGTCCTGGCTTTCCTACCATATCCGAACGGCAAAAGCGCGGGCGAAAGACCGCCCTGCGATCCAGTCTTTGAATAAGGAATTTCGGATGCAAGCCCTTCACGCGAGCAGCCTGTCCGGTCTGTCCGACAGGCTGAAGGGGCCCGGCGGGCTCTACAACATCGGAAACGTTCTGGCCCTGACCAGCGGGGCGGTGGTCCAAATCCACAATATGCCCAGCGGGGCCAGCCTCTCCGCCGCCATCCAAGGCTATCTATTCGGCAGCCCCGCGGCCAGCTGGCTCACCTTAGCGATCCTCACATTCCTTATCGCGGGCGAGGCCTATCACCGGGCCTGGACCGGACGCACCATGCCGGATGCCAGGCTTACGCGGATGGGCGACGCAATCTCGGCGGTCGGAGCCGTCTTTCTCAGCTTCTCGCTGGCCAGTTCGGGAAGTCTCTTCCTCGCCTTCGTGGCCGGTCTGATGCTGGCGGCGGGAAAGCTCGGAACGGCAATTCTTCCGATAGTCCCCATCCGGCAGGAACAGGCGATCGGCATTGACCGGACCTTGCGGTGGATTGTTGTTGCCAGCCGCATTCCCTCCCTTTTGACGCTGGCGATGGGCCTGGTGGCGCTTCACGCGGACGGTCTGATCTTTCGGCACGGGGCGCTGCCAGGCATAATGATCGTCTGTTTCCTTCTCTGGGTCGCAGCCGACGTGGCGCTGATGAAAAAGTCGCCGACCTGATCTCCCCCTGGTGACCGCCGGTCGGACGGAGGCCTGTGTCTGCAAGACAAGGGCGGGACCACCCCCTGGATTTGAGCGGGTTTGACGGACGCACTGAGAGCTTGGCCGGAGGTGTTTCTGATGACCCG
>JBCCCB010000352.1:0-4160 GCA_039033775.1 Pseudomonadota bacterium | reverse complement strand
TTCCGTGGATGGACATGGTGACGATCACGCTGCTGTCCGGGGCGATGACGGCCCTGGTGGGGGCGGCGTTCGGGTTGCCGAGTTTGCGGATCAAGGGGTTCTATCTGGCCGTGGCGACGCTGGCGGCGCAGTTCTTCCTGGTGTGGCTCTTCAACCGGGTGGGGTGGTTCTACAATTACTCGGCCTCGGGGCAGATCAACGCGCCGGAGCGGGATCTGTTCGGGATCGTCATCACCGGGCCCAATACGGAGCCTTGGGCGCAATATCTGTTCTGTCTGTTCTTCGTGGTGATCCTGGCCTGGGTGGCGCGGAACCTGACGCGGGGGACCGTGGGGCGGAAGTGGATGGCGATCCGGGATATGGATATCGCGGCCGAGATCATCGGGGTGAATCCGTTGCGGGCGAAGTTGAGCGCCTTCGCGGTGTCGTCGTTCTTCGTGGGCGTGTCGGGGTCGCTGTTCTTCACGATCTATCTGGGCGCCGTGGAGGTGGGGGAGGTCTATGGGATCACCAAGAGCTTCCTGGTGCTGTTCATGATCATCATCGGGGGCCTGGGATCCATCTTCGGCAGCTTCGCGGGCGCGGCGTTCCTGGTGATGCTGCCGGTGGTGCTGAAGCTGGTGGGCGTGGATCTGCTGGGCTGGCCCACGGATATCGTGGCGCATTTGAACCTTGTGATCGTGGGCGCTTTGATCGTCTTCTTCCTGGTGAAGGAACCGCACGGCCTGGCCGCGTTCTGGGGCTTGACGAAGGAGAAGTTACGGATGTGGCCATTCCCGCATTAGGGCATGGTCGGAGGCAAGATGGGGTCAAACCCCATCCTACGGGCCGCGGAGAGGGCGGCACCATCGGATAACCAAAGGGAGGATTTACCGATGAAACTTGGAACTTTGACTGTGGCGGCCATCATGGCAGCCTCACCCGCGCTGGCCGATCTGGTCTTTCCGGATCTGAGCTACCGCACCGGGCCCTATGCGGCGGGCGGCATTCCATTCTCGGACGGGTATCAGGACTACATGACGCTCCTGAACGAGCGGGATGGCGGGATCGGCGGCGTGCCGACGCGGATCGTGGAATGCGAGACCGGGTACAACACCGAGAAGGGCGTCGAGTGCTACGAGAGCACCAAGGGCGAAGGCTCGCTGGTCTATCAGCCGCTGAGCACGGGCATCACCTATCAGATCATCCCGCGCGCGGGGGCCGACGGGATCCCGATCCACACGATGGGCTATGGCCGGACCTCGGCGGCCAATGGGGAGGTGTTCAACCACGTCTTCAACTATCCGGCGAACTACTGGGACGGCGCGTCGATCGCGGTGAACTACCTGCTGGATCAGAATGACGGCGATCTGTCTGGCAAGACCATCGCGCTGGTCTACCACAATTCCGCCTACGGGAAGGAGCCGATCCGGACGCTGTCCGAGCTGAGCGAGTAGCACGGCTTCGAGGTCACCGAACTGGCCGTGGACCATCCGGGTCAGGAACAGAAGTCCCAGTGGCTCCAGATCCGGCGCGAGCGGCCCGACTACGTCGTGATGTGGGGCTGGGGCGTGATGAACCAGGTCGCCATCCAGGAGGCCGCCAACATCCGCTTCCCCATGGAGAACTTCATCGGCAATTGGTGGGCCGGGTCCGAGAACGACGTGATGCCGGTGGGCGAGGCCGCCAATGGCTACAAGGCGCTGGCCATGCACAATGTGGGCGACGATTTCCCGATCTTCGCGGATATCCAGCAATATGTCGTCGATACCGGCAAGGCCGCCGGGGCGGGCGATCAGATCGGCACGGTCCTCTATAATCGGGGCATGTATGCCGCGATGCTGGCCGCCGAGGCCGCGAAGACAGCGCAGGAGATCCATGGCGTGGCCGACATCACGCCGGCGATGATGCGCGACGGGATGGAGGCGCTGGTGATCGACGAGGCACTGATGGAGGAGCTGGGGATGCCGAATTTCGGGCCCGAATTCAGCGTCTCCTGCGAGAACCACGGCGGATCGGGCCAGGGCAAGGTCCAGCAATGGAATGCGTCCACGGGCGAGTGGGAAATCCTGACCGACTGGATCGAGAGCGACAAGGATGTCATCCAGCCGTTGATCGAGGAAGACTCCATGGCCTATGCCCAGGAGAACAACATCACGCCCGGCTGCTCGCAGTCGTAAGGCAAGACCCGGGCCGGGCCGCTTGCGGCCCGGCCCCCCTTGAAGACCAGTCGGACGGATTATGACACAACGGAAGCGGATCGGGCCTGCGGCCCTGCTGGGTCTCTTTGCGGCCCTCGGCCTGTCGGCCTGCGCGGTGCAACGCCCCCCCAGCAATTCCTGCCCGGCCCTGCCCCTGGGCGGGTTGCAGACGACCATGTCCGGGCAGGAGGCTGATCCGGACGCAGTGAACGCGATGATCCGGGCCATCGGCGGCGGGGCCGCCCCGGCGCCCGAACCGGTGCCTGTGGAAACCATCCGCGCGGCCGAAGAGGCCTCGATGACGATGGCCACCGGGATGGTCGAAAGCGCCATGCGCGCCCAGGCTCGGGTGACACCCCCGGCCCAACCGATCACGGTGCGCATCCTGACCATGTCGGCCGGTGGTCAATGGGGCGCCTATGGCGCGGGGTTGATGACCGGCTGGTCGCAGAATCCGCGCAGCCCGCGCCCGGATTTCGACGTGGTGACCGGTGTCAGCGCAGGCGCCATCCTGGCCGTGCCGGTCTTCGCCGGATCGCGCTTCGATCCCGCGATGGAGTTCTTCCGCGGCGTTGCGGCAGATGACGTGTCGACCCGCCGGCCCTTGTTCAGCTTGCTGCGGGCCCCATCGCTGAACGACCCCACGCCGCTGGAGCAGTACTTTCGCGCCGCCCTGACGCCGGACCTGATCGACGCCATCGCGGCGCGGCACGCGGCGGGCGATCAGCTTCTGGTCTCGGCCACGGACCTGCATACCACGGCCAGCCAGATCTTCGATCTGGGCGCGGCCGCGGGCATGGAGGACAGGGCGGCGGCGGCCAATTGCATCGTCGAGGCCATGCTGGCCTCGGCCGCGATCCCGGGCCTGTTTCCGCCCCGGCATATCAATGGGGTTCTCTATTCCGACGGGGGCTTGCGCGATCAGGTCTTCTTCCGGGCCGTGGATACGGCGCGCACGCGGGTCGCCCGCGAGCTTGGTCGCCCCGTCCGGGTCGAGGCGTTCTTGGTGGTCAACGGTGCGTTGATGCCGACCACCGTGCCGCCCGAGGACAAGCTGCTGAGCTATCTGGGCCGGTCCCTGGTGGCGCTGGCCGACGAGGTCCAGCGCGACAGCGTGATCGACGCGGTGAACTTCGCCGAGGGGCGTCCGGGCTGGACCCTTTGGGGCAAGGTCCCCCGGGTGGACCTTGCCGAATGCGGCTTCGGCGAGGTGCCGGTCGCGACCTTCGACGATTGCCTGACCCGCGTGGTCTTCGACGCCGGGGTCGTGGATGGGCGCGAGGTTCCGATCGACTGGATGGACGCGGCCGAGCTGCGACAAGTCGCCGAAGAGCTTTAGGGAGGCCCGAGATGCTGGACGAGACCGAGACCGCGAAGGCGCCCAAGACCGAGGGCATGGAGGGCGAGCGCCTTCTGGAGGTCAACAATATCGAGGTGATCTACAACCACGTGATCTTGGTGCGGAAGGGCGTGTCGCTGTCGGTGCCCAAGGGGGGGATCACCGCTTTGTTGGGGGGCAATGGCGCGGGGAAGACGACGACGTTGAAGGCGATTTCGAACCTTCTGAAGTCGGAGCGGGGGGAGGTGACGAAGGGCTCGATCACCTATCGCGGCGACCGGATCCAGGATCTGACGCCCGCCGATCTGGTGGAGCGCGGGGTGATCCAGGTGATGGAGGGGCGGCATTGCTTCGAGCATCTGACGGTGGAGGAGAACCTGCTGACCGGGGCTTACACGCGCCGGGATGGCGGCAAGGCGACGGCGGACGATCTGGAGATGGTGTACGGCTATTTCCCCCGCCTGAAGGAGCGGCGGAAGTCGCAGGCGGGCTACACCTCGGGCGGCGAGCAGCAGATGTGCGCCATCGGCCGGGCTCTGATGTCGCGGCCGGAGACGATCTTGCTGGACGAGCCGAGCATGGGGCTGGCGCCGCAGCTGGTGGAGGAAATCTTCGGGATCGTGAAGTCGCTGAACGAGGAG
>JBCCCB010000351.1:0-4176 GCA_039033775.1 Pseudomonadota bacterium | reverse complement strand
CGGCGGGCAGCGCGACCGCGCCCGGCGGCACGCGGTAGGGCGGACGCGGCGCGGGCAAGGCCAGACGGCCTGTCCGGGGGACATATCCGGCCCGCAGCCAGTCTTCGACGGCGGCCCATTGGCGGGTGGTCAGGGGAACAGTCATCGTCTCGGTCTCCTCTGGTTTGTCATCCCTCTCCGGGGTCGAAGGGCGGCCAAGGCCGCATGGGGCCGGGCCGCGCCATGGGCCACGCGCACACCGTCCCGGGGCGGGCCGGCGGGCAGGCGCAGTGCGGTCCGGGCCAGCACGGCCCGGATCTGGCGCGCGGTCAGATCCGGTCGGGCCTGCAACATCAGGGCGCACAACCCGGCCACATGGGGCGCGGCCATCGAGGTGCCGGACTTCCGCGTCACCCCCCGGCTGGGCCGCCCGGCCCGTCCGGCGCGCGCGGCCAGCACCGCGGCCCCCCGCGCCGCCACTACCGGCAAGGCGCGCCCGTCCCGCGACGGCCCCGCCGACGAGAACCGGGCGAACCGCCCCCGCGCATCCAAGGCCGCGCAAGTGATCGCCGCCCGGCCATGAGCGATGGTGCCGCAGGTATGGCTGTCGGCGATGGGCCCCGAAACCAGCCGCGATTGCCGCGCCCCGGTCCCGTCCCGCTCGACCCAGGCATGCCAGCGCCCGTCCAGGATCCGCGCCCCCGCCAGATCCACGTGCCACAGGCCCGGGGGCGCCTCGGGATACAGGAACAAATCCACATGCGTGTCCCCATTCCCGGGATCGCGCAGCCGGTGATAGGCCCGGCCCACGACCCGCCCGCCCAGGCGGATCTCGCGCCGCGATCCCGGCGGCAGATCCAGCGGGGCCACCCCCGGCCCGCGCAGCCGGACCGGCATCCGGTCGGTGCCGGGATACCAGATCTCCAACTCGTTCGTCGTGCTGTCGCCCGGCGCGATCCGCCAGCCCAGCCGCGCGCGCCCGCCCGGCCGCATCCGCCCATGGGCATGGATCGACTGGCCGTGATAATTCCCCGCGCTCTGCACCACGACGCGGCCGGGCCGCCGGGCCACGTGATCCAGCGCCCGCTCGATCAGGGTCGATCCGTCATGGGGCCCGCCATGGCGCCCCATGGACAGGTTCAGGACGCAAGGCCGCCGCCCGGCCTGGCGCAGCACGAAATCCACCGCCTCCAACACACGGGCGCTGTCGCCGAAATTCCGCAACCCCCCGGTGTCGCGCGACGCCACATGGACGAAGATCAGGTCCGCCTCGGGCGCCACGCCCGTGGGCTGGCCGGGCCGCGAACTGCCCGCCGCGATATCCATCACATGGGTTCCGTGCCCCGCGCCCGCCCGGCCGGGATCGTAGCCCGACGCCGCGAACGGATCGTCCGAGGCCAGCGCCCGGTCCAGATCCGCCCGGGTCAGGACCCGGCCATAGCCCAGATACCCGGCGGCGGGATCCTCGGGCAAGGCCCGCTGATCCCACAGGGCCAGCAGGCGCGTCCCGCCATCGGGCCGCCGGAACGCGGGATGGGTGAAGTCGCAGCCGTAATCCACCACGCCGATCACCACGCCCCGCCCAGTCTCGGGCACGGCGGGGCGGCGGCGGTCGCCGCGCCGCATCCGGCTGGGCAGGCGCAGATCCTCGATCGGGTCCATCAGGCTTTCGGGATCGCCCGGCAGCGACCGCGCCGCCTTCAGGCTGCGCACCGCCGGATGCCGCCGCACCGGCACGATATCGGCCCGCCGCAACCGGCAGGTCACGATGGGCCCGAACCGCGCCCGGACCCGCATCTGCGGGGGCGGAGCCGCCGCCGGGGCCAGTCGCGCGATGGCATCGACCTCGTCATCGGCGTCGCCATGGGCGATCTCTTCCCAAAGCTGGGGATCCATGGACCTCTCCTCGGGCGGCAAAGGCAGGAAAGAAGGTGGTCCCGGCGTGGGGAGGAACGGGGAGACCGCCGGGACCGTTCGGGGCGGAGGCCTTAGCCTGGGGAGCCGCCCCGCTTCGCACGCGCGCCACCGGATGGCGCGGGCGTTTCCGTCAGCGCCTTCAGGCGCTCTTCGATCTGGCCCAGCCGCGTCTCGATGGGTTCGAGACTCTGCTGAACCAGGGCCTGGTGCCGGTCCGCCACCATCGGCGCGACCTGCGCCTGAAGCGCCGCACTGGCCGTGTCCGAGGCGAGAAAGGCCTGGAAGTCCTTCTCGATCTCGCCCCGGTCGATGGATCCCCCGGCGACACCGTCGCCGGGGTCCTTGTCATCGGCCCCGTCATCGTCGTCATCGTCGTCGGGGGCCCGCGCTTCCGCGAGCCGGTCGCCGAGCACGATCTTCAACGCCGGATTGCCGGGGATCATCGTGGTGAGCAGCGCCACGCGGCTCGCCTCGGAGGTGTCCAGCCCCTTGTCCTCAGCGCGCCTGCGCGTGAGAACGTATGAGACCATGTCGAACCCTCCGTCCGTAGTGCCGAACAGGGACATGGCTCAATCATCCCCCTTGATGGCATCCAGCATCAGGATCATCATCAACGGGTTGTCGAAGCCCATGCCGCCCGACTTGCCGGAACCGCCGAAGCCGCCCGAGCCCGTCATGAGGATCGGCAGCAGCTTGGTCAGGCCGTCGCTCTTGTCCTTCAGCTTGATCTCGGTCCCGTCGGCCTCGCCGCCGAACGCGCCGTCCAGCTCGTAGGTCTTGGTGCCGCTGTCGAGCAGCGAGAACAGAAGCTGGGTCTGCGCCTGGCTCTGCATGTCGGTGCGCAGCTTCTCGATGGCCTTGGTCTGCACCTTGTTGACGCGCATGACCGTGCCGATCCGCGTGCGGTTCGACGCGATGGCCGACGCGTTCCGCTTGATCGAACTGCCATTGCGGCGCACGTCCCGGCCGACCCGGGCCAGGGCCTTCTTCATCTCGGTCCGCGTGGCATAGCCCCGAAGACGCCCGGTCCGGACATAGCCGCGACCCCGCGCCGTGCGCACCCGGCGTCGCCCGCGACGGCGCTTGCGGCGGTTGCGGATGCGGCGAACGATGGATCCGATGAATTCCGGATCGTCGTCGTCATATTCCAACCCGGCCATGTCCTCGGCGACATCGTCGCCGTCATCCCAATCGTCGTCTTCGCCGAAGCCGTCGTCGTCATCGTCGTAATCTTCGTCGTCGTAATCGTCTTCGGCGAAATCATCCTCCCAACCGTCCGCGTCGACGTCGTCGGCAAAGTACGCTTCGCCATAGGCATCCTCGAGATCGAAGGCCTCCGGGCCATATCCCGCTTCGTTATAACCGTGGGTCATCCCGTCTCTCCTTTGGTCGGGTGGTTGATGACGACCGGCCGGGCCGGTCGTTCGGTGATCGTCCGCATCCTATGGCGGGTCTGTGCCCCGCCCGGGCTGCGCTCCATGCGCCGCAGAACCGGCGCAACGAAGAACGCGAAGGCATCGGCCTCGGGGCGGCGGCTGCCCGGGGCGCCGCGGCCGCGGCAGATCGGGCAACCGGCATCGGTGCCGAAACAGCCGGCGCAGGCGCCCACAGCGGCGGCGAAGCGGTCGACCATCTCGGTCAGCGCCTCGACCCGATCTTCCAGCGCCTCGGCTTCTGAGACGGGCGCGGGCGCGGCCTCCTCGGTCAGGGTCCCGCCCGCCATCAGCTGATCCAGAAGCATCCGCTTCAGGGGCGGCAGATCCGCCGCGCGATCCTGCAACAGGGCTTGCATCGCTTCGGGGGTCATCACGCCATCTCCTCGGACTCGTCGGCCCAATCGTCCTGGGCCCAATCGGCGTCGTCCCAATCGTCATCCATGGCCGCGTCGTCCCAGCCCTCCGCCGCGATGGCGCGGCTGAAGGCGTCGTCGGCGCCGACCATCTCGACCAGCGGGCCCAGGGCGTCCCAGGCCTCCTCCGTCGCGCCGTTGGCGGCGGCGGCGGTTCCGGCCAGGATCCGGCCGACCCGCATCTGCCGGCGGGCCACCGGCACCGTCCCGCGCCCGGCGGGGCCCAGCGTGGCGGCCAGCAAGGCGCGCAGCACTTCGGGCCGGGCCAGCAACGTCATCAGCATCTGCGCGGCCATGGCGGTGCCCGGCGGCGAAGCCTGCCGCACCACCCGGCGGCGCATCGCCCGGTTCGGGCGGCGCATGGGCCGCCGCTGGGCGCGGCGCACCGGCGGCCGCACGATCCGTCGGGCCGTCGGCCGCGCCGCGCGCCG
>JBCCCB010000350.1:0-4185 GCA_039033775.1 Pseudomonadota bacterium | reverse complement strand
GCTTAGCCTGGACCGGAATCAAGCCCGCAGGGCGCCGGTCCATCGCGTCGCCAGTGGATCTCGAACCAATGGCGCCCCACTGGCGACCGCCCCCCGGCCCGGCGATTTGGTTGATGTCAGCGCGATGCTTCGGCGGAGTACGGACTTGGCGAGCATAAAGTGACTAGCACGACCGTCGGATCGCCGCACCGCGGCCCGCCGACGGACCGGCTTGCACCTGGAAATGCGAAGGTCCGCTCCAGGCCCTAACCGGGAGGACGATGGACGCCACTCCAGGCCCTAGCGCGGTCAACCCACGCCACCGGACCGTCTGACCGCGTTTAGCGATGCAAACGCTGTCTCGGCCCATCCTTTGAAGATGGGACGATGATGGAACGCGCGACACGCCTCAGAACAGCGCGAGCACCAGGCCCATCAGGGCCATGCCGATGGTCGGATAGGCCCCGTCCATCCAGATGAGCGAGCGGGGCTTCTGCTGGAAGAGGACGTTGGTCGCGATCCAGGGCGCGGCGATGAAGGCGCCCAGGCCCAGGCCGGTGACGAGGCCGCCGAAGATCTTCTCGATCCCCGACATGGCGAAGATATGCCGGGTCATTCCAGCGACCAGAACGGCGCAGAGGAAGCTGCCGACATAGGGAACCGGGTTCTTGCGGTCGATGCTGTCGTCGGTGAGGCCGGTGGCCGCCATCCATTGCTTGCCGATGACGCCGTACCAGACGGCGCCGAAGATCCAGGCCGCCAATGCGGCGGCGATGACGGCGATGATCCCCATGGGCCTGTCCTCCCGATTTGTGCGTCACTCTGCCACGGTGGAGGCCGGATCGCCAGGTCCGAGCCGTTGCGCGCGGCGCATGCGCGGGGTAGGGCGCGGCGCATGCCGGCTGCCCCTTCCTCCCACGACCCGCGCCCCGCCTTCGTGCTGGTCCGTCCACAGATGGGCGAGAATATCGGGGCCGCCGCCCGCGCGATGCTGAATTTCGGGCTGGAGCACATGCGGGTCAGCGCGCCCCGCGACGGCTGGCCGAACGCGCGGGCGGTGGCCCTGGCCTCTGGGGCGGGGCGGCTCTTGGACGCGGCGATGGTGGTCGAGACGACCGAGGCGGCGGTGGCCGATTGCACCTGGGTGCTGGCCACGACGGCGCGGGACCGGGACCTGACGAAGCCGATCTACACGCCCGAAACGGCCATGGCCGAGGCGCATGCGCGCGGGCGGCGGGGCGAGCGGGTGGCGGTGCTGTTCGGGCCGGAACGCGCGGGGTTGGAGAACGACGACATCGCCCGGGCCAATGCCATCGTGCATGTGCCGGCGAACCCGGATTTCCCGTCCCTCAACCTGGCGCAATGCGTGTTGCTGATGGGCTATGAATGGCGGCGGGCCGCCACGGGCGCCACGGGCATGGCGGTCGAGATGGCTGGGACCGACTGGGCCAACCAAGCGGAGATCGAGGCGCTGGTCGAGCATTACGAGGACCGGTTGGAGGCGGCCGGGTTCTTCTTCCCGGAGGCCAAGGCGCCCGCCATGAAGCGGACCTTGCGGAACCTGTGGTCCCGGATGCCGCTGACCCGGGCCGATGTGCAGGTGTTCCACGGAATCCTGCGGCAGATGGTGCGATGGAAAGAGCGCGGTTAAGCGAAGCCGCTGCGCGGCACACCCTTGCTTTGGACGAGGGGCGTTGCCCCTCGCGCCCGCATCGGTATTTGAGGCTAGATGAGGGAGGTGGGGCGTCTCGTCCTCTCCCATGCGAGCGCGCCGCGACATAGATCGCGGATCGGATGACGAGAGGAACTGAGATGGCCAAGCGCGCGATCTTCGAAGAGGTCTCGACCAC
This sequence comes from Pseudomonadota bacterium, assembly GCA_039033775.1. Classification (GTDB taxonomy): domain Bacteria; phylum Pseudomonadota; class Alphaproteobacteria; order Rhodobacterales; family Rhodobacteraceae; genus Jannaschia. Next base: position 2,356 of record JBCCCB010000350.1, on the reverse strand, counting down.
GGATCGGCCGGCGGCCACGGCCGGCGTGATCGACGCGGCGCGGCGTGGGTCGCGGGCGGCGGCGCGGGTATGGCTGGTGATGCTCTTCGTGCTGGTCGTGGTGATGATCGCCGTGGGCGGGCTGACCCGGTTGACCGATAGCGGGCTCGCCATCACCGAATGGCGGCCGGTGACCGGGGCGATCCCGCCGCTGAGCGCCGAGGATTGGCAGCGGGAATTCGATCTGTATCGCGAGATCCCGGAATATCAGTTGCAGAACAGGGGCATGACCCTGGCCGAGTTCCAATGGATCTATTGGTGGGAATGGGGCCACCGGCAATTGGGCCGGGTGATCGGCCTGGTCTGGGCGCTCGGGTTCTTCGGGCTTCTCGTGACGCGGAAGATGCCGACGGGCTGGACCGGTCGGTTCCTGGCCTTGGGGGTGCTGGGTGGGCTCCAGGGGGCGATCGGCTGGTGGATGGTGTCCAGCGGGCTTGAGGGGACCATGCTGGACGTGGCGTCCTATCGGTTGGCCACGCATCTGGGGCTGGCCTTCGTGATCCTGTCGCTAATCGCGTGGTTCGTGCTGTCCATGTCGCGGCGCGAGGCGGAGCTGCTTCAAGCGCGGCGGTTGCAGGATGGACGGTTGAAGACGGCGGCGTCCTGGCTGATCGGGCTGATCTTCGTGCAGGTCCTGATCGGCGCGCTGGTCGCCGGGATCGACGCGGGGCGGAACTATGTCGACTGGCCGCTCATGGCCGGGGGCTTCACGCCGCCGGGCATGTGGGAGTTGCAGCCCGTCTGGCGCAACCTTTTTGAGAATGACGGGACGGTGCAGTTCTTCCACCGGATCAGCGGCTATGTGCTGCTCCTGGCAATCCTCGCGGCTTGGTGGATCGCCCGGAAGGCGGCGAACCGCGCGACGGCGGGGGCCTTCGCCGCTGTCCTTGCCATGGCCGGGTTGCAGACGATCCTGGGGATCGTGACGGTGATGAATTCCTCGCCCTGGTCCTTGGCGATCCTGCACCAATTCGGGGCCGTGATCCTGATCTGCCTGGCCGTGCGCGCGCGGCACCGGGCGAAATACCCGCTTCCCCAATCCGTGAGGACCTGATGGCAGCCTATGACGATTTGATGGCGTTCCAACGCACGACCGAAGCCTTGTCCCAAGTGGCGGGGCGCACGGGCTGGGACCAGGAAGCCATCATGCCCCGGGGCGCCGCGCCCCAGCGGGCTGAGGAAATGGGGGCCCTGGAGGAGGTGCTGCATGCCCGGCGCACCGATCCCCGCCTGGGGGATTGGTTGGCCGAGGCCCATGCGCCCGATGACGTGGCGGATGCCAACCTGCGCGAGGTACGCCGGTCCTATGAGCGCAACCGCAAGGTGCCCGCCAAGCTTGCGGGCGAGATCGCGCGGGTGACGTCCCTGGCCCAGGGGCAATGGGCCGAGGCGCGGGCCGCCGAGGATGCGGCGGCGTTCCTGCCGGTGCTGGTCGAGGTGCTGCGGCTGCGGCGCGAGGAGGCGGCGCATCTGTCGAATGGCGACCCCTACGATGCGTTGATGCAGGATTACGAGCCGGGCGGCTCGTCCGACGCCATGGCGGCGATGTTCGACCAGATGCGGCCGCGCCTGGTCGCCTTGCGCGAACGCGCGTTGGCCGCGGCGCCAGCGCCGCGGCTGACCGGAACCTTTCCGAAGGCGCAGCAATTGGCGTTGGCGGCCGAGATCGCGGCGGCGTTCGGGTATGACTTCCAGCATGGGCGTTTGGATTTGGCGGTGCATCCGTTCTCGTCCGGGTCCGGGCTCGACGTGCGCATCACGACCCGGGTGGATGAGGGCGACCCGTTCAACTGCCTCTATTCCACCATTCACGAGGTGGGGCACGCGGCCTATGAGCAGGGCGTGGATCGCGACCATCTGCTGACGCCCATCGGCAACGGCGTCTCCATGGGCGTGCATGAGAGCCAGTCGCGCAGCTACGAGAACCAGATGGGGCGGTCGGCGGCGTTCTGTGGCTGGCTCTATGGTCGGATTCGGGATGTGTTCGGCGACATCGGTGTCGGGTCGGAGCGGGACTTCTATCGCGCCGTCAATGCGGTGCATTCGGGGTATATCCGGACGGAAGCCGACGAGTTGCATTACAACCTGCACATCATGCTGCGCTTCGATTTGGAGCGGGCGTTGATCCGGGGGGAGTTGGAGGTGAGCGACCTGGAAGCGGCCTGGAACGACCGGTTCCAGGCGGATTTCGGGGTGGCGGTGGACACACCGTCGAACGGCTTCATGCAGGACGTGCATTGGTCGGTGGGGCTGATGGGGTATTTCCCGACCTACTCGCTGGGGAACCTCTATGCAGGGTGCCTGATGGCGGCGGCGC
>JBCCCB010000349.1:0-4200 GCA_039033775.1 Pseudomonadota bacterium | reverse complement strand
CCCCAATCCGCCCTATCTATGGCGCGACATGCCAGAGGACCGCCCCATGACCGACGCCCCCTTCCGCCCCTTCGAGACGCTGCTGGACCGCGACGCCGCCCTGACCATCCTGCGCGACGCCACCGCCGGGGCCGATGACGGCGAGTTGTTTCTGGAACGCCGCCGCTCCGAGGTCATCGTGTTCGACGACGGACGGGTCAAAACGGCCAGTTACGACGCCTCCGAAGGGTTCGGCCTGCGCGCCGTCCGGGGCGAGACGGCGGGCTATGCCCATTCCACCGAGATCTCCGAACAGGCCCTGAAGCGCGCCGCCGAAACCGCCCGCCTGGCCGTCGGCGATGGCGGCGGCACGCTCGCCGACGGTCCAGCGGGCACCAACCGCAAGCTCTATGCCGATGACGATCCGATCGCGGGCCAGACCTTCCCCGTGAAGCTGGACACCCTGCGCGAGATCGACGCCTTTGCCCGCAGCCTGGACCCGCGCATCGTCCAGGTGACCGCCACAATCTCCGCCTCCCTCCAGGAGGTCGAAATTCTCCGCCCCGAGGGCCTGTCGGTCGCCGATACGCGCCCCATGGTCCGCATGGGCGTGTCGGTCATCGTCGAAGAAAACGGCCGCCGCGAATCCGGCAATGCGGGCGGCGGTGGCCGCGTGGCCCTGGACGGCCTCATGACCCCCGCCCACTGGCAGGGCCTGGCGCGCGAGGCGCTGCGGATCGCAATCGTGAACCTCTCGGCCGAGCCCGCCCCGGCCGGCATGATGGACGTGGCCCTGGGCGCAGGTTGGCCTGGCATCCTGCTGCACGAGGCCGTGGGCCATGGGCTGGAGGGCGATTTCAACCGCAAGGGCCAATCCGCCTTCGCCGGGCTCATGGGCCAGCAGGTCGCCGCCAAGGGCGTCACCGTCCTGGATGACGGCACCATCCCCGACCGCCGCGGCTCCCTGACCGTGGACGACGAGGGTACGCCGTCGGGCAAGACCACCCTGATCGAGGACGGCATCCTGGTGGGCTACATGCAGGACCGCCAGAACGCGCGCCTGATGGGGGTGGAAGCCACCGGCAATGGGCGCCGCGAAAGCTTCGCGCATACGCCCATGCCGCGCATGACCAACACCTATATGCTGGGCGGCGACGCGACGCCCCAGGACATCGTCGCCGACCTGAAGGACGGCATCTATGCCGTCGGTTTCGGCGGCGGCCAGGTGGACATCACCAACGGCAAGTTCGTCTTCAGCTGCACCGAGGCCTATCGGGTGCGTGACGGCAAGGTCGGCGCGCCCGTCAAGGGCGCGACCCTGATCGGCGACGGCGCCACGGCGATGAAGGGCATCCGCGCCATCGGCAACGACATGGCGCTGGATCCGGGCATGGGAAATTGCGGCAAAGCCGGGCAATGGGTGCCCGTGGGCGTAGGCCAGCCGACGCTGCTGATCGGCGGGCTGACCGTGGGTGGCTCGGCCGCATGACGGCAATCGGATACCGGAATCGGTCAGGCCAGGTCAGACGGCGGCGGCAGAAGCCGCGTCCCGATGACCGGCTGAGCGTCGGGCATGTCACCGTTTCCCGCCATCAAACGCGGCAGGTTCGCGACACGGTCGCGGGCGGCGGAGACATGTCGCGTCCCTCGGACAGGGTTTCGGGCCTGTCGATGTCGGACACCCCGCCACCCAACACCGAAACCGCTCGCCCGCGTTAACGATTTCGCAACATCCGGTGGGTGACCCTGCCTGGCATGGATTACGCGATTCCCGAACTCCTGACCGTTCCCGACGGCTTGGCCGAAGCGCCTCTGCCGCTCTTCGACACGCCGCCCACGGCGGATGAGATGTTCGCCCGCCTGCGGCTTGCCCGGTCGCGCCGCGTGGGCCCCGCCACCTTCCGGCGCCTGATCGCCGAACATGGCAGCGCCCAGGCCGCCCTGGATGCCCTGCCCTCCATCGCGGAAGCGGCGGGCGCCAAAGGCTATCGCCCCGCCAATGAGGCCGATATCCGGGCCGAGGCCAAGGCCGCCCGCAAGGCCGACGCGAAGCTGCTGACTCTGGGGGCGCCAGGCTATCCCGTGCGGCTGGCCGACGTGGCCGACGCACCGCCTGTGCTTTGGGCCCAAGGGTCGACCGCGTGCCTTGGCAAACGCTGCGTCGCGCTTGTCGGCACCAGAAACGCCTCGTCCCTGGCCTTGCGCATGGCCCGCGCCCTGGGCCGGGACCTCGCCGCGGCGGGCGTGACTGTTGTGTCGGGCCTTGCGCGCGGGGTAGACATGGTCGCCCATTCCGCCGCCCTCGACGGCGGCACCGTCGCCGTGCATGCCGGCGGCTTGGACAAGGTCTATCCGGACGAACATGCCGACCTGGCGGCGCAGATCGCCGCGGCGGGCTGCAACCTGTCCGAACGCCCCTTCGGCCTGTCCCCCACGGCCCGCGACTTCCCCCGCCGCAACCGCATCGTATCGGGCTTGTCCCAGGCCGTCGTCGTCATCGAGGCGGCTGCCCGCTCCGGCTCGATGATCACCGCCCGGGACGCCGCCGACCAGGGCCGCGAAGTCCTGGCCGTGCCGGGCCACCCGTTCGACGGCCGGGCCTCGGGCTGCAACCTGCTGCTGCGGGACGGCGCGACGCTGGTCCGGGGGGTCGACGACATCCTGGAGGTGCTTGACGGGCTGGAGGACATTCGCACGCCCAGACCCCTGCCCTCCGACGCGCCGGAACCTAAAGCGACCGTGCCGCCCTCCCAATCTGCCGGGGATCTCCGCGACCGCATCTTGGCTCTGCTCTCTCCGATTCCCGTGGCCGAGGATCAATTGCTGCGAGACTTGGACTCGGCCGGACCAGTCCCTCACACATGCGTGGCCGCGCAATTGTCCGAAATGGAACTGGCAGGGGAGATCGCCCGCCGGGCGGGCGGCGGCCTGGTCCGCCTCTGACCCGACCTCCGGCGAGGAGGCTCAGCGAAAGCCGCCCCCGCAAAATATTGTGGCAACCCGGCCTGGGCGCCCCCGGTCCTAGCCGATCGCGCTCGTCTTTCTTTTAACCTGTCGGCCATGTCCGTCCGCCTTGAACCGACCCGTCCGGCATAGCGGATGCCCCGCACGGACGCCTTTACAATGACCCGTGCCGCCAGTTTTCGCCGACGCGCCGTTCAGCACGGCCGAAGCGGGCCCAGAATCCCATGGGCCGCCCGGCCCGCCATTGACAATTCTGGAACCCCACCCACATGGTCCGCCGCCCAAGGGGTCCCCCTGGCCCGCCGGTCCCGCAGGCCGCAAGACCCAAGTCCGAAGGTGTTCTTCCATGCCCGTCGTCGTCGTTGAATCCCCTGCCAAAGCCAAGACAATCAACGGCTATCTGGGGAAGGACTACACCGTCCTGGCCAGCTACGGCCATGTCCGCGACCTGGTGGGCAAGGATGGCTCGGTCGATACCGAGAACGGCTTCGATATGACCTGGGAAATCCCCAGCGACAGCAAGAAACGCATCAAGGACATCGCCGACGCCCTGGCCGATGACCCGAACCTGATCCTCGCCACCGACCCCGACCGCGAGGGCGAGGCGATCTCCTGGCACCTGCAGGAAGCGCTGCTCAATCGCCGGGGCATCAAGAAGGATATGCCGGTGCGCCGCGTGGCCTTCAACGCCATCACGAAAAAGGCCGTCCAAGAGGCCATCGCCAATCCCCGCGACATCGACACGCCCCTGGTCCACGCCTATCTGGCGCGCCGGGCGCTGGACTATCTGGTGGGCTTCAACCTGTCCCCCGTCCTCTGGCGCAAGCTGCCCGGCGCCAAGTCGGCGGGCCGCGTGCAATCCGTCTGCCTGCGCCTGGTGGTCGAGCGTGAGATGGAGATCGAGGCCTTCGATCCCCGCGAATACTGGTCGGTCCGCGCCATGTTGGAAACGCCGCGCGGCCAGACCTTCGAGGCGCGGTTGGTCGCCCTGGCCGGCAAGAAGCTCGACCGGTTCGACATCGCCGACGCCACCCAGGCGGAACTGGCTGTCCAAGCCGTCGAAAGCCGCGACCTGACGGTCACCTCCGTCGAAGCCAGGCCCGCCACCCGCAATCCCAGCCCACCCTTCATGACGTCCACGTTGCAGCAGGAGGCCAGCCGCAAGTTCGGCATGGGCGCCCGCGCCTGCATGTCCACGGCCCAGCGCCTCTACGAGGCCGGCCTCATCACCTATATGCGGACCGACGGCATCGACAT
>JBCCCB010000348.1:0-4227 GCA_039033775.1 Pseudomonadota bacterium | reverse complement strand
GTCCAAAGAGACAGACGGGGGCGCCCCTACTCGGGACCGGTCCTTCATCACCAAGAGGGATACGATCCATCCCCCGCCGCCGCACGACCCTGCGCAATCCGCGTGACAACGCCAAAAATGCAACAAAAAATGAAGAATGTATAAAAAAAGAGGGAGCGACCTTTTTTTTGGGCCCTGAATCCCCAGCGGCGCAAAGCGCGGCTGAGCGAGGCGGGCGCGACCTGCACGCCGGTCGCATCTTCGAGCGCCCGCGCCAGCTCCGGCATCGTGATGTCCGCATCGGCCTCGACCATCTTGCGCAGCTCCTCCCGGTGAGGGCCGAGCTTGCCCGCGCCTGGCGGGCGTCAGATGCTCGCCCCGGCGCACATTCCCCGCCAGCCGGGTTCCCGTGGCGGGCGACAGCATGAGGCGCGCCGCCGCAGCCTGCCCGTTCATGCCGTCCTCCACCAGCCGCCACCAGCCGCGCGAACCGCCGGCGCACGTCCATCGACACGCTCGAAGCCATTATACCATCCCCCATCGAAGGTGAGTCACAATACAAACGACAATCCTAGCTCCGACTCCGAGTTGAGGTCCGGCGCTTTGGAATGTCTGAACCAGCCCGTGCGCGCTATCACATTGTCGTCACTTGCGCCCATTCCCGGGGACAGGCACCAAGGCTCCGCCCTGGAGATGACCATCCATGTTCGACGCCCGCATCCGCGCCCTGATCGACCCTCCGCTGAACCGGCTAGGCTATGGGCTTGCGCGGTGTTCAGCCGGTCGGCAAGCCGGACCTCCAGGCGGATGGCGCCGCAATGGTCGCTTGCGGAATGGGGCCTGCGGATCGGGGGCATTGCGGTCGCCTTCCGCTCTGGGGCAGGGGGACGGCGAAACGCCCCCCAGTGACAGGAGATACCAGATGCCAGGCGCCCGCCCCGAGCAAGCCGTTCTGACCCGTGACACGGACATGTCGAAGACCGAGGCTACCCGTGCCGTCATCGAAGGCATGGTGGACGGGCTAAACGACCACCGGATCGCCGATATCGGCGAGTTCTTCTCAGAGACGTTCCGCTGGATGGGAAACCAGGGCTGCGGCACCAAGCAGGGCGTGCGGGAATTCCAGGCCAATTGGCAGGCGCCCTTCCAAGCGGCTTTCGGCGACAAGGTCTGCATCGACGAGGCCCGGCTCTACATGGGCGAATGGGCGGCGGCCTTCGGGCGGCAGGAGGCGACCCATCGCGGGACCTTCATGGGGATCAAGCCGACCGGCAAGCGGGTCGAGATCCGGTACATGGATTTCTGGAAGGTCGTCGACGGCAAGATCGTCGACAATTGGGTCATGGTCGACTTCCCCCATGTGCTGGCCCAGCTGGGCCGCGATGTGTTCGCCGGCGAGGGCTGGGAGGCCTTCGACCGCGGCGAGACGGTTCCACCCGCGCCCTGACGCATGGCGGCCGGGGCTCGACCCCCGAGCCGGGCGGATGGGCCCCGGAACCGGTGGTATCCTGTTGTTTCAGAACGACCCCGCGAGAGGTCGAGGCGAATTCTGCGCAGAAGATTGACGCCCGTCAATCGACCGCGCGTTCCGTCCGATAGGGTCCGCCCCGTCAGAAGATCAGGCGGCTGGGACGCCCTTCGATCTGCCGAAGTAAGGAGGAAAGACTGATGAGACAGATTCTATCCGGACTGCTATCCGTCGCGGCCATCGCCCTTGCGGGCCCGCTTGCCGCAGAAGACCTGACGCCCGCGCAGCAAGCCACGAAGGCCGAACTTGCCGCCCGTCTGGGCGTCGACGCCGCGGGTCACACGCTCCATGAATTGTCGGTGCTGACCTGCCGCGTCAGCGGCGCGGAAAACGATGGGGAGAAGGCGCGGCTCATCCGCGACTTCAACACGGCCGATCTGACCCCGCCGCCGACGAGCCGAGTGGGGCATGAGCAGATGGCCGAGATGCTGGGGGTAAGTGCCGACGATTATACCACGGCCCAGTTGGTGTTGCTGCGGGCCTTGTCCGAGGACGAATCGTGCAATGTGCCCGACCCGCTGGCCTATGCGCGCGGGGACGAGCGGCTGACGCCGACCTCGGCCGCCGCGAAAAACCAACTGGCCCTGTCCATGGGGGTCGATCCGACCGAGTATTCGCTGGTCGAGTTGGTCAAGATGCACGAATCCGACGACAACTGAGCTTTCGACGGCGGGCATCCAGCCGCCGTCCAAGCAGGGCCCGTCCATGACAGGCCCTGTTGCGCGTGGGCCGGGGTCAGCCGAGCACCACGCCCAGAACGACCAGCATCAATCCCAAGGCCGACAGCGCCAGGGCGCCCAGGTTCAACGCCACCAGGCCGCGCAGACGCGCCGCCATCTCGTCGCCGTCCAATCCGGCCCGCTTGGCGCGGGTGGCCACCACGACGCACCAGACCAACCCGCCCAGCCCCATCAGCGCGAGCGCCGTGCCGATCCAAACAAGTGCCGCCATGATCGTCTCTCTTGCGTTGCGCCGGGCCTGCCCTGGCGCTACCCCTGCGCGACAGGCAGAACAAGAGGAGCAGGCAGATGGCGGAACTCAACGTGGTCCAGGACGGCCCGTCCGATACCTACCGCGTGACGGCGGACGAACTGCGGCAATTCATCGAGCGCGTCGAGCGGTTGGAGCAGGAAAAGAAGGACATCGCCGAGCAGGTGAAGCAGGTCTACGCCGAGGCCAAGGGCCGCGGCTACGACACCAAGGTGATGCGAAAGGTGATCGCCCTGCGCAAGCGCGAGCCCGACGACATCGCCGAAGAAGAGGCGATGCTGGACATGTATAAGGAAGCGCTGGGCATGACCTGAGCGCGGTCAGGGCTGGATCAGCGTGATGTCGTCCATCGCGGCGATGCGGGCCACGTCCTTTTCATAGAGATCCGACAGCCCGGCAATCAGATCGTCGGACCAGCCGGGCAACTGGATCTCTTCCTCGATCTTCGATTCGTCTGCGTACTTCTTCAGGAATGCGATGACGACCTTGTGCCAAGTCTCCAGATTGCCGGGCGGATTGTCCCGGAGATAGGTCCGCAGGCGTGTATGGCCGGACGGCGTCATGATCTCTTGCAGGATGGCGTCTTCTCCCGCGAGATTGCCATTGTGGCCGGAGACCAGACGCAGGATATCTGGCCAGATCAGGGGCAGGTCCTCATTGCACCAGACCGTCAGGGGCACGTCCGCACAGGCGTCGCGCAATCGCCGCAAGACGTCGGACCAGCGGATCGCCGACAGGTCGTGTCCCGCGACGAAATCGCCGAAATCCTCCACCGTCGAGGCTTCGAACAAGGCTGGCACGAAGGTCGCCGGGTTTCGGATGGCCAGGAAGAATGACACTTGATGGCCTGGGAACAGGTCGCGCAGCATGGCGGCCCGCTTCGGGCCATCGCGATACATCGCAGGTCCTGCGAGGACCGTGGCGTAGGTCCCCAGGAACCCTTCATAGCTCAGCACCAGGCGCCGGGCGTCGGCGCCCCCGGTCAATTCGGCGACAAGGGGCGACGCCGCGCCCGGTAGCAGGTCCTTGCCCTTGGTCTGCAACGCCTTTCGCAAGGCCGGTCTGGATTTGCCAGGCGGCGGGACCAGCGCGCCGGTTTGACGCAAGATATCGGCGTTGACTTGCAACGTCTTGAGCAGCCGATCTTCGTCGGTGCAATGCGCGCCGAGATGTAGGGCGATGTCCACTGCCAGCCTCCAGGCCTTTTGCGCGACGGTATCGGCCCCGCGACCGGTGAGCAAACGGCGATATTGTGGCGGACTTGCGGGGTGCCGTCCGGGCCGCTAGAGGAAGACGAGCGCCCCTATAGCTCAGCTGGTAGAGCAACTGATTTGTAATCAGTAGGTCCGCGGTTCGAGTCCGTGTGGGGGCACCATTTAATTAAATAGTATCAATATGATGGTAGCCGCCCGCTAAGGCGACCATCGTTGTTTTGGTAGGCTCCGCAACAATTCTACAACATTATGCTGCTTCGCCTTCGGAATCGCGCTGCGCGAGTTCATCGTAGCGGCCTTCGGCATAGCGATAAGAAATGCCGTCATGCTGTTCATGCCAGACACCGAGCAGGAAGCCAGAGCCGTAGTGCTTGTCTGGAGTTCCCCCGGTTTCGTGGACACCCTTTGACTGAAGTAGAAAGGTGTTCAGATGCCACGAACGAGGACCCCGTACCCGGCGGCTTTCCGGGAGCAGATCGTCGAGTTGCATAGAGCTGGTCGGAGCGCGGAGGACCT
>JBCCCB010000347.1:0-4247 GCA_039033775.1 Pseudomonadota bacterium | reverse complement strand
CTCGGCGATGGTCTCGGCGGCGACGGGCATGATCATGAATTCCTGGATGTCGATGGGGTTGTCAGCGTGTTCGCCCCCGTTGACGATGTTCATCATCGGCACCGGCAGGACGCGGGCCGAGGTGCCGCCCACATAGCGGAAAAGGGGCAGGGCACTGGCATCGGCCGCGGCCTTCGCCACCGCCATGGACACGCCCAGGATGGCGTTCGCACCCAGCCGGCCCTTGTTGGCGGTGCCGTCCAACTCGATCATGGCGGCGTCGACGGCCTCCTGCTCGGTCGCGTCGAAACCGACCATGGCCTCCGCGATCTCGCCGTTGACGGCGGCCACCGCCTCCAGCACGCCCTTGCCCTTGTAGCGGCCCTTGTCGCCGTCGCGCTTCTCGACCGCCTCGTAGGCGCCCGTCGACGCGCCCGAGGGCACGGCGGCGCGGCCCATGGTGCCGTCTTCCAGGAACACGTCGACCTCGACCGTGGGATTGCCCCGGCTGTCGAGAATCTCGCGCGCGTGGATGTCGGTGATGGTGAACATGGTGGCCTCCCCAAGGACTGGTCGCCGCCCCTGTAGCGCGGGCCGTCAGGCTTGGGAAGCGGCGCGCGCGATCCGGGTTTCCCGGATCAGGGTGTAGAGGCCCGAGGCGATGACGATAGCCACGCCGATCAGCGTGGCGCCATCGGGGCGTTCCCCGAAGACGGTGACTCCGATCAGAAGCGCGAACAACATGCGCGAATAGCGGAAGGACGACACGACCGAGATGTCGCCGCGCCGGGTGGCCGAAACGATGGTCAGATAGCCCGCCATCCCGATCGCGACGCACAGCACGAGGGTCGCCAGTTCCGTCGGGTCGGGCGCCGCCAAGGGCGCGCCCTGGGCGATCTGCAAGGCGATGCCCGTCGGCACCAGCGCCGCAAAGGCATGGACCGACAGCCGGGCGCCGGTGATCCGCGCGGGCAGGGTGCGGGTCGCCAGATCCCGCGCGGCCAGGCCCAGCATGCCGCCTAGGGCCAGCAGCACCGCCGGGTCGAACCCCTCCGCCCCCGGTCGCAGGATCAGCAGCACGCCACCGAACCCCACCGAGATCGCCGCCCATCGGCGCCAGCCGACGCTGGCCCCCAGAAACAGCGCCGCGCCCATGGCGACCACCAGCGGCGTCGCTTGGATCACGGCGGACGCAGTAGACAGCGGGATCAGCGCCAGGGCCGACACGAAGCAGAGCGTGCCGAACACCTCGAAGCCCGTGCGCCGCAGGACGGCGGGGGCCCGGTAATCGGGCGACCAGAGCCCCCGGCCCGTGACCTTCAGCCAGGCCGCGAAGGCCAGGGTGCCGCCCAGGCCCAGCATCCAGATGATCTGCGCGGCCGGGATCGTTTCAGACAGGGATTTGATCAATGCGTCCTCGACCGCGAAACACGCCATGGCAAGCACCATCATGGCGCAGCCCTTCAGCGTGTCGCTCATGGCATGTCTCTGCGGTCGGCCCGCGTGGACGGTGCCGAGATCACCAGGAACCGAACATCCTCGGTCCCGTCGTTGCGGGCCTGGTACGCCAGTCCTAGTGCCACCTCCAAGGCCTGGCCCGCCGCGACCTGGACCGTGCCGTCCGATCCATGCATGGTCAGCGTGCCCGATAGGACCCGAAAGACTTGGCGGGCCTGGTCGTGGACATGGCGCGCCTCGGCGGTGCCGGGCGGCATTCGCTCCTCGATGACCGACAGGCCGGGCGCGTCGCAGAGCCGCCAGCCATCGCATTCCGCCCCCCAGACATAATGCGGCGCCTCGGCCGGCGAGATCGGGATCACTTCCGCCGGACCCCGAACAGCTCCAACCTGTGGCCGCGCAGGTCGTAGCCCAGGCGCCGGGCGATCTTCTCCTGCAGGGCCTCGATTTCGGGGTCGACGAACTCGATAACCTCTCCAGTCTTCACGTCGATCAGGTGGTCGTGATGTTCCCGCTCGGCATCCTCGTAACGGGCCCGGCCATCGCCGAATTCCAGGCGTTCCAGCAGGCCTGCCTCCTCGAACAGCTTTACGGTCCGGTAGACGGTGGCGATCGAGATGGAGGCGTCCTGCCGGGCCGCCCTGGCATGGATCGTCTCGACATCGGGGTGATCCTGGGCGGCCTCCAACACTTCGGCCACCACGCGCCGGGGGCCGGTCAGACGCAGGCCCTGGGCTTCGGCCCGTTCGATGATGGTCGGTATCGACATGGCGTCGTCCTAGCGGCGCGCGCGGATCGGGGCAATTCGGAACCTGGTGCGCGTGCCCAGCGACCCGCCGGGTGGCCGCTACGTTCCGCAGAAGGTCTGGGTGACGCGCTCGCCCAGCGCGGCGGGGCGGCGATAGGCGGCATTCGCTTCGGTCTCGTGCCAGGGGTCGGACAAAACCTCGGCCAGGCGATGCATGGGCTGGTAATCGCCGTCTTCGGCGGCGGCGATGGCGGCTTGGACGTTGTGGTTGCGCGGGATGATGGCCGGGTTGGCGCGGGTCATGGCGCCCAGGTCCGGATCGCGGGCGGTCCACCGCGCCAGCCAATCGTCGAAGCGGACATGGTTCGTCACCTGATCCCGCGCCGTCTCTGGCGTCACGGTCAGGGTCCGGAAGGTGTTGGTGAAATCGCCCTGACCTTCGGCCATGATGTCGAGCAATTCCATTGCCAAACCCATATCGGCCACGCCGATCTTCGCCGCCATGACCTCCGTCCAGGCGGCCGCATAGAGATCGCGGAACTCGTCCAGCACCTCCGTCGCCTCCTCGACCGCGGTCGCGCGGTCGCCCATCAGCGGCAAAAGCGCGGTCGCCAGCTGCGCCAGGTTCCACAGCGCGATGTCGGGCTGATTCTTCCAGGCGTAGCGGCCGAATTGGTCGATGGACGAGAAGACCGTGGCTGGATCGTAGGCCTCCATGAAGGCGCAGGGGCCGTAATCGATGGTCTCGCCCGAGATGGTCATATTGTCGGTGTTCATGACGCCATGGATAAAGCCGAGGCCCATCCATTTCGCCACCAGCTTGGCCTGCGCCTCCATAACATGGCGCAGCAATCCCATGGGACCCTCGGCCCCGGGCGCATGCCGGGCCAGGGCGTGGTCGAGCAGCGCCTGCAGCGCGCCCACATCGTCGCGGGCGGCGAAAACCTGGAAGGTGCCGACCCGGATATGGCTGGCCGCGACGCGGGTCAGCACGGCGCCGGGCAGGGGTCCCTCTTGGCGCAGGACCCGTTCGCCCGTCGCCACGGCGGCCAACGCGCGGGTGGTGGGGACGCCCAAGGCCTGCATGCCTTCGCTGACCAGGTATTCGCGCACCACGGGGCCCACGGCCGCGCGCCCGTCGCCCATGCGGGAATAGGGCGTGGGCCCGGAGCCTTTGAGCTGGATGTCCCAGCGTCGGTCGCCATAGACATGCTCGCCCAACAAGATCGCTCGCCCATCGCCCAATTGCGGCGACCAGCCACCGAACTGGTGTCCGGCATAAAGCTGGGCCAGCGGCGCGCTGCCGTCCGGGGCCGCGTTCCCGGCGAAGACGTCGACCATCTCGCGAAGCGCGTTGGCATCCAGACCCATGTCTCGCGCCAGCGACTCATTCAATGCAATCCAGGACGGGGTCGCCACGGGCGTGGGCGGCATCCGGGTGTAAAACCGTTCGGGCAACCGGGCGTAGCTGTTGTCGAACGTGAACATGGTCTTCCTCCGGCCTCAGATAAATTCTGCGTTCCTCAACGGAGCAGGCGACCCCCTTGAGCGGGGAGCGCATCCCGCCGCAGGCGGACCAAAAATCCGACGGGCTGGCCACTCGGTCCCCTTACAACCGACTTAAGCGGTCCGTGAGCATGGAAAAGAACCCATCCGCCTCCACATCCCCCAAAAACAGCGCATTGGCCGGCCGGTCCGTCACCCTCCACCAATCGGCGACGGTCATCCCGCGGGTCAGCGGGCTGTCCACCTCGATCTCCACATTGATCTCGCGGCCCTGGAACAGCTCGGGCGCCAGCAGCCAGGCGATCACGCAGGGGTCGTGCAGCGGGGCGCCTTCGCTGCCGTATTTTTCCATGTCGAAGCGCTCGAAGAAGCCGGTCCAGCCTGCCACGACCTCGCCGATGGGGCCGATCTCGCGGAAAGCCGCGTTGCGCGCCCGGGTGGTCAGCGCCTTGTGGGTGCAATCCAGCGGCACCACGGTCAGGGGAACGCCGGATCCGAAGACGATCCGGGCCGCTTCGGGGTCCACATAGATGTTGAATTCGGCCGCGGGGGTGAT
>JBCCCB010000346.1:0-4264 GCA_039033775.1 Pseudomonadota bacterium | reverse complement strand
TTGGGAGGCATTCGTACCTGATTTAGGGCATGGTGAAGTATATAAATACGCCATAGAAACGCAAGAGGGGCATATCTTAGAAAAGGCGGATCCCTTTGGGCTTCAGGATCGGCAGGCAGTAGAAATGCGGCCGCATCCCGTGGCTGAGCATGGTGGTGCGGTTGGCCATCAGGTGCTGGACGGTGATGGTCGCGCCGATGTTGTCGTGGGCGCGGACGAACTGGACGGCCTCGGTGGTGGTTACGTGTTCCAGCGTGATCTTGAGCGTCGGGTGCGCGGCGCGCAGCGGGGACAGAACCCGGTCCAGGAAGGCCGCTTCGCGGTCGAAAACGTCGCCATCGGTGGTCTCGCCATGGATGCAGAGGGGGACGCCCGCCTCCTCCATGGCGGCCAGGACGGGTCGGACGCGGTCGAAGTCGCGCACGCCCGACGCGGAATTGGTGGTGGCACCGGCCGGATAGAGCTTGACCGCTGTGATGAGGTCCGCGGCGTGGGCTTGGACCACATCGGAAGGGTCGGTGTCTTCCGTCAGATAGAGCGTCATCAAGGGCCGCGCGAATCCGGCGGCCACGATCCGGTCGCGGTAAGCGGCGGCCTGGTCGCCGGTCACGACCGGTGGCACCAGATTGGGCATGATGATGGCTCGGCCGAAATCTTTCGACTGTGGCGCCACCAGGCGCAGCATGTCGCCGTCGCGCAGGTGCAGGTGCCAATCGTCGGGGCGGCGGATCGTGAGGCTGTCCATGGCTGCGGGCCTAGCCCCAAGGCGCGGCGATGGCTAGGGTCCGCCGCCATGGATGGGGCGATGCAACGGGTGCGCGGCGAGGCGCAGGTGGTGCTGGGGCGCGGCGGCCTGGGCGACCTGCGCCAGCAGGGCAGCGCCAAGGCGATGCTGCCCCGCGTCGACGGCGACGTGCCGGAGGTGGTGTTTCTGAACACCGCCGGCGGTGTCACGGGCGGGGATCGGTTGGAATACGGCCTGACCGTCGGGCCCGGCGCGCTGGCCGTGGGCGCCACGCAGACGGCGGAGCGGGCCTACCGTGCGTCGGGCGGAACGGGGCTGGTGCGCACACGCCTCACCGTCGGCGCGGGGGCCCGGCTCGACTGGCTGCCGCAGGAGGTGATCGTCTTCGATGGTGCCGCGCTGCGGCGTGAGACCGACGTGGAATTGGGCGCCGGTGCCGCGTTCTTGGGCGTCGAGTCGGTGGTCCTGGGCCGGGCGGCCCATGGCGAAACGGTGCGACACCTCGCCTTCGAGGATATTCGGACGATCCGCCGCCAGGGGCGTCCGATCCACCAGGAACATCTGGTGCTGGACGGTGCGACCCTGCTGGACCGCCAAGCCCTTGGCGCCCACCGCGCCTTCGCGACGCTGGTCTGGATCGACCCAGAGGCCGAGGCCGCGCTGGACCGTCTGCGCGGGGCGCTGGGACCCGACGGGCGGGCCTCCGCCTGGGATGGACGGCTGGTCGCCCGGCTGGCGGCGCCCCGTCCAGAAACGTTGCGCCGCGCCCTCATCCGCGCCATTAACACTCTGCGGGGCGTCGCCATGCCACGCGTTTGGCAATGCGAAGACTAGACCTGCGATGAATTTGACGCCCCGAGAGAAGGACAAGTTGCTGGTCAGCCTGGCAGCCATGGTCGCCCGCGGCCGGCTGGCGCGAGGCGTCAAGCTGAACCACCCGGAAGCCATCGCCCTGATCACGGATTTCGTCGTGGAAGGCGCCCGGGACGGGCGGTCCGTCGCGGACCTGATGCAGGCGGGCGCCCATGTGATCACGGCGGATCAATGCATGGCGGGCATCCCCGAGATGATCCATGACGTCCAGGTGGAAGCGACGTTTCCAGACGGAACCAAGTTGGTGACCGTGCATCACCCGATCCGCCTGAAGGACGCGGCGGAGTGATGGTGCTGAACCTGATCGTCGGCCTGTTGGCGGGGCTGTCCGTTCCCAGGATGGAACGTGTTTTGAAGAGCTGGGCCGAAAGTCTCTGGCTGGGCCGATTGCCGATCAGCGACCATGAATTCGATCTGGCGGCCCTTCTGGTGATCCTGATGGTCGCCTCGCTGGTGACCATCGCGTTGGGGGCCGACAGCAACGCGTTCCTGCTGGCGCTGGGCGCCTTCATCGGCCTGTTCGGCAAGCGTATCTGGGCGCGGATCCAGCGGGGCGAGCCATGATCCCCGGGGAAATCCTGCCCGCCGAGGGCACGTTGATATTGAATGACGGGGCCGAGGCCGTGACGGTCGAGGTTGCCAATACCGGCGATCGGCCTGTTCAGGTCGGCAGCCATTACCATTTCGCCGAAACCAACCCGGCGCTCGATTTCGATCGGGCGGCGGCGCGGGGGCGGCGGCTCGACATCGCGGCGGGAACCGCGATTCGTTTCGAACCGGGACAGACCAGGCGCGTTCACCTCGTGCCCCTGTCGGGAGGCCGGAAGGTGTTCGGTTTCAACGGTCTGGTGAACGGAAAGGTCTAAGACATGTTCGAATGGATGAATCAGCAGTGGCGCACTGCTGAGATGATCATGGATGCGCAGCACGTGATCGGCATGCGCATGCTCGGGATGGCTGGGGTGCTGCCCGCGCGGCCCGACGAAAACCTGCGCATGGTGACCGAGAAGCAGACCGCCTTCGCCCAGTCTAGCCTGGCCGTGATGGGGGCCATGATGGCCGGCAAGACGCCGCAGCAGGCCTATGGCCTGGCCCTGACGCCGATCAAGCGGACGGCGCGCGCCAACTCCCGGCGTTTGATCAAGTCCAGATAGGGCGCCTGCAACGCCATGGCCGACACGATCCCGTATCGGCCATGGTGTACCGAACTCATCCGCCGGTTCGTCCCGCCTGACGGGTCCATGCTTGACAGGTGCCGCATCACGGCGTGACGCTTGCGTCATGTGATGATGATGGAAGGTGGGCCATGTGCGATATCTGCGTGATGAATGCCGTGAAGGACCGAATGCTGAGCCGGCGAGACCTGTTTCGCGGCGCGGCCGCGGTCGGGGTTGCCGGCGCGGCGCTGGGGACCACACCGGCCGTGGCGGACATGCATGGCAGCGTGCGCGACCTGACCCACGCCTATGACGAGACCTTCCCGACCTATTTCGGCGCGCCGGGCATTTCCTACGACAAGGGCTTCGACTTCGCCGAAAATGGCTTCAACCTCTATACCCTGACGGTCAACGAACATACCGGCACCCATATCGACGCGCCGCTGCATTTTTCGGCCGATGGGGACTCGGTGGACGAGATCGAGGTGGGCAACCTGGTCGTGCCGCTTTGCGTCGTGGATATCCGCGAAAAGGCGGCGGCCGACCCGGATGCCCAGGTGACGCCGGACGATCTGGCCGCCTGGGTCGAGACCAATGGCGATATCCCGGACCGGGCCTGCGTCGCCATGCTGTCGGGGTGGACCGACAAGGTCGCGACCGATGCTTATCGCGGCGCCGATGGCGACGGCGTGATGCATTTCCCCGGCTTCCACGCCGAGGCGGCGGACATGCTCCTGCGCGAGACCTCGGCGGTGGCCATGGCGGTGGATACCCTGTCGCTGGATCACGGGCCGTCGGCGGATTTCGCGACCCATTATGCGTGGCTACCCGCGGGGCGGTACGGGATCGAGAACATGGCGGTGTCGGCCGATCTGCCCGCCGCCGGGGCGACGCTGATCGTGGGCGCGCCGAAGCATAAGCGGGGCACGGGTGGTCCGGCGCGGATCTTCGCGTTGGTTTAGGGTTCGATTTTTTACCTCAAGGAGATTTCCATGTTGCGATTTGCTTTGGCCGCCGCGATTCTGGCGGCGTCACCGGCCATGGGGCAGACATCGAAGGATTGTTCGCGGATGCCCATCCAATTGGACGCCAATTTCTGCGCCCGGGACGGATGGGCCATCTCGGACGCAGAGCTCAACCGTCTCTGGGGCGTGGTCAAGCCCGCCGCCGACCGGCGCGGGACGGGGCAGGCCCTGCTGGACGCGCAGCGGTCGTGGCTGCGATATCGGGATGCCACCTGCGAGGCGGAGCGGGATGAATATGCGGGGGGCAGCATCGCGCCGATGATCTATTGGGCCTGCATGGATCGGGTGACCATCCAGCGGAATGCGGAGTTGCGGGCGCTGCTCTAGGCGGCGTCTGCATTTGAGGATTCACGGGCGTCTGCTTGTCTGATTCAAGATCGCAAACGGGAGGCGATCATGAGCAGGCGGGTTCTGACGGACAGGCAGTGGGCGATCATCGGGCCGCTTCTTCCGGGCAAGAAAGG
>JBCCCB010000345.1:0-4301 GCA_039033775.1 Pseudomonadota bacterium | reverse complement strand
GGCGATCCGGTAGCCGGTCCCCGCATGCACCCACTTGCCTGGCACGACCTCCACGTCGATGCGCCCCACCGCCCGCACATGGCGGCGCCACCGGTTGCGGATCGGGCGCAGCGTCGCCGCCCAATCGCCGATCAGCGGGTCGTCCAATTCGTCCCCGGTCACCCGCAAGGCGGGGCGACCCGTCAGCCGAACCAACGCTTCCAGCACGGCGCGCGCGGGGGCGTCCCCCAGTCGGTCGGCCGCGTCGTCGCGCATCAGCTTGTCGACCACCGGGGCAATCTTGGTCAGCGCCTCGGCCTGGACGCCCGTATCGACCAGCGCCGGACGGGCGGTGGCCCGGCGGGACAGGGCCGCTTCAGCTTGATCCAGGATCGCCCGGCTGCCTTCTGATTTGAGCCGTGCTAAGGCGCCGGCCTCGTCCAAGGTTTCCGCGCTTTCCAAGCCCGAGGATTGGCCCGTCGCCAATCGTCGGAAGGCATTCTCCGTCCGCGTAGGTGCCGCGGCGGGCTCGGATATGACGACCGGGGCCGGGAAGGCGTCGGGCACCACCCGGTCCAGCATCGCCGCCAATGCGGGGCTGGGCCTTGCGGGCAACGCGCTTTCTAGAAGGGCGGGCGCGGCCACATCGCGCAGCGCCCAATCCATCGCCACGAACGACGCTTCGGCCTGGAGCGCGGGCGGGAAATCCGTCACGGCCGTTCCGACCAGTAGCGGCGCGCCCTCGGTCGGGATCGGGCCCGGGATGTCTGCAAGGTCAAGCCCGAGCAACCGCTCCGCATCCACGATGCCGGTGCCCATCTGGCCGCTATCCCAACCGGGCGGCGGATCGGCGGTCGCGCGCAAGGCCGACCGGAACAGTTCCTGCACCGGGATCCCGCGCCGCCGTGCCTCGGCCACCACGGCGGAGCGGCCGAATCTCTCCAGCCACAAGGCGGCGACCCCGGCGGTCAACGCGGTTGCATAGGATGTGCCCTGGCCCCTTGGTTCGATGGCCCGCTTGGCGGCGGCATCGCCGCCATCGCCCGGCAGGCGGCTGGCCAGATGCACGTTTTCGCCCGGCGCCGAGACGTCGACCTGCGGCCCCCGGCACGATCCGCGCCAGCGCCGCTTGTTGATGTCGACGGCCGCGACCGCGATGACGTTCCGGTCCCAGGCCGGATAGGTGACGACCCGCACACAATTCCCCGCCGCCGCGATCACGATCAGATCGGCCTGGACGGCCCGGGCGATGGCCTGCCGCAGCGCCCGCCCGGCGACCGGGCCGCCCAAGCTCATGGAGATGACGTGGCAGCCATTCACCCGGGCATGGTCCACCGCCCGCGACACGGCGCGGCCCGCCCCAATCACCACGGAATTGAGCGCCCGGATCGGGACCAGATCGGCGCCCGGGGCACTGCCGACGATATCGAAGCTCGGCCGGCTGATGACTTGCGACGAGGTGCGTGTCCCGTGTCCGGCGGCCGACATGGACGGGCGCAATGGGTCCGTCGGATCGGCTACGCCATCGACGTAGTTGTGCCCCAGATGGGTCAGGAGGCCGTCCGCGATCTCCCGGTGATCGGCCACGCCGGAATCCGGCTGCGCGACCCGCACGCCCCGGCCGCTGACGCCATGGATCGCCCAGGCGCGGTCCACCTTCAGCAGCTTGATGGCCCAGCGGGGGTCGGTCGGCGATGCGGCCGTCGACGTGCATAAGGCCGAGACGACCCCACCCAGCGATTCGGCATCCGCGCCCGCCGCCTCGCCGTCGGCGAAGGCTTGCGGGATTTCGGGCGTGACGGCCACCAGGCCGAGCGCCTCGCGCAGGGCTTCCGATTCCTCGAACAGGTATTCGGGCGATTGCTCGATGGGGATGCCAGGGAAGTTCAATACCAGGATATCGGTGATCTCATCGGAATAGACGAAAAGGTCGAAACCGTCCGCCTCTAGCAAATTGGCGATCCGCGACTGTTCCTCGGCGATATCCGGCGCGGTTTCGTAGTGCAGCAAGAAGCCCAGTGCG
Organism: Pseudomonadota bacterium; assembly: GCA_039033775.1. Lineage (GTDB taxonomy): Bacteria > Pseudomonadota > Alphaproteobacteria > Rhodobacterales > Rhodobacteraceae > Jannaschia. The sequence continues at coordinate 2,299 of JBCCCB010000345.1, read as the reverse complement.
TCGTCCGGGAACGCCTCTGCGCCCGTCGGTTGCCCCAGCGCTGCGGCCGCCCTCAGAAGCTCCAGCATCTCGTCACCCCGCCGCTAATATGCATCTTCAATATATCCCCAGAGCCTACCCGCGACGGCTGCGTTCACCAAAGACATTCCCGGATCTGGCGCGACCGCCGGACTGGTCGATTTGGTCGATTGGGGGAATCGGCGTAGTCTGGGACGGCGATTTTCGCCCCGAGACCCCCTCGATATTCAGCTAGGAGATTGACAATGACCGTCCGCATTCGCCGTGACGTGTACGCCCTCCCCAGCGGAGATCTGACCCTCGACTTCTACCGCCGAGCCATCGACATCCTGCGCCAGCGGCCGCTCGGCGACCCCACGAGTTGGTGGTGGATCGGGTCCGTCCACGGCCAGCCCGGCTTTACGCCGCCGCCGGGATCGACGGGGTTCTGGGACCGCTGCCAGCACCAGACCTGGTACTTCCTGCCCTGGCATCGCGGCTACCTCGCGGCCATGGAGGCCACCGTTGCCAAAGTCATCCGCGACGACCTGGGCGGGCCGGACGATTGGGCATTACCTTACTGGAACTACTCCGCGGACCTCGCCGCCAACCCCGACGCAAGGAACCTGCCGCCCGCCTTCCGCGACCAGACGATGCCGGACGGTACGCCCAATGCCCTGTTCGCGCCCCGTGCCGCGGATGCGGCCGGCGATGTGGGCCTGCGCGATGCCGACGTGCAACTGGGGGCCCTGGCCGAAGCCGATTTCACGCCCGCCTCGGATTTCGATCCCGGCTTTGGCGGGCCGCGGACAGGCTTCTCCCATTTCGGCTCGGCCAACGGCGCGTTGGAGCGGGTTCCCCACAACGTGGTCCATGTCCGCATCAACGGCTGGATGATCGATCCGAACACGGCCGCCTTCGACCCGATCTTCTGGCTGCACCATTGCAACATCGACCGGCTGTGGGAGGAGTGGCGCGCCGCCGATCCCTCCCACACCAACCCCGCCGATGCAGCCTGGCGGACGGATCTGAGCTTCCAGCTGCACGATGCCGACGGCCAGCCGTTCAGCTTCACCTGCGCCGATATGGAAGACACCACGCAGGTGCTCGGCGGCTATCGGTATGATACCCTGCCCGCACCATCCACCGCAGTGGCCGGTGACATCATACCCGGAGAGCCCGAGATGGCTGATCTTGGCATCGTTCCCGAACTGGCAGGCGCCTCGGACGGGCCGGTTCAATTGTCCGGCGCCACGACCCGTGCGTCCGTCACCATGCAGACCGATGGGCTGGGGCGATCCTTCACCGAAGCCGCGCTGCCGACGCCGATAAGGGTCTATCTGCGGCTGGAGGAAGTGACCGGCACGGGGGTTCCAGGGGATTTCGACGTGATGGTCGATCTGGACGACGACGACCAACCGCCCCTAACGGTCGGCATCCTGACAACCTTCGGAATAGCCAATGCCAGCGACCCATCCGCCGACCATGGCGGGGCGGGGCTGACCCAGGTCTACGACATCACCGACGCGGCCGAGCGATTGAACTTGACCACCGAAACGGCGCAGAAGGTTCAAGTCACGTTCGAGCGGGTTGAACAGCGGGCGGTAACCGAAGCCGCCTTCCCCGAGATCGAGGGCCTGGTGACGCCGGCCCGGCCCGGCCCGACCGTGCAGGTCGGCCGGATCGCGATCTACTTCGAGTGAACCTCCGGGCTGCCGCCTGGCCGTCCGCTCCGGTAATCCGACGGGAGGCGGTGGCCAATCCCGGTCTCGTCTGGCCCTTGATGCTGGCGGGTCTGGGCTGGCTCCTGCTGGCGTGGGGCGCCCGGGGCGCCGAGCCTCTGGCGCTTTGCATAGGCCTGGACCTGCCATCCTTCGGCCGCTTCCGGACCAATCTCGATGCGATGGTCTTCTATGCCGATCCGCTTGCGATCTTGATCGAATGGATGGCCATGGTCGCGGCCATGATGCTGCCATTGGCCGCCGTGGGTCTGGGCCGCTTGGCGATGCGCAGCCATCGTCCGCAACGCCCTGGCCTGCTGCTGGCCGCGATCTCGGGCTATCTGGCGGTCTGGATCCTGATCGGACCGCTGGTTGTCCTTGCAGTCTTTGTCCTCCGGGCCTGGGCCGCGACGGCGCCCGATGCTCTCTGGCCGGTCATGGCCCCATTCGCGCTGGCCGCCCTGTGGACCCTGTCGCCCCTCAGGCGGCGCGTCTTGATCGCCGCCCACCGGGTTCCGTTGCTGTTCGGGTCACCAACGGTTCAGCGGCTTGGGGCCGCACGCTATGGTGGAGCCCTCGGG
>JBCCCB010000344.1:0-4312 GCA_039033775.1 Pseudomonadota bacterium | reverse complement strand
GATCCTGACGCGGCTTCTGACCCCGGAGATTTTCGGCTTGATCGCCCTGGCGCAGGTGTTCTTGACCGGCGTGACCATGCTTAGCGATGTCGGCGTGCGGGCCTCCGTCATCCGCAGCACGCGCGGCGATGAGGATGCCTTCCTACGGGCCGGGCATCCTGAACCTGGCGCACCAGCCCGACGAATGGATCGGCATCGACGACATGGTCGATAGCGGCAAGGTCATGGCCCTGGCGTTGAACCGGTTGCTCGGCTGACGGTCAGAGCGACGTGTCCCACTCCGCCATCACATGGGCGTAGGCATCGCCATCGCGGACGATCCGGCCGAAGCTGGGGAACGAGATATGGGATCCGGCGGTCAGCGTGCCCTCGTCGGAGGCGCGGTCGAATTGGCGCCGGCGCGACACGGCGGCGGCCTCGGGATCGACGTCGAAGCCGAAACCCGCATCGGGATGGGCCAGATGAATCGCCTCGTTGTGGAGCGTGTCGGCCAGGATCGTCAGGGCCTGATCCCCGCTTTCGATCCGCAGGACGCCATGGCCGGGCGTGTGGCCGGGCGACAATTCGAACCGGATGCCGGGCGCGATCTCGGAATCGCCGATCAGGGTCGTGCGATCCGCGTAGGGTGCGATGGAGCGGCGCGCACTGTCGAAGCCGGGCCGGGCGGCCTCGGGCGCCTGGGCCAGAATGGCATCATCGGTCCAGAAGGCGTGTTCGGCCTCGGCCATGATCAGTTCGGCACCGGGGAAGACCGCCGCGCCGTCGCCGTCGATCAGGCCTTCGCAATGGTCCAGATGGGCGTGGGTCAGAATGACCGCGTCGATCTGGCCGGGGTCGATCCCCGCCGCGCGCAGGTTGGCGACCGTCTTGCCCACATCGGGGCCGAACGCGTCGACCGACCCGAAGCCCGCATCCACCAGGAAGGTCCGCTCGGCGGTGTTGACCACATAGGCGTTGATGGCCGTGGGCATCGGCGCCTGCTGGGCCGATGCCTGTAAGACGGCGGCCATATTGTCTTCGGAGATGTTGAAGAACGCCTCGACCGGCAGTGGGAAATAGCCATCCAGAAGCGCCGTGACCTGGATATCGCCCACCGCGTGGCGGTAGATGCCCGCCACTTGTGCGTCGGCCATGGGCGCCTTTGCGAAGGCCGGAGCCGTCAGGGCCGAGGCGCCCCCGGCAAGAACAAGGCGGGAGAAGTCGCGGCGGGTGATCATGGCAGGGCCTTTCCGGATACGGGACGCATCGTTTGGACGTCCTGCGGCTGACTGTGTCAACGAGGCCGAACCGGCAGGCCAATCACAACGCCGTGCAGGCCCATCAGCGGCGAAAAGGCGTTGGCCGGGGAACGACAGGATGCCCTGGCCCCGAGGAAATGTGATTTGCACAGATTGAACAAAGTGGTGTCAGCTAGCCTTGACAGTTCAATGTCCGGAGTCTGCCCCATGCGCCTTGCCCTTCCTCTTCTCACTCTGCTGGCCGCACCGGCCCTTGCCGCCACAGACGGCGAGCGCATCCAAGTCACCGGCGAAGTGATCGACACGTGGTGCTATTTCTCAGGCGTGATGGGCGGACCCGAGGCGGTGGTCGGTTCGGCCCACCATACCTGCGCTTTATGGTGCAGCGCGGGCGGAATCCCGGTGGCGCTGCTGGCCCCCGATGGGACGGTCTACATGGTCTTGAAGATGGCAGGCGACGATCAAACGGCCGGAGGCGACACCAGCCTGCGCATCGCCGCCCACACGATCGAGGCGGATGGAATCGTCTATCGTCGCGATGGTCTCAACTACATCATCGTCGAGGAAATCCTTGCCGATCAGGACATCATCAACGCCACTCATGAGGATTTTGGCGTCACTCCCGGCTTTGCCATCCCAGAAAGTGCCGCCCAATGATCCGGTTTGCCTTAATCGCCGCCTTGGTCGCGGCGCCCGCTGTCGCTCAGGATTTCTCCGAAGGGTCGGAGGCCCGGGAATGGGGCCTCTTTGCCGAACAGAAGGCCCGCTTCACCGCCACCGTGTCCGACCCGCTCTGTGAATTGGCAGGTGATTGCGCCGCCGATTGCGGCGGCGGAACCCGGCAAGTCGTGCTGATACGCGAAGCCGATGACGTGATGCTGTTCCCCATGAAGAACGCGCAGACCTCGTTCAACGGGGCGGTGGCGGACCTGGCGCCGTTTTGCGGTCAGACCGTCGAAGTGGACGGGCTGGTGCTCGACGACCCTGAGATCGGGGCAGTGAACGTTTATCTGGTGCAGCGCATCCGGCCCGATGGCGGGGAATGGCAGCGCGCCAATACCTGGACCGACAATTGGGCCGAGAAAAATCCCGGCCGCGAAGGACCGGGTCCCTGGTTCCGCCGCGACCCCCGCGTGTTGGAGCGGATCGAGGAGGAAGGCTATCTGGGCCTGGGCGAGGAGGTGGATAAAGCCTTCATCGCCGATTGGTTCTGATGCGCCTGGCCCTGGCGGCCCTGCTGCTGGCGGCGCTCCCGCTGACGGCCGAGGAAGGCCGGCCGACGTTGAACGCGGCCCTGCCGGACACGCTGTTTCCCACGGATTTCGGCGGACCCTATAAATTGACGGACCACCATGGCCGGACACGGACGGAAGCCGACCCGGATGGCAACCTGCAATTGGTCTTCTTCGGCTACGCCAATTGCGAGGCGATCTGCACTGTGGCCCTGCCCATCATGTCGGAGATGGCCGAGGCGTTGCGCGCCGACGGGATCGAAACCACGCCGCTGGTCATCACGGTCGACCCCCGGGCCGATACGGTCGAGACCATGGGGCCGGCTTTGGCCACCTATGCGCCGGGGCTGACCGGCTTGACAGGCAGCGAGGAAGACCTGGCCAAGGTGCGCGACCTGTTCCACGTGGAGCGGACGGAGTTGTTCGTCGATCCCCGGGGCGTGACGGTCTGGTCCCACGGTTCCCACATCTTCGTGATGGATGGCGAGGGCGGGTTCCTGACCCTGCTGCCACCGGTCCTGTCGACCGAGCGGATGGTCGAGATCGTGACAGGCTACGCCAGCGGCTGAGCCAAGTCGGATGCGCCACGAGCGCGCGCGCGGGACGCTTGCCCCCGCTTGTCCATCGTGCCTACCTTTCCAAGGACCATCTGGGAGGGACATCATGCTTCGCACCGCCACCGCCGCCTTCCTGCTGGCCGCCGCCCCCGCGCTGGCGCAGCAGACCGACATCACCATCGGCATGCAGCTAGAGCCGCCCAATCTGGATCCGACCGGCGGCGCGGCGGCGGCCATCGACGAGGTGGTCTATGCCAATGTTTTCGAGGGCCTGACGCGGTTCGGCCCCGACGGGTCGATCCTGCCGGCGCTGGCCTCGGACTGGACGGTCAGCGAGGACGGCCTGACCTGGACGTTCAACCTGCGGGATGGCGTGACCTTCCACGACGGCACCAACATGGATGCCGAGGACGTGGTGTTCACCCTGGACCGCGCCCGGGCCGAGACGTCGACCAACGCGCAAAAGGCGCTGTTCGACGGCATCGCGTCCGTGGACGCCGTGGATCCGGCAACGGTTCGGATCACCCTGTCGGCCCCGAACGGCAACCTGCCGTTCAATTTGGCCTGGGGCGACGCGGTTATCGTGGCCCCGGAAAGCGTCGAGACCAACGCCACCAACCCCGTCGGCACGGGGCCCTTCCGCTTCCAGGACTGGATCCAAGGCGACCGGGTCGAGTTGGTGGCCAACCCCGATTATTGGGGCGATGCCCCGGCCCTGCAACAGGCCACCTTCCGCTTCATCTCGGACCCGAACGCCGCCTTCGCGGCCATGATGGCGGGCGATCTGGACGCCTTCCCGAACTTCCCGGCGCCCGAAACGCTGGCCGCGTTCGAAGCCAATCCACAGTTCAACGTCATCGTCGGCTCGACCGAAGGGGAGACGATCCTGGCCATGAACAACGCCGAGCTGGACCCGAAGCTGCGCCAGGCGATCAGTCTGGCCGTGGACCGGCAGGCGATCATCGACGGCGCCATGTTCGGCTATGGCACGCCCATCGGCACCCATTTCGCGCCGCACAATCCCGACTATGTCGACCTGACCGCCAAGACCGCCCACGATCCCGACGCCGCCCGTACCGCCTTGGCCGAGGCGGGCTATGACGGCGAACCCCTGCGCCTGATGCTGCCGCCCCCGGCCTATGCGCGGCGCGGCGGCGAGATCATCGCGGCGCAGCTGCGCGAGGTCGGGATCGAGACCGAGATCAGCAACCTCGAATGGGCGCAATGGCTCGAACAGGTGTTTCGCGGCAAGGATTACGACCTGACCATCGTCAGCCATACCGAG
>JBCCCB010000343.1:0-4323 GCA_039033775.1 Pseudomonadota bacterium | reverse complement strand
GACGACGACACGCGCGACGGCTGCCCGATCTTCTGCACCCGCATGATCCGGGGCGTGAAGAACGGCCCCAGCCCCGCCTGGCTCCAGGACCAGTTGCGGGCCATCGGCCTGCGCCCGATCAGCTTCCTGGTCGATGTGACCAACTGGTTCACCTACGACCTGAACCGGCCGCTGCACGTCTTCGACGCAGACGTGGTGACGGGCAACCTGCGGGTCCACCGGGCGGCGGGCGGCGAGACCCTCACCGCGCTCGACGACAAGGACTACACGCTGCCAGAAGGCGCCATTCTCATCTCGGACGACGAGGGCCCCGAAAGCATCGCCGGCATCATGGGCGGCGCCCAGTCCGGCGTGACCGAGGACACGGTGAATGTCATCGTCGAATCCGCCTATTGGGACCCGGTCCAGATCGCCCTGACCGGCCGCGCGCTCAAGATCAACTCCGACGCCCGCTATCGGTTCGAGCGCGGCGTCGATCCCGCCTTCACGCCCGAGGGCCTGGACCACGCGGTCCAGATGATCCTGGACGTCGCCGGCGGCGAACCCTCCACCATGCATATAGCCGGCGCCGTGCCCGACACGACCCGCGCCTACACGCTCGACACCGACCGCGTCGAAAGCCTCGTCGGCATGGCCATCCCCGCCGACACCCAGCGCGCCACGCTCCAGGCCCTCGGCTTCCACCTCGACGGCGACCAGGCCCAGGTCCCGTCCTGGCGCCCCGATGTCCAGGGCCCGGCTGACCTGGTCGAGGAGGTCGCCCGCATCGCGTCGCTCACCAAGCTCCAGGGCAAGCCCATGACCCGGCCCGCCCAGGTCCTGCGCCCCGTCCTGACGCCGATGCAGCAGCGCGAGCGCCTGGCCCGGCGCACGGCCGCCGCGCTGGGCTATGACGAATGCGTCACCTATTCCTTCATCGACCAAGCGGCGGCGGCCCTCTTCGGCGGCGGCACCGAGGCCACGCGCCTGGAAAACCCGATCTCGTCGGACATGTCCCACATGCGCCCCGCGCTCCTGCCCGGCCTCCTCCAAGCCGCGGCCCGCAACCAGGCGCGCGGCCTCGTCGACCTCGCCCTCTTCGAAGTCGGCGCCGCCTTCCATGGCGGCGAGCCGGAGGAGCAGCACCTGCAACTCACGGGCCGCCTCGGCGGCCAAAGCGGCCCCCAAGGTGTCCATGGCGAGAACCGCCCCGTCGACGTCTTCGACGCCAAGGCCGATGCCGAGGCCGTGCTGTCGGCCCTCGGCGCCCCCGCCAAGGCCCAGGTGATGCGCGGCGTCCAAGACTGGTGGCACCCCGGCCGGTCGGGCAAGATCTGTCTCGGGCCCAAGAAAGTCCTGGCCGTCTTCGGCGAAATCCACCCCAAGGTCCTGCGCGCCCTGGACGTGAAGGGCCCCGCCGTCGGCTTCACTATCTGGCCCGCCGAGATCCCATTCCCCAAAGCCGCCACCGCCTCGCGCGGCGCCCTGATCCTGTCGGACCTGCAAGCGGTGGAGCGCGACTTCGCCTTCGTCCTGGACGCCGATGTCGAAGCCCAAGCCGTGGTGACCGCGGCCCAAGGCGCCGACAAGGCCCTGATCTCGGGCGTGCGCGTCTTCGACGAGTTCATCGGCGGGTCCCTGGGCGAAGGCCGCAAGTCCCTCGCCATCACGGTGCGCCTGCAACCGACCGAGGCCACGCTGACCGACAAGGAGATCGAGGCGGTGGCGGCGAAGGTCGTGGAGAAGGTGGCGAAGGCAACGGGGGGGGCGTTGCGGGGGTAGGGGGTCGATCGTCTGGGCTCGCGGTCCCGCATGGATAAGGGCGTGTGGACTGATCGAAATCTGGTTCGAGCCCCATCTTGCGCGTTCCTTTGGAACAACGAACGGCCGCTTCTGCGACCGCTAGAACCTGCCGAAACCATGTAGGTTTTACCCCAGGGTTCTGTCTGGTGTAACTTGCTGATGTATCGAGAGCACGTCATGAGGAACCAAAACGACCGTTTTTGGCAAAGAAGGGGCAGATCGGGCGCAACTGCGCCCGATCTCTTATTTGTCAGTCCAGCACCCGACGCGAGTCGTTGGTGATGCGGTAACGGTAGCGAGCTTGGCAGCGGTCAATCCGACCCCAGGTCGCCCAGCAGTAGTACGCGTGACCGTTGCCAATATTGACGTCATGGCTCTGGCCATTCGGGAGCGTGAAGTTGGTCACACCACCCGAGGGGTACTCGATGTGCACGTAAGCCGTTGCACCCGAGCGGTTGATGAAGGTGGCAGCGTCAGCTGTCACAGTCGAAAGTGCGAGCAGCGAAGTCGCTGCAAAGAGAACCTTTTTCACTTTTGCCTCCTGTGATTGGTTCGGGTCAAAGGGGCAACGCGTTGCTGAGGAAATATCTACGCCTACTCGCTCGCTTCATCAAAACGCGCTTCGGAGCGACTTGCTCCGATCCTCCGAACGGCCGTAAAGTCGTACCCTGAGCTAGAAGACTTTTCAGGTGGATAAAGCGTTGAGAAACTTGGTGACGGTCAGGGCCAGCGTTGTGCTGGATTTTATCGATAACGAAGAGATATCAAGGAAAGAGTTTTACGAATCCGCCGACATCACAGACAAGACTTTTGCCAAGGTCGTGAGGGGCGAGAACATCTCGGAGGCATCCGCCCTCAAGATCGCTAACAGAATGGATGTGGTGCTGGAGGCTATCGTCGTCGGTGGAGCCAGAACGACCCATTCGGAGGCTTCCAGGCATTCCGCCACCGGGTCACGGCCCCCGTGGAGAGGATTAGCCTGGCATGACCCTTCCGACTATGGCCACCCACCAAACACGTTTCCGTTCGATACTCCGAACCGGAGGTTTGTATTCCATGAAGCGATCTACACGGGAGGCGCGATATGGTACGAACAGAACCTTGAAACCGTGGACGAGAAGACAGGCCAAGAAATATGGATCACAAAAGCCCACACTTGGGTTCAAGTTCCTCTGAAAATTCATCTCGGCGCCATTGAAGACCAAGGCTCAATCTTTCGAAGGTTGGATATGTATGAGGAGCACGAAGGCGGTATCAAACTAGACAAAATACTGGAATTCTTCGTCTGTGATGAGGTCGCTGCTTACATCTCAAATGATACTTCAAAGAGGCTACGCCCAACACGTAACCAAGACCATATCTTCATGCGGTGGGTTCCAATACGTGACGACATTCCATTTGATTACGCCGCCGCGCTTCATCTGCATGGTCCATTCTTTCGCAAAACAGCGCTCAAGATGACGCAACTCTGGGTCGAAGGTGAAAGCTATACCGAAGCGCGGTCAATACGGCCGCCGGGGCGGCATGGAGAGACCGATCAATAATACGGCGGCAGTCTTAGGGTATCGTGACCAAAATGACCGTTTCTGTCCGTGGCTGAGAGCGGCCACTCGTAGAACACCCGCTCAATCCCACAACGCCACCCCCTCACCCATACTCCCGCTGGTCATCAATCACCTTCCCATCGTTCGGCAGCCCATCCACCCGCACCACGCGCCCCTTCAGCTTCAACACCTGCGCCACGCTCTCGGCCCAGGCGGCATCCTCGCGCGCCGCCTGCACCTGGACCTCCATCGCATCCATTTCGCCCGCCCGCGTGACGACCACGCGGGCGGCCACGACCTCCGGATGGCGGGCCACGAACGCCGCCACCTGTTCGGGACGCACGAACATGCCCTTGATCTTCGCCGTTTGGTCCGCGCGCCCCATCCAGCCCTTGATGCGCATGTTGGTCCGGCCGCAGGGGCTCTGCCCCGGCAGCACGGCGGACAGGTCGCCCGTGGCGAAGCGGATCAGCGGGTAGTCGGGGTTCAGCGACGTCACCACGACCTCGCCCACCTCGCCCTCGGCCACCGGGTCGCCGGTGCCGGGGCGGACGATCTCGACGATCACGCCCTCGTCGACGATCATCCCCTCGGGGTGGGTGAGGGGATCATCTGGATTGGAGCTCTCATAGGCGATGTGGCCCAGATCGGCCGTGGCATAGCATTGCAGCGTGGCGATCCCGCGCTCGGCATACTCGGCACGCAGCGACGGAAACAGCGCCCCGCCCGACACGGCGGCCTTGGCGATGCCCAGCGTCTCGCCCATCTCGGCCGCCCGGTCCAGGATCACCTTCAGGTAATCCGGCGTCCCCGCATAGGCCGTCACGCCCAGATCGGCCGCCGCCCGCACTTGCAGGTCGGTCTGCCCCGTCCCCGCCGGCACCACCACGGCGCCCACGGCCCGCGCGCCGTTCTCGAAGATGTGGCCAGCCGGCGTCAGGTGATAGCCGAAGCAGTTCTGCACGATGTCGCTGGTCCCGATCCCGCAGGCATGCAG
>JBCCCB010000342.1:0-4365 GCA_039033775.1 Pseudomonadota bacterium | reverse complement strand
GTCCCCGACCCCACCGCCGCCCCCGCCGCCAGTGCCCCCGTGGCCCTGGACGACGCAACGGCCGAGCCGCTGGCCGAGGAAATCGTCCAGGCCGAGCCGCTGGAGACGACGGACCTGATCGAGACCGCGACGGCTGCCCTGGACGCCCCGGTCGACGCCAGCCCGCAGGCCGATCTGGCCAGTGCCCCGGCCGCGGGATCCGACTTGGTGACCGAAGCGGGCGCCGAGCTGAACGATGCCACGATTGCCGCCCCTGCGGCGGCGCCTCGCGGCAACTTCCTGCAGCGCCTGTTCCGGCGCAACCGTGGCCAGGCGGCCGCAACCGATCTGCCGGAAGACCCCACGGGTCTGAACACGCCACTGGGCGGCACCATCGCCGAGGCCCCATTGGCCACCAGCGCTGCGGCCCCCACCATCGAAGCCACGTCTCTGGACGCCCCGGATACCAGGGTGGTCTCGGCCGCGCCGGCACCGGCCCCGTCGGCAGCGCTCGACCGCGCCTATGTCCAGATCGGCATCTTCTCGGTCGAGGAAAACGCCCGCGAAACCGCCGCCTCGCTGGGCGATGCCGGCGTGCTGGCCACGGTCCTGGAACAGGAGAGCCGTGGCAAGACCTTCTGGCGCGTCGTCGTCGGCCCCGCCACAACCGCATCCGACCGGGCGGCAATTCTCCGCACGGCTCAGGATCTCGGGTTCGCCGACGCTTACGCCGTGCGCGGATAATGCCTAGATAGGTCGGGCAACCCACGATTTCGGAGAAGCTGTCACATGCTCCGCAACGCTGCCCTCGCCTTGCTGATGACCTCCTGCGCCGCTTGGGCGCAGGCCTTCGACACCGAAGCGACCTCGGCCGTGATCATAGATCACAATACCGGCCAGGTTCTTCTGTCGAAGAATGCCGACCTTCCGCTGCCACCGGCTTCGATGTCGAAGCTGATGACGCTCTATATGGCGTTCGAGGCCCTGGAAGACGGGCGGCTGACGCTTGATACGGAATTGCCGGTCTCCGAACACGCGGCCTCGTTTGGGGGCTCGACCATGTTCCTGGACCCCCGCGACCGGGTCACGGTCGAAGACCTGGTCCGGGGGGTCGTCGTCCTGTCAGGCAACGATGCGACCGTGGTTCTTGGTGAGGCTCTGTCGCCCGACGGGACCGAAGACGGCTTTGCCGAGATGATGACCGAACGGGCGCGCGAACTGGGGATGGAGGACAGCATCTTCCGGAATGCGTCGGGTTGGCCCGCGGCCGGCCATGTGATGTCCATGAAGGACCTGGCCACATTGGCCGAGCTTCTGATTACGGACTTCCCGCAATATTACCCCTATTTCGCCGAGACCGAATTCGCCTTCGACGGCCGGTCGCCGTCCAACCGGTTCAACCGCAATCCGCTGCTGCGCCTGGATATCGGCGCGGACGGGCTGAAGACGGGCCACACGCAGGAGGCGGGCTACGGCCTGGTCGGCTCGGCCACCCAGGATGGGCGGCGGGTGACGTTCGTGATCTCGGGGCTCGACACGGCCGCGCAGCGCGCCCAGGAAAGCGAGCGGATCGTGAACTGGGCCTTCCGGCAATTCGCCGAGGAAACCCTGTTCGACGACCCCGGCGGCCCCGTTATGGAAGCGCGGGTGTTCCTGGGCGAATCCGCCTCCGTGCGCTTGGTCCCCCAGGAGGCCGTGACCATCCTGTTTCCCGTCGGCGCGCGCGAAGCTCTGGACGGCGAGATCGTCTATGACGGCCCCATCGAAGCGCCCATCGCGGCCGGAGACCGGATCGCCACACTGACGCTCAGCCATCCGGGCGTGGCGCCCCTGGAGGTGCCGCTGGTGGCCGCCACCGACGTGCCACGGGCCGGGCCGCTCCGGCGCATCCAGATCGCCGGCGGGGAAGTCGCGGAGATGGTCATCGGCCAGGTCTTGGAGCGGATCCAGGGCGACGGTGCGGTCGAGGAAGACGTTGCCCCCGAGGCCGAAGTGGAATCATAGGCCCGGCGCGTCCGGCAGGGGTCGTCGGCCCTGACCGGCCCTGCTAGGACGCCGCCCATGTTCATCTCCTTCGAAGGCATCGACGGATGCGGCAAATCCACCCAAGCCGCGCTGTTGGCCGATCATCTGGAAGCGGCGGGCCGCACGGTGCTGCGCAATCGCGAACCCGGCGGCAGTGACGGGGCCGAAGCGATCCGCGCGCTGCTGGTCGAAGGTGATCCCGGCCGCTGGTCGCCGGTGACGGAACTGCTGCTCTACAATGCGGCGCGGCGGGACAATCTGGAACGGCGCCTGGCCCCGGCGCTGGATCGGGGCGATTGGGTCGTCACCGATCGCTGGACCGACAGCACGCGGGTCTATCAGGCCACGCGCGGCGGCGACCGGGCCGTGGTGGATGCCCTCCAGGACCTGGTGATCGGGCGTGAACCGGACCTGACCTTCGTGATCGACATGGTGCCCGAAAAGGCCCTTGGCCGCGGCTTGGCCCGCGCCACCGAGGAGGACCGGTTCGAGCAGTTGGGCCTCGCCTTCCAGCATACCGTGCGGGACGGCTACCGCGCCCTGGCCGCCGACTTCCCCGACCGTGTCCACATCGTCGACGGCGATGCCGATCCCGAAACCGTGGCGGCCCGCGTCCGGGCCCTACTGCCGTGAGCGACATCCCCGAACCGGACCGCGCCGGCGACGCGCCCCATCCGCGGGAGACGGCGATTCTTTATGGCCAGGAGGATGCCGAGGCGGCCTTCCTGGACGCCTGGAACGGCGGGCGTCTGCACCATGGCTGGCTGTTGACCGGCCCGCGCGGCGTCGGCAAGGCGACCTTCGCCTGGCGGCTTGCCCGCTTCCTGCTGACCGATCCGCCCGCGCAGGCAACGACCCTGGATCCGATGCCGGGTCACCCCGCCCTGCCCCGTATCTCGGCCCTGTCGGATCCGGGCCTGATGTTGCTGCGCCGCCCCTGGGACGAGAAGGCCAAGCGGCTGAAGCAAGACATCACCGTCGACGAAGCCCGCCGTCTGGGCGGCTTCTTCGCCATGTCCGCGGGCAGCCGGCGCGTCGTCATCGTGGACGCCGCCGACGACCTGAACCCGAATGCCGCCAATGCCATCCTGAAGCTGCTGGAGGAGCCGCCGGCGGGCGCCACCCTTCTGCTGATCGCCCACCAACCGGCGCGCCTGTTGCCGACGATCCGATCCCGGTGCCGGGTGCTGCGCTTGTCGCCGTTGGAGGGCGAACCGCTGGAAGCCGCGATCCGGCAAGCCGGCGGCGACCCGTCCATCGCGGCCCTGGCCGAAGGCTCCGTCGGGGCGGCGCTGTCGCTGGCCGACGGCGGAGCGGAGATCTACGACGCCTTGCTCGCACTCTTTTCGCGCGCGCCGATGGATCGCAAGGCGGCCCGCAACCTGGCCGATGCCTGCGCCGGAAAGGCCGGGGCCGACCGGCTGGACCGCACCTTGCAAGCCATCGAGCGCCTGCTGCATCGGGCCGCCCGCGCCGGTCTGCTGGGCCCTCCGCAGGATGCCCCGGGACCCGAACGAGAAACCCTCGCCCACCTGGCCCCCCATGACGCCGCCGCCCGCGCCTGGGCCCGGCTCGCGCAGGACGTCGGCGACCGCGCCGCCCATGCGCGCGCCGTCAACGTGGACGCCGCCGCCATCGTCTGGGACGCCCTGTCCCGCATCGACGCCCAAGCCCGAGAAAGCTGATGCCGCCCAAGATCACCGACAGCCATTGCCACCTGGACTTTCCGCAATTCGCCGAGGAACTGCCCGGGATCGTCGCCCGCGCGACTGACATGGGCGTCCATCGCATGGTCACCATTTGCACCAAGCTGCGCCAAGCCCCCCAAGTCCGCGCCATCGCCGACGCCTATGCGCCCGTCTACTGGGCCGCCGGGACCCATCCCATGTCAGCCGCCGACGAGCCGATGGCCACGGTGGACCAACTGATCGACCTGGCCAGGCATCCCAAGATGGTCGGCATCGGCGAGACGGGTCTCGACTACCACTATACCGCCGACACCAAGGCGGTGCAGCAGGAAAGCCTGCGCCTCCATATCGAAGCGGCCAGGCGCACGGGCCTGCCGCTCATCATCCATAGCCGCGACGCCGATGACGACATGATCCGCATCCTGACCGAGGAACATCGCGCCGCGCCCTATGCTTGCGTCATGCACTGCTTCAGCAGCGGGCCGGCCTTGGCTGAAGCGGCGCTGGATCTGGGCTTCTATCTTAGCATGTCTGGCATCGCGGCCTTCCCGAAAAGCGCGCCGCTGCGCGACATCTTCCAGGCCGCCTCGCTGGATCGCCTGCTGGTCGAGACCGACGCGCCCTATCTCGCGCCGCCACCCCATCGCGGCAAACGGAACGAGCCGTCCTATGT
>JBCCCB010000341.1:0-4395 GCA_039033775.1 Pseudomonadota bacterium | reverse complement strand
CGTCGCCAAAGGCGTCGACCGCGACCACGGCAAGGAAGAATTCCACCGCACCGGCCAACGTCCCTTCGCGCTGCCCCGCACCGACCCGGTCCTCTACTTCATCCAACGCCTGCGCGACGAGGCCCACCGCTTCGCCATCGGCACCCACCGCGCCAAACGCGCCAAGGCCCTGGTTGCCAGCCCCCTCGACGAAGTCCCCGGCGTCGGCCCCGGCCGCAAACGCGCGCTGCTCGCGCATTTCGGCTCCGCCAAAGCGGTGTCCCGCGCGGGTCTATCGGATTTGAAGGCTGTGGAAGGGATCAGCGACGCCCTGGCCGAGACGATCCATGCGCATTTTCATGAGCGGGGGTGAGTCGCCAAAGCTCTTTCCAAGTTTGATGAATTATACATCAATTTTCAATTGTATATATTTTGTTGTCTTTTTATGAACCTCTTTCAGCGTCGCGATCAGTCTACTCAATTCGCTATGGTGACCCGTCATCTCAGGGGCATAACGTGAGATCAGATATTCTCGCTTGTCGGTTATCGTCAGAAGGTGCGCGGCCGTCCTCTTTCTCAGTCCGAGCGTAGCGGCAAAGTCTGGTTCTTTAAGATCGTGTAGGCGACCTCTAATTTCTCCAGGAGAAACGCCTTGGAATCGTAGAAAAGCGTTGAGATACAGTTCGATCGCGTGAATTGAACAGAGCCTTGCAGGTGCTTGCGAAAGTCGTGCATGCTTTGGAGGCATCTCGCACAATGAAATTGCCGCGAGATAGTACGCTTCAGCGAGGTTAAGGATTTCCCGAGGGTTGGCGTTTTCGCCCGGATAGATAGGACTTTCGGAAGTCTCGGCCGGCATATGTTTCTCAAGACGCAATAATCTACAGCTTTTCGACTAACCTCGAACGGTGGCGATAAGTTGGCACCTTTGGAAAGTCTGAGGGTTTGCTCACAATTAAGCCCAGAATCAAGGCCGCAGACCGCCGGGCCATCGCCGGACCGCCCTCCGGGCCGGCGATTTGGCAACCACAGGCGCAACGCCTGAGCGGAGCAGTGACCTGGCCACCATAAACTGCCCGGCCTAAGCGTCGGATCGCCGCCCCGCGGTCCGGCGACGCCCCAGCCCTGGCCGAATCCGTCTGTCAATGCCAAATTGAGCCTGTACCCGGAGGACCCTGCCAATGATCCAAGCCGCCTGAGCCCGCCCGCCCCCGAGAGGGGCCCAACTCAGCGCACGGATCCTCCATGCAACCCATCATCTACGACGTCGCCGTCTCGGCCGACGGTTTCATCTGCGGCCCCGACGCCGACATCTCCCGTTTCCCCCATCACGGCCCGGTCGTCGACTCCTACCGCGCCCGCCTCGCCACCTACGGCACCGCCCTCATCGGTCGCAAGACCTATACCTTCGGCTATGCCCACGGCCTGCCACAAGGCGCGAACCCCTACCCCCACATGCGGTCCATCGTGATCTCGCAAACCCTGGACCTCCCCGACGACGCGGCCGTGGAGCAGCATCCCGACCTGACCGCGATCCCGGACCTCAAAGCCCAGGCGGACCGCCCCATCTATCTCTGCGGCGGCGGCCATCTGGCCAGCACGCTGCTCCAAGCCGACCTCATTGACCAGGTCGTCCTGAAACGCGCCCCGATCCTGCTGGGCAGCGGCGTCCCGCTTTGGGGCCGGGGCGCCGCCATCGCCGCGGCCACCCTGGTCGACCACCAGGATTACGGCGACGGCGTCACGCTCCAACGTTACCAACTGTGACAGGGCGCGGCCTTCGGGGGATGGACCCTTGCCCCCGAAGGCCGCTACATCCGTAGCGATGACCTGGACCATACCGAATATCCTGACCGTGCTCCGCCTCTTCGCCGCCCCCGGCGTTGCAGTGATGTTCCTATTCTTCGCCCGCCCCTGGGCCGATTGGTTCGCGCTGGTCCTGTTTGTCGTGGCCGCCATCACCGATTGGTTCGACGGCTGGATCGCGCGGGAGTTCAATCAGACCTCCCGCTTCGGCGCCATGCTCGACCCCATTGCCGACAAGGCCATGGTGGTCATAGCTCTCCTCGTCATCACCGGCTTCTCCGGCATGAACCCCTGGATCCTGCTGCCCGCGACGATCATCCTCTTCCGAGAGGTCTTCGTCTCGGGCCTGCGCGAATTCCTGGGCGCCACATCCAGCCTGCTGAGTGTCACCAACCTCGCCAAGTGGAAGACCACCGCGCAGATGACCGCCATCGCCGTCCTCTTCGCGTCGGGCATGTTCACCCACGAATTCCGCGACCGGACCTTCGGCATGGACGGCGCCACCATCGACAGTATCTTGTCGGGTCAATTGGACGATCCGCTCAACATCAATCTTGTCCTGCAAGGCGAGTGGTTGACCTGGTGGTTGGGCACCATCCTGCTCTGGGTCGCCGCCCTGCTGACCGCGATGACGGGGTGGGACTACTTCGCCAAGGCCCTGCCGCATCTGAGGGACCCGAAATGAGAGGCCCGAAATGACCACGGCACCCGGCACGACGGCCAAGGCGGGAACGACCGTCACGGTCCTCTACTTCGCCTGGCTGCGCGAGCGGATCGGGCTGGGCCGTGAAGACGTCACCACCGAGGCGGCGACGGTTGCCGACTTGGTGGAGGAACTGAAGGCCCGCGAGGACCGCTATGCCTCCGCCTTCGGCGATATGACGACGGTGAAGGTCGCGCTGGATCAAGATTTGTCGTCGCTCGATGCCTCCCTCTCAGGTGTGCGGGAAGTGGCCTTTTTCCCGCCGATGACGGGAGGTTAGGGGATGGATCTTAAGAAAACGTCACCAAAACCGTGCGAACGCACGTTCGCACGGGGGGTGTACAGGGGGTGCACGGGGGGTGCCCCCCTCTAGATGGCCGCGCAAACCGACCTCCACATCGTCGTGACACGCGACGATTTCGACCTCGGCGCCGAGGCGGCGCGCCTGGAATCCGGCCCCGAGACCGGCGCCGTCGTCACCTTCACGGGCCGCGTGCGCGACGTCTCCGGCGGACTTAAGCATATGGAAATAGAGCATTATCCCGGCATGACCGAACGCGCCCTGACGGACATCGCCCACCAGGCCGCCACCCGCTGGCCCCTGACCGCCGTCACCATCATCCACCGCCATGGCCCCCTGGCCCCGGGCGACCGCATCATGATGGTCGCCACGGCCTCCCGCCACCGCGACGCTGCCTTCCAAGCCGCTGAATTCCTGATGGATTACCTGAAATCCCGCGCCCCGTTCTGGAAGAAGGAAATCACCGAAGACGGCGCCGATTGGGTCGCCGCCCGCAACACGGACGAAGACGCCTTAACCCGCTGGTAAGACATTCCTGCTATCTACCGCGAAGAGGCCCGCCGCAGAACGTCCGCAACATCCAACCCATCCAGATCCGAAGCGGCCGGTTCAACGCCGTGATGCGGCGCCTGGGTCTTTCCCGCCATCCGACGGGTCACATCCATCGCGAGATCTTCGTCCATCCCGGCCAGGACCTCGGGCGATACCAGCAGGGATTCCGCCGGAATCCCTTCGGCATAAATGATCTCATGGGCGTCGAAGAGCAGGTGGAAATAATCCACATGCCCCCCGGCATCCCGCCAGATACTGTCCCCGTTCACCAGATGCCGCGCCCGCACCAGAACCTCGGCCCGGCCCGCCCCGATGGCGTCGCGCCGCTGATAGATGAACAGCCGGTGGTCCGGCGACAGCATCAGATCATCCGCGTTGTTCAAGGTCCCCGCGCCGATCACGACAGGCGCGTTCGACCCTTCGGCGCGCACCGTCTGCCGTCCCGTCCAGCGAATCGGTTGCACGCCATGATCGCGGGTCAGAACGCGGTCGCCCACCTGCAAATCCTCGACCGGGACCTGCCGACCGGTGGCCATGGTGATCCGGGTCCCGCGGGTGAACGAGACCTGCGCGGCGCTCGCCAATTCGCCGTCGACCGGGCTGGAGGAGATCAGCGTATACTCGTCCAGCGGAGAGAGCGGCCCCAAAGGCAGCGCGAGCCGCTCGCCGGCCAGGTCCAAGACCAGAACTTCCACGCTGGCGCCCCGTTCGCCCATGATCTGGTGGCGGGCCAGCGCGGTCACTGCCTGGCCAGGCGTACCGACCGACGATCCGGGGGCCACGGCCATGCCGGCACCTAAGCGTGTCAGCACCAGTTCGCGCGGCAACGCGGCGTCGTCCAACACGTAGATGTCGCCAGCCACCACGTCCGATACGGCCCCAATGGGGTCCCCCATCAGGGCGCCCGTTTCCACCGTCAGCGCCGACGCACCGTAGACGGAACAACGACTTAGAACGGTCAGGGGTGAGGGATTCGGCATTCCCTCACTATGCGCCCGCCGGCGGCGCAAAAACAGGGCCGGTCTGTCGAGCGTTCAGTGATAATCCGTCGCAT
>JBCCCB010000340.1:0-4400 GCA_039033775.1 Pseudomonadota bacterium | reverse complement strand
GTCGCACTTGCCTGCCCAACTTTTAAATCATTGATCTATCTGGAAATGGCGGAGAGAGAGGGATTCGAACCCTGGGTAGACTTGCATCCACAACGGTTTTCGAAACCGTCCCGTTCGACCACTCCGGCACCTCTCCGCACGGAGTCGTGGCGCGTCCATAAGGAAGGCAGAACCGCCCTGCAAGTAGGCAACGCCTGAAAACGCCGTGCATAAAATGCCTTAGGTCGTCTTCCAATATTGTCAAAAGGCGTGTTCACTCTCCTTGAGGGACAGACGGAGCAGAAAAAAATGAATGTTATTAAGACTCTTGCCGCCGCCGCCATCGGTTTGGGCGGTCTGTTCGGGGGTCAAGTTTCGGCGGAACAGACCCCCGCAGTGATCGACGCCCCGGTTCCGCTGCTACAGGCCGCGCGGATCGACCAGTTGATGCAAATCGTCGCGACCGAAGGCGCGCGACATGGGCTGGGGCTGGAGGCATCGCTGTTTCCAGGTCGCGGCGGTCCCGCATGGGAATTGATCGTCAGCCATATCCAGTCGCCGGAGCGGATGACCAAACGTTTGGGTCAGGTACTGAAGTCGGAGCTGTCCGATGACGACGCGGCAGCGGTCGCGGCCTATCTCTCCAAGGGCGCCGGAGCGCGGATCGTCGCGCGCGAAGTCGATACTCGTCTGGAAATGCTGGACGGGGCGGTCGAGGCGGAAGCCAAGCGCGTGTCCACGGAACTCCGCGATGCCAATCCGGAGCAGGCCGCCCTGATCGACGCTCTGCTGAACTCGCTCGATCTTCTGGGGGCAAACGTCTCTGGCGGCCTGAACGCGAATTTCGCATTCTACAAGGGCCTCGACGATGGCGGGGCGCTGACCGGCGGGCTCGGCGAAGGCGAGATGCTCGCGATGGTCTGGGCCCAAGAGGAATCGGTGCGGTCCGCCACGGAGGAGTGGTTGCATGGCTATCTGACGCGCGCCTACGCGCCATTGGCCGAAGATGATCTTCGCGATTATCTTGCATTCTCCGCGACCCGGGCCGGAAAACGATACTTCGCGGCGATGTTCGCCGGATTCGGTGCCGTCTTCGAAGAGACATCCTACGACCTCGGGCTTGCCGCGGCGCGGTTCATGACCCAGGACGATGCCTGACGGTGCTTGACACACCAGGAACCCGGTGAAATACGCGCGGCGGGCCGGAGGGAAACCCTGACGGCCCGTTGCTATTTCTACGATGCCCTTTTGACGGGCACGCTGTCCGAGGTGGAGCGCAGGCGACATCGCCGCGATCCGGGAACGTCCCGAATGGGGGACCGCAGGGCGCGACAAAAACAGGAGGGAGCGGATGTTTGCCGTTCTGAAGACCGGTGGGAAGCAGTACCGGGTCGCTTCGGGCGATGTGCTTCGGGTCGAGAAGCTGGCCGCCGAGGCCGGTGAGAAGGTTCAGTTCAACGACGTGCTGATGCTGGGCGGGGACACGGTCACCGTCGGCGCCCCGACCGTGGAGGGCGCCGCTGTGCAGGCCGACGTGATCGACCAGATCAAAGGCGAGAAGCTGATCCACTTCGTGAAGCGGCGCCGAAAGCATTCGTCCAAGCGCACCAAGGGCCATCGCCAGCAGCTGACGCTGCTTCGGGTGACCGACATCCTGGCCTCGGGCGCCGACACGTCGGGCGTGAAGGCCGCTGTCGGGGCGGGCTCGGTGTCTGCGGCTGCGGTCGCGGCGGCGGCTCCGGCCAAGAAGGCCGCGCCAAAGAAAGAGGCTGCGCCTAAGAAGGATGCCGCTCCGAAGGCTGCGAAGGCGGAAGCCCCGAAGGCTGACGCGCCCGCCGCCGCCGGGGCTGAGCCTGCGAACCTGCTGAAGGAGGCGCGCGGCGGTCGGCCCGACGATCTGAAGAAGATCAAGGGCGTGGGGCCGAAGCTGGAAGGCACGCTGCACGAGATCGGCGTGTTCCACTTCGACCAGATCGCCGCTTGGGGCCCCGAGGAGATCGCCTATATGGATGACCGTCTGTCGTTCAAAGGCCGCATCGAACGGGACGATTGGATCGAGAAGGCCAAGGAATTGGCCGCCGAGAAGGAGTAAGCGAGATGGCACACAAGAAAGCTGGTGGCTCCTCCCGCAATGGCCGCGATTCCGCGGGCCGGCGTCTGGGCGTTAAACTGTTCGGCGGGCAGCATGCCATTCCGGGCAATATCATCGTGCGTCAGCGCGGCACCAAGTGGTGGCCGGGCGAGGGTGTCGGCATGGGCAAAGATCACACGATCTTCGCGACCGATGAAGGCGCGGTGACGTTCCGAAAGGGCTTCAAGGGCCGCACCTATATTAGCGTCCTGCCAATGCAGGAGGCAGCCGAATAGGCCGTATCTGACTGGATAGAAAAACATTCAGGGGATCGGTCTTAGCGGACCGGTCCCTTTTCTTTTTGTTAACGAAGACCGGTCCATTCAACGCCCTTCGGGGCATCCAAACTGGAAAGACGAATGGATTAGGAAGATGACTGTCACCGGGAAAGATCTGATCGCACTCGGCTGGGAAGCCGGGCCGGGCTTCGACAAGGCGTTGGCACGGGCCAATGCGCTGGAGCTGACGGGTGAGGCCCTGGCCGATTGGGTCCAGGCCAACAAGCCTGCGCCGCGCATGCCGCTGCAGGATGCGCCGGATTATGCGTTCAACCTGGTGGCAGAGACCGAAGCCGAGGAAGACAACGTCGCCAAGGTCCGCGAGACGATGGACGTCCTGATGCGGACGCCGACACTGCGCGCGGGTGCGGTGATGCCCGATGCCTGTCCTGCGGGGCCTGTTGGGACGATCCCGGTGGGCGGCGTGGTCGCGGCCGAGGGCGCGATCCATCCCGGGATGCATTCCGCCGACATCTGCTGTTCGGTCATGGTCACGGAGTTCCAAGACAGCGCCCCCGGCGACATCCTGGACGCGGTGCACAAGGCCACCCATTTCGGCCCCGGCGGGCGGCCGAACGGGCAGCGCTACACCGTGTCGCCGGATCTCTACGACGCATTCCGGGCGAATGCCTTCCTGAAGGACAAGAAGATCCTTCAGGCCGCGCAGGAGCATCTGGGCACCCAGGGCGACGGCAACCATTTCGCCTATGTCGGCCGGTCCAAGGCCAAGGGTACGACCTGTTTGGTCACCCACCATGGCTCGCGCGGGCCGGGGGCGGGGCTCTACAAGCTCGGGATGCGGGTGGCGGAGGGCTTCCGCAAGCGGCTGTCCGTGGGTGTCTTGAAGCAGAACGCCTGGATCCCGGCCGACACGCCCGAGGGCGAGGCCTATTGGGAGGCGTTGCAGCTGATCCGGAAGTGGACGAAGGCCAACCACAACTGCCTCCACGCCGCAGCGGCCGCTTTCGCGGGCGCCAAGGTGGTCGAGCGGTTCTGGAACGAGCACAACTTCGTCTTCCGGAAGGGCGATCTGTTCTACCACGCCAAGGGTGCGACGCCCGTGGACGGGGATCTGTTGCCCGACACGTCGGGCGTGCAGATCGTGCCGCTCAACATGGCGGAGCCGGTTCTGCTGATCCGGGGCGCGGTGACCGACCGCAACCTGGGCTTCGCACCCCATGGGGCCGGGCGGAACTACTCCCGCTCGGCGCATAAGCGCGCCATGGCGGGCGAGGCGGAACAGGCGATCTTTGATCGCGAGACTTCGGGTTTAGATGTGCGGTTCTACAGCCCGCATATCGACATCTCGGAGCTGCCCTCGGCTTACAAGCCGGCCGCCACGGTGCGGGCGCAGATGAAGCAGTTCGATCTGGCCGATGTTGTCGACGAGATCGAGCCTTACGGCTGCATCATGGCCGGCGATTGGGAGCGGACGGCGCCTTGGCGTCTGAAGGCCCAGGTCAAGCATGCGGCGCGGCAGGAAGCCGAAGCATCGGGAGGGTCGTCCTGATGCCGGAGTCTCCTGTTTTCGAGAAGGGTCGGCGAAACGATGGATGGACCGACCTGTCTTATCGGATCGTCGAAGACGATGACGAATTGAACAAGAAGATCGGAGCTATCGTGAACGAGGCGTGGCATGTCCATCGGCATCATCGCGCTGATTGGAAGCGCGGGGCGTACTCCACAAAGGACCATTTCGCCCGGGAACTCGGTGCCCTGCTAGCTGAGAATCCGGGTCTCGAGCGGCGCTGCCTCGCTGTCGGCGACCGGGTCTTGTCGATGCTGGTCTATCGGTGGCGTGAACTGCGCAAAGGTGTCAGACGCCAAGAGGACCGGAGCGGGTGAGCGTCGCAATCCTCCCCTTCGCGGCCTTCGCGCTCAGCCAAGTCGGCACGCCCGGCCCGGCGAATATGGCGTTGATGGCGACGGGCGCGCGGTTCGGTCTCCGGGCCGCGCTGCCCTTCGTCGCGGGCGTCGCCTTGGGCAAGCAGTTGATCATTTGGCCCATCGGC
>JBCCCB010000339.1:0-4434 GCA_039033775.1 Pseudomonadota bacterium | reverse complement strand
GGCTCGATCGGCCCCGTGCCGTCGCCCAGGATCAGGACGCGTTCGATGACGTTGCGCAATTGCCGGACATTTCCGGGCCATTGCATGGTTTGCAGCAGGGCCTTGGTCTCGTCGCTGAGGTCCCGCAGCGGCAGGCCCTGGGCCTTGTTGAGCGCGGCGATGAAGTGATCGGCCAGGACGGGGATGTCGTCGCGGCGTTCTTCCAGGGACGGCACGGCGATGGGCACGACGTTGAGGCGGTGGAACAGTTCTTCGCGGAAGCGGCCGGCGCGGATTTCCTGTTGCAGGTCGCGGTTGGTCGAGGAGATGACGCGCATGTCGACGCGGATCTTCTCGGACCCGCCCAGGCGGGTGAAGGATTGCTCGACCAGGACGCGCAGGATCTTGGACTGGGTGCCCACGGGCATGTCGGCGACTTCGTCCAGGTAGAGCACACCCTCATGAGCCTGTTCCAGAAGGCCCTGTTCGATGCCGCGTTCGGCGGATTCGCGGCCGAATAGAACAGTTTCCATCCGCTCGGGCTCGATGGAGGCGGACGACACGGTGACGAAGGGCCCCGAGGCGCGGTTGGAATTGGCGTGGATGTAGCGGGCCGCGACCTCCTTGCCGCAGCCGGCGGGGCCGGACAGCATGACGCGGCCGTTGGAATTCATGACCTTCTTGAGCTGCGCCAGCAGGCCCTTGAAGGTGCCAGATTGGCCGATCATCTCGGCCGAGGAGGCATCTTTGCGGCGCAGTTCGGAATTCTCGGCCCGCAGGCGCGAGGTTTCCATGGCGCGCGAGACGACGACCAGCAGCTGGTCCAGGTTGAACGGCTTCTCGATGTAGTCGTAGGCGCCCTGCTTGATGGCGGCGACCGCGATTTCGATGTTGCCGTGGCCCGAAATGATGATGATCGGCACGTCCGGGTGATTGCGGCGCACGGATTTCAGGATGTCGATCCCGTCCATGTCGCTGTCTTTCAGCCAGATATCGAGGATCATGGCGCTGGGCACGTCCTCCTCGATGGCGTTCATGCATTCGTCCGCCGTGCCCGCGGTGCGGGTCGCGTAGCCTTCATCCTCCAGGATGTCGGAGATGAGGCTGCGAATGTCGGCCTCGTCGTCGGTGATCAGAATGTCGCCCATGTCTATCCCTCCTCGATGCGGGGCAGCCTTATGACGGCCTTGGCCCCTTTATGTCCGGTCTCGTCCGGGTCGGCGTCTTGCAATTCCAGCGTGCCGCCATGCTCTTCGATGATCTTCTTGACGATCGGCAGGCCCAGGCCCGTGCCCTTGTCGCGCGTGGTGACATAGGGCTCGAACAGATGGGCGCGGTCGTCGGGCAGGCCGATGCCGGTATCGGCGATGGCGATCTCGACCTTGGCGCCGTCGATGCGCAACGACACGGCCACGCGCCGGGGCCCAATGTCCGACATTTTCTCGGCCCGGGTCTCGACGGCCTCGCCCGCATTCTTGATGAGGTTGGTGAAGGCCTGGCCCATCATGGTGGGGTCGAATTCGGCCATCAGCGGGCCCTCGGGGATGTCCGCGTCCAGGGTGATCGGTTCGAGCGCGGGGGTCTGCAACGTGACCGTCTCGCGCAGAAGCGCGGCCAGGTCGCCGCGCTGGCGCTGGGGTTCGGGCATGCGGGCGAATTGGGAGAATTCGTCGACGATGCGCCGCAGATCGCCGGTCTGGCGGACGATCATGTCGGTCAGGACGCCCAGCTTCTTGCCGCTTTCCTCGGACAATTCGCGCTGGAAGCGCTGCTTCAGGCGTTCGGCGGAGAGCTGGATGGGCGTCAGCGGGTTCTTGATCTCGTGGGCGATGCGGCGGGCCACGTCGGCCCAGGCGGCCATGCGCTGGGCGCTGACCAGGTCGGTGACGTCGTCGAAGGCGACGACATAGCCTTCGGGGCGCCCGTCCGAGCCACGGCGCGTGGCGATGCGGACCAGCAGGTTCTCGATCCGGCCGCTGCGGGCCAGGCGGATCTCCTCCTGGACGGTGGGGGCGTCGGTGGTGCGCAGGCTGTCGAAGAGCGCGCTGAATTCCGGCACGATCTGTTCCAGCAGCACCCCATAACGTTCGCCGTCGAGGCCCAGCAGCCGCTGGGCGGAGCGATTTAGGAAATCGACCCGGCCTTCGGCATCCAGGCCGACGACGCCGGCCGTGACCGAACCCAGGACGCTGTCGAACAAGCGGCGGCGGCGTTCGGTCTGCATGTTGGTTTCGACCAAGGCGTCGCGCTGGCCTTTCAGCTGACGGGTCATCTGGTTGAAGATGCGCGCGAGCATGGCGATTTCGTCGTTGCCCGGCTCCTCGGCCACGCGGACGTCCAGATCGCCCTGCCCCACTCGCTGTGCCGCACCGGCCAAGCGACCCACGGGCCGTGACAGGCGTTCGGCGAACCAGAGGCCGACCCAGGTGGCGGCCAGGATCAGGATCAGCGCGAAGCCCAGATAGAGCAGTCCGAAATCGAAGAGCAGCCGCCCGCGCCGTTCTTCGAGTTGGTTATAAAGCTGCACGGTCGCCTCGGTCTCGTCCAGCAATTGCAGGATGTCGCCGTCGACCACGCGGGTCACGTAAAGGTATCGATCGGGATAGGCGGTGAGTTTAAGAAGGGCCCGGAACTCGTTGATATCCTGATCTTCGATCAGAACGACGTCACCCTGAGCCGCCATGTCAAGCTGGACCAGCGCGACGGGTTCGAAGTCGAACAGATAGCTGCGGTCGCCCCGCGCGCGGATTTCGCCGGCACCGTCGATCACGAAGGCTTCTTCCAGCCCGCGCTGCACCAGCTCCTGCCCCTGGGCCAGCAATTGCCGCAGATCGCCGTCATTCATGAAGAAGCTGGCCTGTTTCGCGACGTTCAGGAACCCGGCCAGGGCGCGGGCATCTTCGGTCAGGTCGTCGCGCTGTTCCTGTTCATAGGCCTGGGCCGCGGCGACGGAATTGCCCAGGGCATTGCGGACTCGGTCGGAAAACCAACCTTCGAGCCCGACATTGATCGTCACCGTTGCGAAGACGGCGGTCAGGATCGTCGGGATCAGGGCGATCCCTGTGAAGACGCCGGTCAGCCGCAGATGCAGCTGCGACCCCGCCGATTGCGCCCGGCGCGCGGCCATCATCCGGGTCAGACGGCGAATAATCATGGCTGCAACGGCCAGGATATAGATCAGATCCGCCAGCAGGATCACCCGCAGCCAGGACCCGTCGCCGGTGGGCGCCCGCGCGCCCATGATGAAGAAGGTGAGGACCACGAGAACAGGACCCAGCCCCACCAGCAGGAGGGTCAGGATGGTGTTGACCTGCCGCCGCCCGCTCCAGAGAAAGGTGCGGGGGAGCAAGGTCTGACCGGGGGTCGCAGGAGCCCGCAAGGTCGCCTCGTTACCAATGCCTACCGGGGCGTTATCCCGCCGGGGTTGTGCCCGATCCGCAACGCCTGTGATGCATTTACATCAACTTCCGGCGCCTTGTCACGGGGATATCGAGGTCGGTGATCCTTTTTCGCAACGTATTGCGATTGATCCCCAAAAGGTCGGCGCAGCGGGCCTGATTGCCGCCGGTCGCGTCCAGGGCGATCTCGATCAGGGGGGCTTCAACCTGGCGCAGGATTCGCTGGTAGAGCCCGGCGGGCGGCAGTTGCCCGCCTTGCAGCTCGAAATGGCGGCGCAGGTGGCGTTCCACGGCGTCGGTCAGGTTTTCCGTGGCAGCCAGACGCGGGTTCGCCGTGGCGGGCCCCAGGACGGCTTCGACTTCCGAGGTCGCGATTTCCTCGGCCGGCGAGGTGGCGACCAGACGGCGAATGACGTTTTCCAATTGTCGGACATTGCCGGGCCAGGGATGGGCGCGGATGGCCGACATGGCGGCGTCCGAGAAGCGGCGCAGCGAGCCCCCGTCCCGTTCGGCGCGGGTCAGGAAATGGCTGGCCAGCAGCGGGATGTCGTCGACCCGTTCGCGCAGGGCGGGCACGTCGATCTGCGCCCCGGCCAGGCGGTAATAGAGATCGGACCGGAAGCCGTCATCGAGCGAGGCGGACAGGTCCGTCTGGGTGGCCGCCATGATCCGCGGCCCGCCCGATGGCAGCGCGTCGAGCATCCGGACGATGCGGGCCTGGGCCTCGGCGCCTAGATCGCCCACCTCGTCAAAGAGGATCGAGCCGCCGCGCGCGGCGTCCAGCAGCCGGGCGGGCCCGTCGAAGCCTTCCAGATCGGCGGGGCTGGCCACTACGAATGGCAGGGTGCGGCGGTCGCTGAAATCGTGGATCGCGCGGGCGATCAGGGACTTGCCGGTGCCGCTTTCGCCGGTGATCAGGACGGGAAGATCGGTGTTCATGACCCGCGCCACCAGGCGGTAGAGCGCCTGCATGCGGGGCGTCCGGCCGACCAGGGGCAGGTCGTCATTGGCGGCGGCCGGGGCGTCGGGCGCGGGGACGTGGCGTTTCTGTTCCAGC
>JBCCCB010000338.1:0-4466 GCA_039033775.1 Pseudomonadota bacterium | reverse complement strand
GAAGCTGACGAAATAGACCCCGATCAGCGAGAAGAAGAGGATCAGCGGCAAGAGGAACCGCGACGGGATCGCCAGGACCCGGGCGATATAGGGGATCAGCGGCAGGTTCAGAATCAGCAGGATGATGTTGCCGATCCACATGCTGACGATGACGGACCAGAAGACCTCGGGTTGATCGATATAGAGGCGAGGGCCCGGCTGGATGCCGTAGCCGATCAGCGCGCCCAGCATGATGGCGGTCGTACCCGACCCCGGAATGCCCAGGGTCAGCAGTGGCACGAAGGACCCCGTCGCGGCGGCATTGTTGGCCGTCTCGGGCGCCGACAGGCCGCGAACGGATCCTTGGCCGAACTCCGCGCCCTTCTTGGGGCCGGCGATCCGTTGTTCGGTTCCGTAGGCCAGGAAGGACGCGATGGTGGCGCCCGCGCCGGGCAGGACGCCGATCAGGAAGCCCAGGACGGAGGAGCGGCCGATGACCGGCGCCATCTCCCGCACCTCGGCGCGGGACACCTTCATGGAGCCGAGCTTTTGGGACGCCTCCTTTTCTTCCAACCGCGCTGCGTCGCCTTTGGGTTTCAGGATCGCCATCAATGCCTCGGACAGGGCGAAGGTTGCCATGACCAGCAGTAGGAAGCTGATCCCGTCGATCAGGTCCAGCATCCCCAAGGTGAAGCGGGCCACGCCCTGGGTCTCGTCGGTGCCGACGGTGGACAGCATCAGGCCGACGACGGTCATCAGCAGGGCCTTCACCATCGACCCCTTGCCCGCGAAGGCGGCCACGGCGACGAGGCCCAGCACCATCAGGGCGAAGTAGTCTGTGGAATGGAAGGACAGGGAGACGCGGGCCAGCGACGGTGCGGCGACCAAGAGAAACAGGGCCGCGATCACCCCGCCCGAGAAGGAGGAATAGGCGGCGATGGCCAGGGCCTTCCCCGCCATGCCCTTGCGCGCCATGGGGTAGCCGTCGAAGGACGTGGCCACGGTCGACGCGACGCCGGGCGCGTTGATCAGGATGGAGGACGTGGAGCCGCCGAAAATCGCCCCGTAGTATACAGCGGCCATCAGGATGATGCCGGCCGACGGGTCCAGCGTGGCGGCGATGGGGATCATCAGGGCGATGGCCGACATCGGGCCGAGGCCCGGCAGCATCCCGATGAAGGTGCCCACCAGGCAGCCCATCATCACGAAGGCCAGGTTCTGGACCGTCAGCGCGGTGCTCAGCCCGATCAGGATGCCTTCGATCATCCCCAGCCCTCCGGCAGGGGGGCGATGTAGACGTCCAGGCCTTGGGTCATCAGGACCCAGAACAGACCCACCAGCGGCACGGCGACGGCGGCCAACATCCACGGCCGCCGCTCTCCCAGGACGGCGAAGCCGACCGCCAGGAACAGGATCGTCGAGATCAGGAAGCCCAGTGGCCGGACGGTGAAGCCATAGGCCGACATCCAGGCCAGGAAGAACGCGACCCGCCCCCAGTCGAGGCCCCGCAGGTCCGGTTTAACGCCATCCCCGGGTTTCAGGATCAAGATCGCCGACAGCCCGATGGCAAGCACCGCCAGGGCGATGGGCATGGTCTTGGCCGTGAAGGCGTCGCCCTGCTGGAAGGGCAGCAGCCGGATGTCCCCGATCTTCCAGGCGTAGAACAGACAGAACGCCAGGATCAGCGCGCCGCCGATGCGGTCCTTGGTCAGCATGGGCGCTCCTCCCCGTGGCGTGGACCGGGCGCTTGGCGCCTGGTCCGGATGGCTTCAGAGGAAGCCGAGTTCGCGCATCAGATCGCCGATCTGCTGTTCCTGCTCTTCCAGGAAGGTCGTGAAGTCGTCGCCGGAATTGAAGATCTCGACCCAGCCGTTTCGGTCGCGCACCTCGCCCCAGGCCTCGGTCTCGTACATGGCCGTCAGCGCTTCGCGATAGGCGCCGACCTGTTCGTCGGAGATGCCGGGCGCCGCGAAGAAGCCACGCCAGTTGACGAACTCCGTCCCTGGTGCCCCGGCCGAGGCGCAGGTCGGCACGTCGGGCGCGGCCGCAACCGGCTCTGGCGCGGTGATGCAGAGGATGTCCACCTCGCCTTGGCGCGCCAGTTCCAGGGCTTCGGAAAGGCCGGTCGACAGCCCCTGGATCTCGCCCGACAACAAAGCGGCCATGGCGGGTCCACCGGTGTCATAGGGGATGTACTTGATGTCGAGCGGGTTGGCTCCCGCATTCTTCATGATCAGCGCGGCTACCAGATGGTCCATACCCCCCTGGACAGATCCGCCGCCGATGGCAACGGAGGACGAATCCGCTTCGTACAGGTCCACCAGCGCCTGGAACGATTCGACGTCGCTGCCGCTATTGACCACCAGCGCGGCATAGTCGCCGATGGTGCCCGCCACGGGGGTCAGATCCCGGAAGCTTTGGGGGAAGACGCCCTGCAGAGACCGGATCACGATGGGCGTGGAATTCACCATCATCATGCCGGGATCGTCGGTCTCGATCAGATGGGCGATGGCCTTGCCGCCGCCGCCGCCGGACATGTTCTCGTAAGTGGCGTTGCCCACCAGGCCCGCCTCGGTCAGCGCTTCGCCGGTGCCGCGCGCGGTCCCGTCCCAGCCGCCACCGGCGCCACCGGGGATCAGGAAATGGACGCTGTCCACCACCTGGTGCCCGTCCGCGCCAGCCATCTGGCCGAGCGTCAAAGCCATGGCCGTCATCGTGCCGAGTGTGAATGCTTTCATCTGATATCCTCCCATTCAGACGGACGCCTGGGGCGTCGCAGGGCTTGCGTTTCGCCTGGCGAAACGTCATCCCTCTGAGTGAAATCCTATGCCGAGTCTTCGGTACGGGTAAAGGCTGAAAAAGGGGGCGAGATGGACCCCGGTCCCGAGACCCCAAGGGGCGGTGTCGAAGCCGTCGACCGCGCGCTGGTGCTGCTGACCTGCTTCCGGGACGGTGCCACTTCTCTGGGGTTGGCCGAGCTTGCCGACCGTTCGGGACTGAACAAGAGCACCATTCTCCGCATCTGCGTGTCTCTTCTGCGCCGCGGTTTCCTGGAGCGTGGCGAAGACGGCCGTTACCGCATTGGACCTGCCCTCTGGCGTCTGGGCGCGTGCTATCGCGACGCGCTGCAATTGCCCTCAACCCTGAGACCTGAATTACACCGGCTCTGCGAAGATATTGGCGAGACGGCGTCCTTTTATGTCCGCGACGGTGACACGCGCCTCTGCCTCTTTCGGGAAGAGCCGGCCCGCGCCATCCGTCACACGTTGCAGGAGGGGGCGAGCCTGCCGCTCAGCTACGGCGCGACTGCTCTGGTTTTGCGGGCCTTCGGGCCGGCCTGGGATCCGAATCTGGACGATATCCGTCAGGCTGGCCATGCGATCACCCGTGGCGCGCGAGATCCGGACGTGGCTGCGGTCGCCGTCCCCGTGCAGCGGCAGGCGACGCTTCTCGGCGCGCTGGCACTGTCCGGGCCAGTCCATCGCTTCGATGCACAGCAGGTGGAACACATGATCCGAGTCCTGAAGCAATCGGCTGACCGCATCGTTGCCTGACCTCGCCGCAAGGACCTTCCGCGATCTGATCAGAGTCTGACCGAGACTCGGGCGACCAGGGCGGCAAAGCGCCTCATTTCCGGGCACATTCATGCAAAGCCGGTTTTGTGATCGCTTGATCCTTAGACAACCTGCCTCCTCTGAGCACCACTCGGCGCCGTCAATCACGGGGAACGTCATGAGACCACATCTGCCAATCACGATCGCAACCCTCGCGCTCGCCGCCACGCCAGCCCTGGCCCAGGACTGCCCGGTCAAGGTCGGTGTCCTGCATTCATTATCCGGCACGATGGCCATTTCCGAGACCACGCTGAAGGACACGGTCGAAATGATGGTCGACCTGCAGAACGAGGCCGGCGGCCTGCTGGGCTGCGAAATCGAGGCCGTCGTGGTCGATCCCGCTTCCGATTGGCCGCTCTTCGCCGAAAAGGCGCGCGAGCTTCTGACGGTCGAGGAAGTCGACGTCATCTTCGGCTCCTGGACATCCGTCAGCCGCAAGTCAGCCCTGCCGGTTCTGGAAGAGCTCAACGGCCTGATGTTCTACCCCGTCCAGTATGAGGGCGAGGAAAGCTCCAAGAACGTGTTCTACACTGGTGCCGCGCCGAACCAGCAGGCCATCCCGGCGGTCGACTATTTCCTGGAGGAACTGGGCGTCGAACGCTTCGCGCTGCTGGGCACCGACTACGTCTACCCGCGCACCACGAACAATATCCTCGAAGCCTACCTGAAGTCCAAGGGCGTCGCCGAGGAGGACATCTTCGTCAATTACACCCCCTTCGGCCATTCCGACTGGGCCACCATCGTCGGCGACGTGGTCGAGATGAGCGAAGACGGCCGCCAGGTCGGCGTCATCTCCACCATTAACGGCGACGCCAATATCGGCTTCTACAAGGAACTCGCCGCCGCCGAAGTCAGCGCCGACGACATTCCCGT
>JBCCCB010000337.1:0-4474 GCA_039033775.1 Pseudomonadota bacterium | reverse complement strand
TTTCCGCTGATCTCGGAAATCTACTGTGATCGCGCCCCGGCCTATGCGCCGTTCGCGGGCGATCATCGGACGAAGACACGGGCCGAGTACGAGGCCGACAACCCTTTCGTGGAAGGAGACGATCCATGACACATTGGTTCACCGAGTTCGAACGGGATGAATTGGCGCGCCGCGCAGGGAGCGGGTCGCTGTACCACGAGGAGTCCGAACATTCGTCCTGTGGCGTCGGTCTGGTGGTCGACATCCAGGGGCAGAAGTCGCGGAAGGTGGTCGAGGCCGGGATCGACGCGTTGAAGGCGATCTGGCACCGGGGGGCCGTCGATGCGGATGGGAAGACTGGCGATGGCGCCGGCATCCATGTGCAGATCCCGTTCCGGTTCTTCGGCGAGCAGGTGGAGCGGACC
The DNA here is from genome assembly GCA_039033775.1 of Pseudomonadota bacterium. Taxonomy (GTDB): domain Bacteria; phylum Pseudomonadota; class Alphaproteobacteria; order Rhodobacterales; family Rhodobacteraceae; genus Jannaschia. The sequence continues at coordinate 4,070 of JBCCCB010000337.1, read as the reverse complement.
GGGCACGAGCTGCGGGACGAGCTGTTGGCCGTGGGGCAGGTGTTCCTGCCGCGCAACGATTTCGGCGCGCAGGAGACGTGCCGGACCATCGTCGAGACCGAGGTCTTGCGGATGGGCCACTACATCTATGGCTGGCGCCATGTGCCGGTAAATATCGACGTGCTGGGCGAGAAGGCCAATGCGACGCGGCCCGAGATCGAGCAGATCCTGATCTCGAACGCCAAGGGCGTGGATGAGGAGACGTTCGAGCGCGAGCTCTATGTGATCCGCCGGCGGATCGAGAAGGCGGCGATTGCGGCGCAGATCCCGGGGCTTTATCTGGCGTCGCTGTCCTGCCGGTCGGTGATCTACAAGGGCATGATGCTGGCCGAGCAGGTGGCGGAGTTCTATCCGGACCTGAAGGACGAGCGGTTCGTGTCGGCCTTCGCGATCTACCACCAGCGCTACTCGACCAACACGTTCCCGCAATGGTGGCTGGCGCAGCCGTTTCGGATGCTGGCCCATAACGGCGAGATCAACACGCTGAAGGGCAACATCAACTGGATGAAGTCGCACGAGATCCGGATGGCGTCGGGCGCGTTCGGGGATCAGGCGGCGGATATCAAGCCGATCGTGCCCCAAGGGGCGTCGGACAGTGCCGCGCTGGATTCGGTGTTCGAGGTGCTGGTCCGCGCCGGGCGCAACGCGCCGATGGCGAAGACCATGTTGGTGCCTGAATCGTGGTCGCAACAGGCGGTCGAGCTGCCGGATGCGTGGCGCGACATGTACGCCTATTGCAACGCGGTGATGGAGCCGTGGGACGGGCCCGCCGCCTTGGCGATGACCGATGGGCGCTGGGTCTGCGCGGGGCTGGACCGGAATGGGCTGCGACCGATGCGGTATACGGTGACCGGCGATGGCTTGCTGATTGCGGGGTCCGAGACCGGAATGGTGCCCGTCGACGAGGCGACGGTGATCGAGAAGGGCGCGCTGGGGCCGGGGCAGATGATCGCGGTCGACATGGCCGAGGGGAAGCTGTTCCACGATTCCGAGTTGAAGGACGAATTGGCGGCGGCCGACAAGTTCGGTGAATGGGTCGAGAAGATCACCGATCTGGAAGAGGTCACCAAGGGCCTGTCCGAGGTGGCCGTCAATGACAGGTCCGAGCTGCGCAAGCGGCAGGTGGCGGCTGGGTATTCCGTCGAGGAATTGGAGCAGATCCTGGCGCCCATGGCCGAGGACGGGAAGGAAGTCCTGGCCTCCATGGGGGATGACACGCCGGCGGCGGTGCTGTCGGACAAATACCGGCCGCTGAGCCATTTCTTCCGGCAGAATTTCAGCCAGGTGACGAACCCGCCCATCGACTCGCTGCGCGAGTATCGGGTGATGAGCCTGAAGACGCGGTTCGGCAACCTAAAGAACGTTCTAGACCAAGATAGTTCACAGACTGAAATTTTTGTTCTTGATTCTCCGTTCGTCGGGAACGCCCAGTTCCAGGCCATGTTCGAGCATTTCGAGGATACGGTGACGACCGTCGACTGCTCGTTCCCCGCCGGGGGGCATCATGGCGCCTTGCAAGACGGGTTGGAGCGGATCCGGGCCGAGGCGGAGGATGCCGTGCGGTCGGGCGCGGGGCATATCGTGCTGACCGACCGGTTCCAGGACGAGGATCGCGTGGCGATGCCGATGATCCTGGCGACCAGCGCGGTGCATTCCTGGCTGACGGCGAAGGGGCTGCGGACGTTCTGTTCGATCAACGTGCGGTCGGCGGAATGTATTGACCCGCATTACTTCGCGGTGCTGATCGGCTGCGGGGCGACGACGGTGAACGCGTATCTGGCGCAGGACAGCCTGGCGGACCGGATCGAGAAGGGGCTGCTGGATTGCTCGCTGACCGAGGCGGTGGCGCGGTATCGGAAGGCCGTGGATGCGGGTCTGTTGAAGATCATGGCGAAGATGGGGATCTCGGTGATCTCGTCTTATCGCGGAGGCCTGAACTTCGAGGCCGTTGGGCTGAGCCGCGCCATGGTGGCGGAGTATTTCCCCGGTATGCTGAGCCGGATTTCCGGCATCGGGATCAACGGGCTGCAACGCAAGGCCGAGGATGTGCATGCCAAAGGCTGGCGCGGGACGAACATCCTGCCCATCGGCGGCTTCTACAAGGCGCGGCGGTCGGGCGAGAAGCACGCCTGGGAAGCGCAGACCATGCATATGCTGCAGGCGGCCTGTGATCGCGGGTCGTATGAGCTGTGGAAGCAGTTTTCCTCCGCCATGCAGGCCAATCCGCCGATCCATCTGCGCGATCTTCTGGCGGTGAAGCCCTTGGGCAAGGCGGTTCCCATCGAGGAGGTGGAATCGATCACGTCGATCCGGAAGCGGTTCGTGACGCCGGGCATGTCGCTGGGGGCGCTGTCGCCCGAGGCGCATAAGCTGCTGAACGTGGCGATGAACCGGATCGGGGCGAAGTCTGATAGCGGCGAAGGCGGCGAAGATCCGGCGCATTTCGTGCCGGAGCCGAATGGGGACAACCCGTCGGCCAAGATCAAGCAGGTGGCCAGCGGGCGCTTCGGCGTGACGGCGGAATACCTGAACCACTGCGAGGAGTTGGAGATCAAGGTGGCCCAGGGCGCCAAGCCCGGCGAGGGCGGGCAGTTGCCCGGCATGAAGGTCACCGACCTGATCGCCCGGCTGCGGCATTCGACCAAGGGCGTGACGCTGATCTCACCGCCGCCGCATCACGATATCTACTCCATCGAGGATCTCGCGCAGCTGATCTACGATCTGAAGCAGATCAACCCGCGCTGTAAGGTAACGGTAAAGTTGGTGGCGTCGTCGGGCGTGGGGACCATCGCGGCGGGCGTGGCGAAGGCAAAGGCCGATGTCATCCTCATCTCGGGTCATAACGGCGGCACCGGGGCCAGCCCCGCGACCAGCATCAAATATGCCGGCCTGCCTTGGGAGATGGGGCTGACCGAGGCCCACCAAGTCCTGGCCATGAACAATCTGCGCGGGCGGGTGACGTTGCGCACCGACGGCGGCCTGCGCACGGGTCGCGACATCGTCATGGCGGCGATGATGGGGGCCGAGGAATACGGGATCGGCACCGCCGCCCTAATCGCCATGGGCTGCATCATGGTGCGGCAGTGCCAGTCGAACACCTGCCCGGTGGGCGTCTGCACCCAGGACGAGCGGCTGCGCGCCAAGTTCACCGGGACGGCGGACAAGGTGGTGAACCTCATCACCTTCTACGCCCAGGAGGTGCGCGAGATCCTAGCCGAGATCGGGGCGCGATCCCTGGACGAGGTGATCGGGCGGGCGGACCTGCTGACCCAGGTCAGCCGCGGATCGGCCCATCTGGACGACCTGGATCTGAACCCACTTCTGATCACGGTCGATGGCGCCGACAAGATCGTCTACGACCGCACCAAGGACCGGAACGCGGTGCCGGACACGCTGGATGCGCAGATCGTAAAGGATGCCGCGCGGTTTCTAAACGACGGTGAGAAGATGCAGCTGCAATACGCGGTCCAGAACACCCATCGGACGGTGGGCACGCGGACCTCGTCCCATATCGTGTCGCAATTCGGGATGCGGAACGGGCTGCAACCGGATCATCTGCATGTGAAGTTGCAAGGGTCGGCCGGGCAATCATTGGGCGCGTTCGCGGCGCCTGGTCTGAAGATCGAAGTGTCCGGGGATGCCAACGATTACGTCGGCAAGGGTCTGTCCGGTGGCAGCATCGTGGTGCGGCCGCCCATGGCGTCGCCGTTGAAGGCGGACGAGAATGTGATCATCGGGAACACGGTGCTGTATGGGGCGACCGACGGCTATCTATTCGCCGCCGGGCGGGCGGGCGAGCGGTTCGCGGTGCGCAATTCGGGCGCGAAGGTGGTCATCGAGGGCTGCGGGTCCAACGGATGCGAGTACATGACCGGCGGGGTCGCCGTGATCCTGGGTCAGATCGGCGCCAATTTCGGCGCCGGGATGACCGGGGGGATGGCGTATCTGTACGACCCAGATGGGGCGGCGGCGTCTTTGATGAACATGGAGACGCTGGTGACCTGCCCCGTGACGATCGACCACTGGGAAGC
>JBCCCB010000336.1:0-4474 GCA_039033775.1 Pseudomonadota bacterium | reverse complement strand
GGCGCACGGGCCTGCCGCTCATCATCCATAGCCGCGACGCCGATGACGACATGATCCGCATCCTGACCGAGGAACATCGCGCCGCGCCCTATGCTTGCGTCATGCATTGCTTCAGCAGCGGGCCGGCCTTGGCTGAAGCGGCGCTGGAACTGGGCTTCTATATTAGCATGTCTGGCATCGCGGCCTTCCCGAAAAGCGCGCCGCTGCGCGACATCTTCCAGGCCGCCCCGCTGGATCGCCTGCTGGTCGAGACCGACGCGCCCTATCTCGCGCCGCCACCCCATCGCGGCAAACGGAACGAGCCGTCCTATGTCGCCCACACGGCCCGCATCGTGGCCGAGGCGTTCGACCTGCCGTATGACGACCTCGCCGCCGCTACCGAAGCCAATTTCGAGCGGCTCTTCACCAAGGCTATCTAATCGGGAACCCGCGCCGCCCGCCCCCCGCGGCGGCGTGGCGCCGGCGCATCGTCCAACGCCGCGTGGAGGACATCCGTCATCGGATGGCCGTCCTGTCCATGGGCTGCCAGCAGCCGGGTGATCGCCCCGTCCGGCGCTCCCTCGACGCCCAGCGCCCAGTCCAGGAAGATCGACCGGCATTCGGGAGCAGAAATTCCTTCGATCCGGTAGGCTTCTCGGATCAGCCCCTTGGGGTCGTCCGGATCTCGCGCTGTCGCCATGGTTCTGCCTCCTCAGGGTTCACCTAGGCCTGCACCCCGGCGCGGTCCAGCGCGGCCGCGAGCACGGCCCGCGCCTCCGCCGCCCGCGCCGCCATGTCGGCCTCCAGCGCCGCCAGGTCCGGCATGCCCAGGCGCGCCGCCAGCATCTCGGCCCCGCCCGTGCCCAGCGCGGCCCCATCGCCCCCATCCGTCAGCAAACGCAGGATCTGACGTTGGCGCGAGAACCGTGCATGGGTCTCGGTCAGGATTTCGGCCTCCCCCTCCGTCAGCCAGTCGGTCAGCGCCAGCTGCGCCGCGGTCGCGCGCACCGGCGCCCGGGCCAGCACGGCCTGCGCCTGGGCAGCCAGCTCGATCTCCTGCAATCGGCCGGGCCCATCCTTGGGGTCGAGACCGCCCCCTGGCTTCGCCGCTCGCAATCGGCCGAACATGGCGCCCAGTTCCGCCAGCACCTCGTCGCGGGTGAACCGGCCGGTGCCGAGCACGTCACGCCGCGCCCGCTCCATGGCCACCCGCAGGGATCTTGGCCCGGCAACGGGCCGGGCCCGGGTGACGGCGAGGTGTTCCCACACCCATGACTCCTGCGCTTGATAGGCCCGAAACCCGCTCAGCGCCGTGGCGACGGGCCCCTGACGCCCCGACGGCCGCAGCCGCATATCCACCTCATATAGCCGTCCGGTCCCCGTCGGCGCGCTGAGCGCCGTGATCAGCACCTTGGTCGCCTTGGCCGCCCATTGCCCAGCCGACAATTGGCGGCGGCCGTCCGACAGGGCGCCCTCGCCCCCGTCATGGATCACGACCAGATCCAGGTCCGATCGGGCGGTCAGCCGCTGCGCGCCCAGCGAACCCATGCCGCAGACCCCCACCCGCAATCGCGGCACCCGGCCGTAGCGTCGGGCCGTCTCGGCCAGCGAGACGTCCCAGGCCGCCTGCAAGGTGGCATCGGCGAGATCGGCATAGGCTCGCCCGATTAACTCGGGCGGTTCCAGATCGCGCAGCAGATGGACCCCGATGCGGAAGTGCCAATCCCGATGCCACCGACGAAGTGTTTCCAGCGCGTCCTCGAAATCGTCCGGCAGATCCGGCGCCGACGGGCAGCGCGGCAGGGGCGCGAAGAACGACCCGTCCAAGACCGCGTCCAACACGCCCGCATTTTGGGACAGATAGCGAGCCAAGTCCGGCGCGGTGGCGCAGATATCTGCCAGCAACGCGACCAATTTCGGATTCGCCTCGAATAGCGACAGCACTTGGACACCGGCGGGCAGCCCCCGCAGAAACGCGTCGAAAGCCAGCAGCGCTTCGGACGGGCGCGCTGCCCCGGCCAGTTCCCTGAGCAAATCGGGCCGAAGCCGCCGGAATATGTCGCGCGCGCGCTCGGACCGGAGGGCGGGATAGGTCAGCCAACGATCCGTCACCGCCCCGGCGCCGTCGATGGGATCGGGTGCCTGTTTGGGCGCGCGGGGGGCGAAGGCCGGATCGACGATCGCCTCGACCGCGCGCATCCGGTCGCGCAGGTCGGCAACGAAGCCATCCACATCGTCCCGCCCCAGAAAGCAGGCGATCCGGCGCAGGCCATCCGCATCCGACGGCAGCCGATGGGTCTGACTGTCTTGCACCATTTGCAGCCGATGTTCGACCCGCCGCAGCCTGCGGTAATTGTCGGACAATTGGTCCCGGACGCCACCCGCCACCTGGCCGGCCGCCACCAAGGCGTCCAGCGCCGGAAGCGTCCCCCGCACCCGCAGCGACGGGTCGCGCCCGCCCAGGACGAGTTGCTGCGTCTGGGCGAAGAACTCGATCTCGCGAATGCCGCCCTGTCCCAGCTTCACGTCATGCCCGGGAACGTCCCAGGGCCCGCCCAAGCCCTTGTGATCCCGAATTCGCAGCCGCATGTCATGGGCATCTTCAACGGCGGCGAAATCCAGGTGCCGCCGCCAGACGAAGGGCTTCAGCCGGTCGATGATGCCCTCGCCCGATGGCACGGCCCCGGCGCAGGCGCGCGCCTTGATCCAGGCGGCCCGCTCCCAGGTCCGGCCCATGGCCTCGTAGTATCGTTCGGCCGCCTCCATCGACAGGACGATGGGTGTCGAAGCCGGATCGGGGCGCAGACGCAGGTCGGTCCGGAAGACATAACCTTCGGCCCGAATGTCGGACAATTGAGCCGACATCGCTCGGGCGGCCTTCAGCAGGATCGGCCGGACAGCTGCGTACTCATCGGGCGCGTAGCGGGTTTCGTCGAACAGCAGCACCAGGTCGATGTCACTGGAATAGTTCAGCTCGCCCGCCCCCATCTTTCCCATGGCGATGGCGACCAGGCCGCCATCGCCCTCGACCGGGGCCTTGCCATAGCGGCGCAAGGCCCAAGCCAGGGCGGCGCGGACGCAAGCATCGGCGAAGTGGGTCCAATGCCAGGTCGCCTCCATCACCGGCCAAACGCCGCCGAGATCGCAAAGTCCCACCAGCAACGCCGCCCGCCGCTTCGCCTGACGCAGTGCCGCGCCGGGATCGCCGTCTATCGCGCCGACCTCGGCAACGATGTCGGCCAAGACGTCCTCGGGCGCGCTGTCCCAAATGTCGGACATCCAGTCCCGCTCCTTGCGCATCAGGCCGCCCAGATAAGCGCTGCACCCGGCACTGCCTTCGATCAGTGGGACCAGATCCGGCGGCGGCGCAAGATCGGCCACCGCCGCCGCCCCGGCATCCGGATCGAATGGGATCGGGTGGGAGGTCAGACGTTCGCGGAACATGGCCCGATCAGCGCACTTGCCGCCTGCCGCGTCAATCGGCACAAGCGCGGCATGAGCAAGAGTCTTCGTCGTGTCATCGGTGCCCTGAAGGATGCCGGCCTGGAGATCGAGCCCGTCGAGATGCCGGGCGAGACCCGGACCGCGGCCCAGGCCGCGGCCGAGGTGGGGTGCGAGTTGGATCAGATCGCCAAGTCGATCCTGTTCGGCCGCGCCGAGGGCTGCGCGCTCTTCCTGACGGCGGGCGGCAATGCCGTGGATGGCGCCAGGGCTTCGACGCTTGCGGGCACGGATCTGACGCGCGCCGACGCGGCCACCGTCCGATCGGTGACCGGCTTCGCCATCGGCGGCGTGGCCCCTGTCGGGCATCTCTCGCCGTCGCCGATCTGGATGGACCCACGATTGATGGACTTCGAGACGGTCTGGGCAGCGGCGGGAACGCCGCGCCATGTCTTTCCGATCTCACCCGGCGACCTTCGCCGCCTTGCGGACGCAACAATCGCCGACTTCACCAAGTAGGATGGGGTTTCACCCCATCTACGCGAACAGATCGTGGCAAAGCTCCAACGCGTCGACCAGCACGTCCACTTCCTGGCGCGTGTTATAGACGCCGAAGCTGGCTCGGCACGTGGCGGTCACGCCCAGATGTGTCATCAGCGGCTGGGCGCAATGGTGCCCCGCACGGACGGCGACGCCCTTCTTGTCAAGCACCGTCGAGATGTCGTGCGCATGGGCCGCACCGTCCAGCGTGAAGCTGAAGATCGCGGCTTTCTCCTTGGAATTGCCTTGGACATTGAGCCAGTTCAACCCGTCCAGCCGGGTGCGGGCATAGTCGCGAAGGTCGGCCTCGTGACCGGCGATGGCGTCCATGCCGAGATCCATCATCCAGTCAATCGCCGCGCCCAGGCCGATGGTCTGAACGATGCCCGGCGTTCCCGCTTCGAACTTCATCGGCGGGTCGTTCCAGGTCACCGCATCCTTGCCGACGTCGCGGATCATGTCGCCGCCGCCCATGAAGGGGCGCATCTCGGCCATGCGTTCGGGCCGGATATAG
>JBCCCB010000335.1:0-4477 GCA_039033775.1 Pseudomonadota bacterium | reverse complement strand
TCGAAGCCGGCATCGTGGATCTGGTCAAGAACCTCGGTGAGAAATACGGCACCTCCATGCTGTTCATCTCCCACAACCTGGGCCTGGTTCTGGAAACCTGCGACCGGGTCTGCGTGATGTATTCCGGCGAGGCGGTGGAGGACGGCGCCATCGCCGAGGTCTTCGACCGCATGCGCCACCCCTACACCCAGGCGCTCTTCCGCTCGATCCCCCTGCCCGGCGCCGACAAGAACGCGCGGCCCCTGGTCGCCATTCCGGGGAACTTCCCCCTGCCCCACGAACGCCCGCCGGGCTGCAACTTCGGCCCGCGTTGCGACTACTTCGAGGCCGGCCGCTGCGATCAGGGCACGATCCCCATGCGCGACGCGGGCCCCGGCCATCACAGCCGCTGCGTCAAGTTCGAGGAGATCGACTGGAACGCGCCCATCGCCGACGCCATCGAAACCAAGAGCCGCGAGATCGGCGCCCCCATCCTGAAGGTCTCGGGCCTGAAGAAATACTACGAGGTCGCCGCCAACGCGCTTTTCGGCGGCGGCGACGCGAAGGTGGTCAAGGCCAACGAGACGCTGGATTTCGAGGCCCGCGAATCCGAGACGCTGGCCATCGTCGGCGAATCCGGTTGCGGCAAATCCACGCTCGCAAAAGTCCTCATGGGGCTGGAAACCGCGACCGACGGCACCATCACCATGGACAACCAGGACATCCAATCCACGCCCATCGAAAGCCGCAGCACCAAGCAGGTGGCCGACATCCAGATGGTGTTCCAGAACCCCTTCGACACGCTCAACCCATCCATGACGGTCGGGCGCCAGATCATCCGCGCGCTGGAAGTCTTCGATTACGGCGACAGCGATGACGCCCGTCGCGAACGGATGCTGCAACTGCTGGACTTGGTCAAACTGCCTCGCGAATTCGCGGGCCGCATGCCGCGCCAGCTTTCGGGCGGGCAGAAGCAGCGCGTGGGCATCGCCCGCGCCTTCGCCGGCGATGCCCGCATCGTCGTGGCCGACGAACCCGTCTCGGCGCTCGACGTGTCGGTCCAGGCCGCCGTCACCGATCTGCTGATGGAAATCCAGCGCGAACAGAAGACCACGCTTCTCTTCATCTCCCACGACCTGTCCATCGTCCGCTATCTGTCGGACCGGGTCATGGTCATGTATCTGGGCCATGTGGTCGAAATCGGCACCACGGACGAAGTCTTCGCCCCACCCTATCACCCCTATACCGAAGCCCTGCTCTCGGCGGTGCCCATCGCCGACACGCGGGTCAAGAAGAAGCACATCGTCCTGGAAGGCGACATCCCGTCGGCCATGAACCCGCCCCCGGGCTGTCCGTTCCAGACCCGGTGCCGCTGGAAAGCCGAAGTCCCCGGCAATCGCTGCGAGACGGAGGTTCCCACGATGCGGTCCTTCGGCGGCCACCAGATCAAGTGCCATCTGAGCGACGAGGTGCTCCGGAACATGGAGCCCGTGATCCAAACGGCGGCGACCGCGGCCGAATAAGCCGCCGCTCGACGCGGCCCCGCGGCCACGCACATTAACGTGCGCTGAACTCCCCGTGAGAGGGCTTGGGTTATCGCCCGCCATGGGTCACCTCAGACCAAACGGCACCATCCCGGTCGCCGTCCCCAGGTCGGAGCGCCCCATGGCCCTGAAATCCCTGCTTCTGACGCCCATCCTCCTGGCGCTCAGCCTCCTCTCCGTCTTCGCCCTCGTCCAGATGGCCGGCGGCGCGCCCCTCCTACCCTGGCTCGGCGTGCTGATCGCCTCGGCGCCCCTGCCCGCCTTCGTGTCGGTCCTCATGGTCTCCAAGCCCGCGGGCCGCACCTCGCGCAACCTGCCGGGCCTGCTGTTCCTGACGGGCCTCGGCCTGGCGCTGACGCTGATCGCCGCGCCCGGCGCCGGTCCGGCGCCCGCGCTGCTGGCGGCCAGCGCGTCGCTGGCCTTCCTATGGTACGACTTCGTCTATTCCGACCTGGGCCGCACGCCCAGCGGCGTCCTGCGCCAGGGCGCCCCGCTGCCCGACTTCACCGTCAAGGACCTGGACGGCCAGGACGTCACCCGCGCCGACTTCCTGGGCCAGCGCACCCTGTTCCTGTTCTTCCGCGGCAATTGGTGCCCGCTCTGCATGGCCCAGATCGAAGAACTGGCCGCCCGCTACCGCGACCTGACCGAGATGGGCGTCCAGATCGCCCTGATCTCGCCCCAGCCCCACACCAAGACCGCAGAGCTGGCGCGCAAATACGACATCGACATGCGCTTCCTGCACGACCCCGACGGCCGCGCGGCCCTGTCCCTGCAAATCCATGCCCCCGACGGCACGCCCTCGGGCCTCACGCTCTTCGGCTATGCCCGCGACACCGTCCTGCCGACCGTCATCGCGACCGAGACCGACGGCACCATCCTCTATCTCGACCAGACCGACAATTACCGTGTCCGGCCCGAACCCGACACCTTCCTCGACATCTTCCGGGACGGCGCGCCCACCGCCACGCGGGAGGCCGTGGCATGACCCTCCATCCCCGCTGGATCCGCCGGTCGGGCCCGCCCCTGCCCGCCTTCCTGGCCGACCGCATCGCGGCCCCGCTGGATGCCCGCACCGGCCAGCACCGCACCGCCGCCATCTTGGGCGACGAGACCCCACCCGCCGACGCGGTCCGCATGCAATCCAACGACTACCTGTCGCTGGCCCGCGATCCGCGCATCGCGCTCGCCAAGTCCCGCGCCCTGCTGCGCCAGGGCCATGGCGACGCCGTCTCGCGCGTCTTCACGCACCACAAACCCGACGCCCACCGCGCGTTCGAGCGGCGCATGGCCCGTCTCCTGGGGGTCGAGGACAGCGTCCTCACCATGTCCGGCTACAGCGCCAATGTGGGCCTGATCCAGGCGCTCGCCGCACCCGACACGCCCGTCTATGTCGACAAGATGGCCCATGCCTCGCTCTGGGACGGCATCACCAGCGCGGGGGCGACACCCATCGCCTTTGCCCATAACGACGTGGCCGACCTGGCGGCGAAGATCGCCGCCACCGGCCCCGGCCTCATCCTGGTCGACGCGCTCTATTCCCAGAACGGCAACCTTTGCCCCCTCCGGGACATGGTCGATACGGCCGAGACCACCGGCTGCGCCCTCGTCGTGGATGAAACCCATTCCTTCGGCTGCCACGGCCCCGATGGCGCCGGGCTCTGCGCGGCGCTTGGCCTGGACGACCGGGTCCATTTCCGCACCATCGGCCTGTCCAAGGCCATGGCCGCCCGGGGCGGCATCGTCGCCGGATGCGCCCAGGCCATGTCGTTCCTGCGCTTCGAGGCCCGCCCGATGATCTTCTCGACCTCGGTTCTCGGCTACGAGATCGCGGGGTTCGAGGCCACGCTCGACATCTTCCGCGACGAACCTCAGCGCCGCAGGGCGCTGGCCCACAACCACCGTTGTCTGCGCACGGGCCTGGCCGCCCTGGGCTACGACGTCTCCGAAAGCGACAGCCAGATCCTCTCGATCCTGATCGGCGACGACGACACCACGATCGCCTTCCGCAAGGCGCTCGTCGCCGAAGGGGTCGTCGGGTCGGTCTTCTGCGCGCCCGCCGTGCCCCGTGGCCGGGCCATCATCCGGCTGACCGTCAATGCAGGCATGACCGCCCAGGATATCACCCGCGTCTTCGCCGCGTTCGAGCGGCTGACCGCCATGCCCCGCCTGGCCGCCTAAAGCGGTTCTCGAAAAGCTGATGGCCCAGGTTTTTCGAAAACCGCTATAGCAAGTTCGGCCCCGCTCGGACGGACCGTCACGCCCCGAGGATCCCGGCCCCGGACGGGTCGACGACCTTACGCTCCAAGCCGACCCGCCGCCCCCAACGACCGCACATCCCCCAGCGCCGTCGCCACGTGCCGCAGCGCCGCCCCGGCGGCGATCTGCAATTGCGGCAGCACCATCCATTCCAACATCCAGGCCGATCCCGACCGCTCCTGCTCGTGCAGCATGGCGTGGCCCAGACCGGCCGAGATCGTCGCCGCGTACCGGCCCAGCGCCACCGCCGTCTCGGCGGCCACCGGGTTTACCTTATGCGGCATGGCCGACGACCCGCCGCCCGACGACAAGGAAGCGTCCCCGACGCCCTGTTGGGCCATCAGCGTCAGGTCCAGCCCGACCTTGCCCGCCGCGCCCGCGATGCCCGCCAGACAGGCACCATAGGCCGCCCAGCCGTCCCGCTGGGCATGGCGGGCCGGGCCGGGCACCAGGTCCAGGCGCCGCGCCATGGCGGCCGACACGGCCTCCGCCCGCGCCACCCGCAACCCCGACCCGTCGGCCCCACCGCCGCCGAAGACCCGCAGCTCGCCCCCCGCCGCGTCCAGGCGCGGCCCCGCCCGCTCCAACGGGCCGCGCCAGGTGGCTCCCTGAAAGAAAGCCTGGCAACGCTTAGACACCGCCGCAGGCATTGCAGAAATATCTGAAGGAGGCAAATAAACCACATCTAAAACCTG
>JBCCCB010000334.1:0-4551 GCA_039033775.1 Pseudomonadota bacterium | reverse complement strand
CGCCGCCGCGCGGCGGCCCCCGCCCCCCCCGCCCGCGTCCGGGGCGCCCCCCCGCACAAATTCTGCATCTGACACCACACCCGGGCGCCCCCGCCTCCGCACGGGGGGTGTACGCGGGGTGTACGGGGGGTGCCCCCCCACCGGACCGGCCGCCTCCTCACGGAATCGAGAGCATCCGGCGCTCGCCTTGAACGACCGCTGCACCGCGGCTAAACCGCTGTCGACCGGAGGAAGGACAACCCCCATGACCTATGTCGTCACCGACGCCTGTATCGCCTGCAAATACACCGATTGCGTCGAGGTTTGTCCGGTGGATTGCTTCTACGAAGGCGAAAACATGCTGGTCATCCATCCCGACGAATGCATCGATTGCGGCGTCTGCGAGCCCGAATGCCCGGCGGATGCGATTCGTCCCGACACCGAGCCGGAGATGGAAAAGTGGGTCGAGTTTAATCGAAAGTATTCCGAGGCTTGGCCGGTCATCATCACGAAGAAGGACCCGCTGCCCGATGCCGAGGAAATGGACGGCAAGCCCGGCAAGATGGAGCTGTTCTCCGAAGCGCCGGGCGAGGGTGGGTGACGCTACGTCGCCCCTGGCCCGAGATGGGTCAGCGACCGTGACGCTTTCGTGACGCCTGTTTTTCTGGTATTATGCCCAGAGTCGCCCATGTATTGGGGACGGTTCTGCCACCTCCCGATGTCCCGGTCGCCGCACGGCTGGACGGCATCGACCATAAAGCGCGTTGGATCTGACCCAGGGTCATGCCCCGGGCCGGGTATTTTTGTCGCCCGAGCGGCCGCGCCAAGAGACATCGAAAGGATGCCCAATGCCCAAGAAGCCCGAGTTTCGCCCGAACGATTTCGTTGTCTACCCCGCCCACGGCGTCGGCCAGATCGTGGCCGTCGAGAAGCAGGACGTTGCCGGGATGGAGCTGGAGGTGTTCGTGATTACCTTTGCCAAGGACAAGATGAAGGTCTCTGTTCCGACCCATAAGGCCGATGTCGTGGGCATGCGCTCGCTGTCGCCGCCCGACGTGGTCGAGAAAGCCATGACCACGCTGAAGGGCAAGGCCCGCGTCAAGCGCGCCATGTGGTCCCGCCGGGCGCAGGAATACGAGGCCAAGATCAATTCCGGCGACCTGATCGCCATCGCCGAAGTGGTGCGCGACCTGCACCGCAACGATGAACAGCGCGAACAATCCTATTCCGAACGTCAGCTCTACGAGGCCGCCCTAGATCGTCTGACCCGCGAATTGGCGGCGGTGAACAACATGGACGAAGACGGCGCCTTGAAGGCGGTCGACCAGATCCTGTCATCGCGCCCGCCCGCGGCGGCCTGATCGGCCTTTACGATATGTTAAGAGAGCGGCCATCGGGCCGCTCTTTTATTTTTCAGTATCTTAAGTCTCGAACTTCATGTTATTCCCACCAGCGGTCGATGGTGGCCACGTCGTCATCGGACCAACCGAAATGGTGCGCGAATTCGTGGATGGTGACATGCGTCACCAGTTCTTCCAGGGTCACGTTCCCCCGCGCCGCCCATTCGTCCAGGATCGGGCGCCGGAAAAGCGTGATGGTCGACGGCGGCTCGGGATGCTCGACGCTGCGCTCGGTCAGCGCGGCGCCTTCATAGAGACCGGTCAGGTCGTAGGCGTCCTCGATCTCCATCTCGTCAAGGATCGCGTCCGACGGCCAGTCCTCCACTACCAAGCGGACGTCCGCGGCGGCGGCGCGGAACGCGTCCGGCAGCGCGGCGCGGGCAGCTTCGGCCAGGGCGGCGATGGCCTCCAGATCGGGGGCGATCATGCCAATCGGCGGGGTCCGCCGGGCGTTTCGATCCGGGCCGTTAGGGCCGGCGGACCGGGATCGACCGTGATGCGGCGATCGTCGATCAGGTCGGCCAGCGTCCGGCGCAGCGCTTCGGCATCGGGGTGGGTCAGGGTCAGGCCCGTCAGCGAGAGACCGGCATCCGGGAAACTGGGTGGGGCGCTATCCCATTGGATCAGCGCGGGAAAGCAGCCGTCGAAGGGCAGGACGCCATCCTCGGGCACGGCCATGCGCCAGCGATAGGCGCCGCGTTCCAGGGCCAGGATGCGGCCCGCCTCCGGATGAGCCGCGACCGCTGCGTCGAGATCGTCGACACGGGCGATCCAGTTGGAAAGTCGCGGGGGCCCGGCCCGCCGGTCCAGGTCGAACCAGCGCGGGACAGCCGGGGCCGGGGCGGCTGCGTCGATGGCGATCACCTCAAGGTATTCGCCATTCGACAGACCGCTCAGCCGATTGTGGGTGCCCATGCGGGCATGGGATCCGCCCGGGCCGATGTCCTGGCCCAGCGCCGCCGCGACATGGGCCGCACCCTCGTCCAGGCTGGCGGCGGACACGGCGATGTGATCGAAGATGGCCATGACCAATGGCGCTACCATCGAGGAAGCCAAGGCGCAAATGCGCCGCCGCTGTCTGGCCGCCCGAGAGGTGGCGCGGCCCGAGGCGCGGGCGGCGGCCGCGACGCGGCTCTGGGCGCGGCTGCGGGACCTGGAAGGCGCCGTGATCGCCGGGTACATGCCGATCCGGTCCGAAATCGACCCGAGACGGACCATGGCCGCCCTGGCCCATGATAACCGGCTCTGCGTGCCGGTGGTGACCGGCAAGGGCGCGCCGCTCCGATTTCGGGAATGGTGGCCGGGCTGCCCGACCCAGCCGGGCGCATTCGGGGTCGAAGAACCCATCGAGGGCGGCTGGCGCGTGCCGGACGTGTTGATCGTGCCCATGGTGGGCTTCGACGCGGCAGGCGGCAGGCTGGGCTATGGCGGCGGGTTCTACGACCGCACGTTGGCCGGGCTGCCGAACGCGTGGGCGGTGGGCGTCGCCGTCGAAGGCCAGCGGGTCGCGGCGGTGCCCCGGTCGGCCACCGATATGCCGTTGTCGGAAATCGTCACCGACGCGCGGGTTTATTCCGCCGGCGCGTCGGTGTAGCCCGCCGGTCAGTCAGGGAGAATCCGCCATGCCGTTCGACCGTTCCATCAAGATCGCGCCGTCGATCCTGGCCGCCGATTTCGCCGCCTTCGGGGCGGAATGCGACGCGGTCAGCGGGCAGGGCGCCGATTGGGTCCATGTGGACGTGATGGACGGCCATTTTGTGCCGAATCTCAGCTTCGGGCCTGTGACGTGCAAGGCGATCCGGCCGCATATCGCGGGCGTGATGGACGTCCATCTGATGGTGTCGCCAATCGACGCCTGGATCGACGCCATCGCCGAGGCCGGGGCCGACGTGATCACAGCGCATCTGGAGGCCGGGCCGCATATTCACCGCACGCTCCAGGCGATCCGGGGGGCGGGGGCCAAGGCAGGCCTGGCGCTGAACCCAGGCACGCCCATCGACGCCGCGGCGGCGCTGCTGGACGATGTGGATCTGGTTTGCGTGATGGGCGTCAATCCTGGCTTCGGTGGGCAGACGTTCCTGCCGGGCACTCCGGCGCGGGTGCGGGCGGTGCGTGCGCTGATCGGCGACCGGCCGATCCATATCGAGGTCGATGGCGGCGTGGACACCGCGACGGCACCGCTGGTCGCGGCCGAGGGCGCCGACGTCTTGGTGGCCGGGTCGGCGATCTTCCGCAGCGGCAGTCCCGACGACCCGTCCGGCTATGGTACGGCGATACGCGCCATTCGAGGCGCGGCGGAATCGGCGCTCTGACACAGGGGCCGGCAGGCCCGCCGAAGCTGTCTTTACGTCAAGACCGGGCGCCCAAAATGCAGGCAATCGGGCGGGTTTGCCCGATGCGCGCCGATGGCCCGCGAGATATGGCGACTTGGCCCCTTCAAACGTTTGACACGGCGCCTCCAATCCCTAGTGTCGCGCCACGCCCCGAACCGGGGGTCGCCGCCGGGCCGGGAGGGTTTGGCGGCAGTTAACAATAGGGGAGGAATTAATGGACCGTCGTTCATTCCTTAAGAAGTCCACGATTGGTGCCGGCGCTGCTGGCGCCGCCGCTTTGGCTGCACCGGCCTATGCCCAGGGCAACCGCACGCTGACCTTGGTCACCACCTGGCCGCGCGGCCTGGCGGGTGTGCACGATGCCGCCCAGCGCGTCGCCAACACGATCACCGAAATGAGCGATGGCGCGCTGACCATCGACCTGAAGGCTGCGGGCGAGCTGGTCGGGGCGTTCGAGGTGTTCGACGCCGTGACCTCGGGTCAGGCCGATATGTATCACGGCGCCGACTATTACTTCGTCAACCAGCATCCGGGTTACGCCTTCTTCACCGCCGTGCCCTTCGGCATGACGGCGCAGGAGCTGGTGAACTGGTACTACCATGCCGGTGGGCAGGAACTGCATGACGAACTGGGTCAGATCTTCGGCCTGAAGTCGTTCCTCGCAGGTAATACGGGCGCCCAGGCGGGCGGCTGGTTCCGCCAGGAAATCAGCGGCCCCGAAGACTTCCAGGGCCTGCGCTTCCGCATGCCGGGTCTGGGTGGCGAAGCGCTCGGCAAGATGGGCGCGTCGGTGCAGAACCTGCCCGGCGGCGAGGTTTATCAGGCGCTGGCCTCGGGCG
>JBCCCB010000333.1:0-4575 GCA_039033775.1 Pseudomonadota bacterium | reverse complement strand
GCTCCAGCATGGGCAATATTTCGCCGAGCTGAAAGACGGCCAGATCGCCCGCATGGTGGGCTTTGTCGGCACGGGAGCACCGGCATGAGCCCCCATGGTCACGCCGCTGCAGCGATTGAACTCGTCGGTATTTCGAAGGCGTTTGGGCCGGTTCAGGCCAACAAGGATATCTCAATCGAAGTGCGCCCCGGCACCATCCACGGCATCATCGGCGAGAACGGCGCGGGTAAGTCGACGCTGATGTCGATTCTCTACGGCTTCTACAAGGCCGATGCGGGCGAGATCTTCATCGGCGGCCAGAAGACCGAGATCCCCCACAGCCAGGCCGCCATCGACGCCGGCATCGGCATGGTGTTCCAGCACTTCAAACTGGTCGAGAACTTCACCGTTCTGGAAAACGTGGTGCTGGGCGCCGAAGACGGCGCGATGCTTCGACCCAGTTTAAGAAAGGCCCGCAGCCTTCTGAAACAACTGGCAAAAGACTACGAGATGGATGTCGACCCGGACGCCATCATCGAAGATCTGGGCGTGGGTCAGCAACAGCGGGTCGAAATCCTGAAGGCGCTCTACCGCGAGGCCGACATCCTGATCCTGGACGAACCGACCGGCGTCCTGACTCCCGCCGAGGCCGACCACCTATTCCGTATCCTGCACGGCCTGCGGGACGAGGGGAAGACCATCATCCTGATCACCCACAAGCTGCGCGAGATCATGGAGATCACCGACACCGTCAGCGTCATGCGCCGGGGCGAGATGACCGCGACGGTTAAGACCGCCGAGACCTCGCCCGAAGAACTGGCCGAGTTGATGGTCGGCCGCAAGGTGCTGCTCCGCGTCGATAAGGCGCCCGCCAAGCCCGGCAAGACCGTGCTGGAGGTCGAAAACCTTCGCGTCACCGACGACCAGGGGGTCGAGCGCCTGAAGGGCATCGACCTGACCATCCATGCGGGTGAAATCCTCGGCATCGCGGGCGTCGCCGGGAACGGTCAATCCGAACTGCTGGAAGTCCTCGGCGGCTATGCCCGCGGCACCGGCACGATCCGCATCAACGGCGAAGAAATCGACCTGACCGGTACCGCCTCCGACGCCCAGACCAGGCGCGCCCGCGGCATCGCCCACGTGCCCGAGGACCGGCAGCGCGAAGGCCTGATCATGGATTACCACGCTTGGGAAAACGTGGGCTTCGGCTACCACCACGATGACCGCTTCAACAGCGGAATCTTTATGAACCTCGCCGCGTTACGCGCTGATTGCGAAGGAAAAATGGAACGATTCGACGTCCGCCCACCCAACCCCGCTTTGGCGGCGAAAAGCTTCTCGGGCGGTAACCAACAGAAGATCGTCCTGGCCCGCGAGATCGAGCGGGATCCCGACCTCCTCCTGATCGGCCAGCCGACGCGCGGCGTGGATATCGGCGCCATCGAATTCATCCACCAGCAGATCGTCGCCCTCCGCGACCGGGGCAAGGCGATCCTGCTGGTCTCGGTTGAATTGGACGAGATCATGGGCCTCTCGGACCGCATCGCCGTGATGTTCGATGGCAAGATCATGGGCGAACGCCTGCCGTCCGAGACCGATCAAGGCGAGTTGGGCCTGATGATGGCCGGGATGACCGGGATGACCGGGGCCGCAGCATGATGTTTCGACGTCCTTCAGGCATCGCCCACCTGGACCGGGCCATCCTCGGGCTTGACCCGAGGATCTCCGCCGCCAGAGGTCCTCGGGTCAAGCCCGAGGACGACGGCACGCCGGAACGAGGAGCCATGCCATGACCGACGCGCTGCCCAAATGGGTCGACATCGCCCTGATCCCGCTGCTGAACCTGGTCCTGGCCCTGATCATCTCGGGCATCGTCGTTGCCGCCATCGGCGAGAACCCGTTCGAGGCCCTGAGCTACCTGGTCACCGGCGCCGTCGGCACGGTGAATAATTGGGGCTTTACATTATTTTACGCGACGAACTTCATCTTCACCGGCTTGGGCGTCGCCGTCGCCTTCCACGCCCGCCTCTTCAACATCGGCGGTGAGGGTCAGGCGGCCATCGGCGGCCTGGGCGTCGCGCTCTGCCTGCTCTTCATCCCCTGGCCGCACTGGACCATCGCCCTGCTCGCCGCGACCCTGGGTGCCGCCGCGTTCGGCGCCGCGTGGGCCGCGATCCCGGCCTATCTGCAGGCCAAGCGCGGCAGCCACATCGTCATCACGACGATCATGTTCAACTTCATCGCCTCGGCGGTGATGGTCTACCTGCTGTCCCGCGTCCTGCTGGTCCCCGGCGCTGGCGGCTCGCCCGAGACGGCGCGCTTCGCCGAGGCCGTCCATCTGCCGAATGCCTACGACATCGCGCCCTGGCTCGGCTTCCGCCGCTCCACCCCGCTCAACGTCTCGTTCCTTCTCGCGATCCTGGCCTGCGTGGGCGTGTGGCTCCTGATCTGGCGCACTCGCCTCGGATACGAAATCCGCGCATTCGGCCACTCGGAGCCGGCGGCGCTCTATGCCGGAATTTCGCCCGTCAAGATCACCATGATCGCCATGCTTATCTCCGGTGGGCTCTGCGGGATGATGGCGCTCAATTCGGTGATGGGCGAGGCCGAGCGCCTGGTCATCGACCCGGTCCAGGGCGCGGGCTTCGTGGGTATCGCCGTCGCGCTGATGGGCCGGTCGCATCCGGTTGGCGTGTTCCTGGCCGCCCTGCTCTTCGGGATGCTCTACCAGGGCGGCGCCGAGGTGGAGTTCGAAATCCCCGCCATCACCCGCGAGATGATCCTGGTGATCCAGGCCCTCGTCATCCTCTTCACCGGCGCACTCGACAATATGGTCCGCATGCCGGTCGAACGCCTCTTTACGCGGACGCGGAAGCGGGACGCGGCGCCTCTACCGACCACGCCCCTGGAAGCCGGCGGCCATCCCGAACGCGGGAGCGCCGAGCCGTGATCGGCCTTTCCGCATGTTCCGGGTCGTGCCCGAAGTCGAAGCCGGCGACGCTGTCGGTTCGCACGGAAAGGACGCCTCGATGACCGACATCGCCCCCCACCTGCCCCTCTTCGCCGCCGCCTACGCGATCCTTTTGGTCGCCGCCCTCTCGCCTGGCCCAGCAGTGGCCATGCTCCTTGGGATCGGAACCGCGCGGGGGCGCGGCCCCGCGCTCGTCGCGTCCGCCGGGATCGCCAGCGGGAGCGTCGTCATCAACCTCCTGACGCTCGTGGGCGTGGGTCTGCTGCTGCAACAGGCCGCCTGGGCGATGACCGGCTTGCGTATCCTCGGCGCGGCCTACCTGGCTTGGCTCGCCTGGGGGTCCCTGAAAAAGGCGCTGGCGCCGCCATCGGTCACGGTCGCCCACGTGCCCGCCCGCTCATCGGCCCGCTACTTCGCCATGGGCGTGGCGCTCCAGGTGACGAACCCGAAGGCCATCGCCTTCTGGCTGGCCATCGCCGCGGTCGGGGCGACCCAAGGCGGCGGCCCGAGCGTGATCGCGGCCTTCGTCCTCGGCGCCTGGCTCATCAGCTTCGCGTGCCATGGGTTCTGGGCGCTCGTGCTTTCGGCGGCCCCGGTCCGGAGCCTATATGCGCGCTTCCGCCGCTGGGTCGAAGGCGCCCTGGGCGTCTTCATGGGCTACATGGCCGTGCGCCTGGCCACGGAGCGGATATGAGCTTCCTCGAACTCCTCCAGATCTTCGAATCCTCGCTGCGCCTGGCCACGCCCCTGCTGCTGGCGTGCCTGGCGGGCCTATTCAGCGAACGCGCGGGCATCTTCGATATCGGGTTGGAGGGCAAGATGCTCGCCTCCGCCTTCTTCTCCGCCGCCTTCGCCGCCTATACCGGCAATGTCTGGCTCGGCCTCTGCGCGGGCATCATCGCGTCCATGCTGCTGGCGCTGCTGCACGGCGTGGCCTCGATCACCTTCCGGGGCAACCAGCTCATCTCCGGCGTGGCGATCAACTTCCTGGCGGCGGGCCTGACCGTGGTCATCGCCCAAGCCTGGTTCGGCCTGGGCGGCCGCACGCCGCCCTTGCAAGGCCCGGCGCGGTTCAGCGAAATCACCCTGCCCTTCGCCGACGCCCTTGAGGCCGTGCCGATCCTGGGCCCGATCTACGCCAACCTCATCTCCGGCCACGCGATCCTGGTCTATGTCGCCCTGCTCTGCGTGCCACTCACCTGGTGGATCCTCTACCGCACCCGCTTCGGCCTCCGCCTGCGCGCCGTGGGCGAGAACCCGGCGGCGGTGGACACGGCGGGCGTCAGCGTGGTCGGCCTGCGCTATGCCGCCGTCCTGATCTGCGGCTTCCTTTGCGGCCTTGCGGGCGCCTATCTGGCCACGACCCTGGCGGCGGGCTTCGTCAAGGACATGTCGGCAGGCCGCGGCTTCATCGCGCTGGCCGCCCTGATCTTCGCCAAATGGCGGCCCTGGTACGCGCTCGGCGCCACCCTCCTCTTCGGCCTGCTCGAAGCCCTGGGCAACCGCTTCCAGACCCTGGAGCTACTGGGCGTCACCATCCCCACCCAATTCATGCAGGCCCTGCCCTACATCCTGACCGTGGTCATCCTGGCGGGCTTCGTCGGCCGCGCCATCCCGCCCCGCGC
>JBCCCB010000332.1:0-4582 GCA_039033775.1 Pseudomonadota bacterium | reverse complement strand
TCTCCGCCAACACATTCTGCTCACTAGCTGAACTGAAGAGATCTTCCGCCATGCGCCCGCCATGGTTTCGTTCCGCCTGCAGACGACTAAAGACTGTACGGGCAGTGTCCAGGAGACGGGAAAGAGAGTTCTGAGTCAAGGAATGGGTCTTCGCTTGCATGCGCGCTGCCAGTAGTCCCTCCCATGCGAGATTAGCCGTTGTCAGCCGCTCGAGATTGGTGCTGAGACCCTCGAGTCCATAGACGAGACAGCAATCGCCATCTAGCACGGCCAAGTGGCGATGCCTACTACACTGCCACGAGATGTCCCGAATGCGCCCTGTCTTCCGTTAACCTGTGGGTTTCGCTTGACGCCGACCTTGCTCCCGGTCGGGAAATGGCAACGGTCTCGCTGCGCTGCAGCACCGCGGCGATGGCAAAAATGTATATACAAGTGATGTAATCTTGCTGTACGCTGATCCAGCCAGAGGTGATCCGATCATGGGCGACGCGAAGAAACCGGGAAAGACGGCCAACAAGGACAGCCAGTTGGTCATTCGTCTCAAGAAGTCCGAACGCGATGCGTTCGTGTCGCTCTGCAACGATCTGGACACCAGCGCGGCCCGGGAGATCCGGCGGTTCATCCGCCGGTTCCTGGCCGAGCAGGACGGCGATGGCTGAGCGGTCGGACGCGACAGAAAGGACTGGCAATGGCCAAAAGCAAGAAGGACCTGAAGAAGGTCGTCGACAAGCGCGAGAAGCAGCTGAAGAAGGCGAAGAAAGCCCTCAAGAAGGCCTGATCCGTCGATTGACTGAACAGCAAAAAGGCCCGCCGATCCTGTCGGCGGGCCTTTTCCATGGAATAGAGCGCCGCCTAGACGGCGGCGTCGATCCAATCCTTCAGCGCGGCCTTGGGGGCGGCGCCGATCTTCTGATCCACGGGCTCGCCACCTTTGAACATGAAGAGCGCCGGGATGCCGCGCACGCCCATGGCCGAGGGGGAGGCCGGGTTCTCGTCCACGTTGACCTTCACGATCTTCACCTTGCCGGCATATTCGTCCGACAGTTCTTCCAGGGCCGGGCCGATCTGTTTGCAGGGGCCGCACCATTCAGCCCAGAAATCGACGATCACCGGGATGTCGGATTGCTTGACCACTTCGTCGAAGGTGGCGTCGGTGGCGGGAACGGTGGCCATGGGGCTCTCCTGGCAGGTTTGGGATGCGTCTAAGCGCCGGACGATGAAGCTAGGCATACCGCCTCGGAGCGTCAAGCGGCTGGGCTGCGGCTTCGGTGTGCGCGCATGCGGAGATCTGTCCAGCCTTGGTCGACAGCGCAGTCAGGCCGGGTCCGACCAGGATTCCCAGGCGCCCATCACAAGGTCGTGCGGAAGCGGCATCAGCCAGCGGTCGCGGGTCCACAGGATGGCGGTGTCGATCTGGCGGTCAGGCCAAATCGCGGCGGCGGCCGTCGCATAGGCGCCCATCTGGCGGAGCAGGCCGAGGGGAACTTGGTCCGGCGCATCAGGGCGGATTGCATTGGATTTGTGGTCGACGATCAGCTGACCGGTGGCGGTCGGGACGATGCGGTCGATGGTGCCGGTGATGGCGGGGTGGGTGCCGGTCGCCGGGAGGACGAAGGGGACCTCCGACAGGGTGTCGGGGGCAAAGACATGCGCCAGGGCGGGGTCTGACAGGACGGTGAGGGCCTCGGCGATGATGGCCTGGGAATCGTCTTCGGGCCAGAGCGCGGCGTGACGGGCGAGGATGGTGGGGGCGGCGCCCGGGCGGTGCGGCCCCGGGATCGTGGGGAGGTGGTCGAGCAGCGCGTGGATGGCGGTGCCACGGCGCATGGCGGCTTCGGTGGAGAGGGTGTCGGCGGTCTCGCCGGGCAGGGCCTTGGGGCCGGGGAGGGACGAGGGCGCGAGGGGCTTGGCGGTCGGCTTGGGGGCCGGGACGGGGGTTTCGAGCCAGGCGGGTGGGGTTGGCGAGCTGGCGATGTCCTTGGCGGTTGGCGGGAGCGGGGTCCAATCGCCGGATTGCAGGCGCAGGGTGTCGCCGTGGGGCTGGGCCCCTTGGGCCTGCATGGCGTGGGCCACCTTGGTGTACCAGCTGTCGTGGCGGTCTTCGCCGACATCGCCCGCAGCGCCGACGATGAGCCAGTTTTCGGCGCGGGTCATGGCGACGTAGAGCAGGCGGTCGGCCTCGGCGGTCTCGGCCATCTGCTTGCGGTCGGCGTGGTCGTGGAGGGCCGGGGACCAGCCCGCCTTGGGGGGCATCCAGATGGTGTCGCCGGTGTCGAGGGTCTGCACACCGGAGGGGCCGCGGGGTTTGGGTTTCTGGCATTCCGGCAGGATGACGACGGGGGCCTCCAGGCCCTTGGCGCCGTGGACGGTCATGACGCGGATGGAGCCCGCGCCGCCTTGGCGTTTGAGTTCCGGATCGGCGGAGGCGAACCAGCCGAGAAAGCCGGTGAGGCTGGGGGTTTCGAGTTGTTCGTAGGCGAGGGCCTGGCCGAGGAGGGCGTCGATCGCTTCCGCCGATTCCTGGCCGAGGCGGGCGAGCAGGAAGCGGCGGCCGTCATGGCGGACGAGGAGGCGTTGGAGGAGTTCGTAGGGGCGCAGCGTGTCGGTGACCTTGAGGAGGTCGGTGAGCATGGCGGTGGCGGGGGTGTCGCTGGCGCGGACGGCTTGCCAGAGGGTGGCGGGGCGGCCCTGGGCGACGTTGTAAAGGTCCGCTTCGGAGAAGCGGCCGAGCGGGGAGCGCAGGATGGTGGCCAGCGACAGGTCGTCGTCGGGCGTGGCGGCCCAGGTGAGGGCGGCGACGAGGTCACGGACGGCCAGGTCGGCCGACAGGGTCAGGCGGTCGGCGCCGGCGAGGTCCAGGTTGCGGGCTTTGCAGGCGCGGACGATGTGGTGGAACAGGTCCTTGCGGCGGCGGAGCAGGATGAGGATGTCGCCGGGTTGGACGGGGCGGCGGGTGTCTCCGTGGCCGATGGGGGTGCCGTCGGTGAGCATGGCTTGGACGGTGTCGGCGACCTTTTCGGCCAGTTCGATCTTGGCGTCGTTGCGGGCCGGGCGGTCGACGGGGTCGTGCCATTTGCGGTCGGAATGGTCCTCGGGGGCCTGTTCGATCACCGGCCAGAGGTCGACGCGGCCGGGGAGGTCGGTCTTGAAGGCGATGTGTTCGGGCGGATCGCCGACGCCGCCGCCGGCCGAAAAGGTCTCGTCCACCAGATCGAGGATCGTGGGCGAGGAGCGGAAGGAGTGGCGGAGCGCGTGGTCGCGGAGCGGCGGGCCAGCGGTGAGGCGGTGGTCGAAGCTGCGGCGCATGCGGTCGAAGGCGTCGGGGTCGGCGCCTTGGAAGGAATAGATCGACTGCTTGCGGTCGCCGACGACGAAGAGGGTGCGTTGGATGCCGTCGCGCGCGCCCTGGCCCGTGCCGAATTCGGAGGCGAGGGCTTCGATGACGTCCCATTGCTCGGGCGAGGTGTCCTGAGCCTCGTCCACTAGGATGTGGTCCAGGCCGCCGTCCAGCTTGAAGAGGACCCATTGGGCCATTTCGCTGTCGCGCAGCAGGCGGCGGGCGCCTGCGATCTGGTCGTCGAAATCCAGCCAGCCGCGCTGGGCCTTGCGGCGGTCGAGTTCCGTTAAGAAGGCGGGGGCGAAGGCGTGGAGGGCTTCGGCCTGGGCGAGGGAGTCGAAGGCGGCGAGGCGGGCATGGGCGTCAGATAGGCGGGCGGCGAGAGTGTGGAGATCGTCGGTTTGCGCCTCGCCCAGGCGCCCCGCGACGGGTTTGGTGACCGGGTTTTTGCGGGGCTCGTGCTTTTGGGTGAGCAGCGCCTGGCAGAGTTGGTCGAAGCGGTCGGGCGGGTCGGCGAGGATGGCTTGGGAGAGGGCGTCCGTCAGGCGAGACATGGTGACGGCGGTCTCTTGGGCGGCGGCGTCGCGGACGTCTTCGATAAGGGTGAGGTCGTCGGGGGTGATGGCCTCGGCGCGGACCGTCTCGGCGTCGTCGTCTTCGATGCCGAGGGTGCGGCGGAGGGCGTGGCGGGGGAGAGGCGGGATCAGGCCGTCGCGGTTGGCGGCGATGCTGGCGAGGAACGCGCTGGGGTCGCCGTCGGTGAGGCGGGCGGCGATGCGATCGACGAGGTCGGGGGTGCGGGTCGCCATGTCGTCGAGGATGTCGGCGTGGAGGCGGGCGGTGGCGATCTCGTCCATCTCTTGGAAGGCGGGGGAGATTCCGGCTTCCAGGGGGAAGCGGCGGAGGAGGGAGGCGCAGAAGGCGTGGATTGTCTGGATCTTGAGGCCGCCGGGGGTTTCGATGGCGCGGGCGAAGAG
The DNA here is from genome assembly GCA_039033775.1 of Pseudomonadota bacterium. Classification (GTDB taxonomy): domain Bacteria; phylum Pseudomonadota; class Alphaproteobacteria; order Rhodobacterales; family Rhodobacteraceae; genus Jannaschia. Next base: position 268 of record JBCCCB010000332.1, on the reverse strand, counting down.
GGTCCGCGCCGTGCGGAGTTTCTCCGGCGAGACGGTGCCGCGGGCGGCGCCGAGTTGGGTGAGTTCCCGGCGCAGGGCGTCGTCGGGGAGCATGGCCCATTGGCCGAGGCGCTTGAACAGGCGGTTCTGCATCTCGCCCGCGGCGGCCTTGGTGTAGGTCAGGCAAAGGATACGCTCCGGCGCGGCGCCGTCGAGCAGGAGCCGGGCGACCCGGTCGGTCAGGACGCGGGTCTTGCCAGAGCCCGCATTGGCGGCGAGCCAGACGGAG
>JBCCCB010000331.1:0-4588 GCA_039033775.1 Pseudomonadota bacterium | reverse complement strand
GTGCGGATCTTGTCCCACGCCCCTTCCAGGGTCATCAGGCCGTTGATCATGCCGCCCCAGCTCGGCATCCACAGGATGATCGAGAACACCATGCCCAGGGTCGACGCCCAATCGGGCAACGCCGTGTAATGCAGGTGGTGCGGACCCGCCCAGATATACAGGAAGATCAGCGCCCAGAAGTGGATGATCGACAGCTTGTAGGAATAGACGGGCCGGTTCGCCTGCTTCGGGATGAAGTAGTACATCATCCCCAGGAAGCCCGCCGTCAGGAAGAAGCCCACGGCGTTATGGCCGTACCACCATTGGGTCATGGCATCCTGGACGCCGGCGAACAACTGCACCGACTTGGACCCGAAGATGCTGACGGGGATGGAGAGGTTGTTGACGATATGCAGCATCGCCACGGTCACGATGAAGGCCAGGAAGAACCAGTTCGCGACGTAGATGTGCCGCTCCTTGCGGGTCATGATCGTGCCCAGGAACACCGCCAGGTAGGCCACCCAGACGATCGTCAGCCAGATGTCGATATACCACTCGGGCTCGGCATATTCCTTGGACTGCGTGCCGCCCAACAGGTAGCCGGTCGCCGCCAGGACGATGAACAGATTGTAGCCCCAGAACACGAACCAGGCGAGGTTCCCGCCCCAAAGCCGCGCCGCGGATGTCCGCTGCACGATGTAGAACGACGTCGCGATCAGGGCGTTTCCCCCGAACGCGAAGATCACCGCGCTGGTATGCAGCGGGCGAAGCCGTCCGAAGTTGGTGTAGGGCTGACCCCAATCGAAGTTCAGCGCCGGGAAGGCCAACTGGAACGCGATGAACACCCCGACCAGGAAACCCGCGACCCCCCAGAACGCCGTGGCGATCACGCCCAGGCGGATGGGTCCGTCCATATAACCCGTCGCCGGGGCCGCCGGGGCCAGGTTCGGCGCCTCCATCCCGCGCAGCGTCCACAGGAACATGCCGCCCGCAATGGCCATGATGATGATGGCGTGCAGCATATAGGCCGCATCGCGGGCCCAACTGGCGGCGATCGCGGCAAACAGCGCGACCAAGCCCAGGGCGATTAGCTTGAGGTAGTCCATCCTCTCGGGTCCTCCGGTCGTTCAGGAACCCGGTCGAACGGGTCCTCTCCGACATCGGGGACTAGAGAGCGGGGGGTGGGGCTGCCTTGACCTGAATCAACTTTCCGAGACCGGCCGCCGAATTGTCTGCCACGGCTTACAAATCGGCATATCCGTCATCGTCGTCGCCCGCCTCGATCAGCAGGACCGACAAGTCATCGCACAAGACGCCGCGCTTGCCTTCCAGGCGGATGATACCTTCCTTCTTCAAGGCCGTGATCTGGCGGCTGACCGTCTCGATGGTCAGGCCCAGATAGGTCGCCATCGCATCCCGGGTCAGCGGCAGCTCGGCCCGGAGCGGAACCTGGCCCGTCGCCGACCGCCGCAGCACGATGGACAGCAGCGTCGCCACCTTTTCCCGCGCGGTCTTACGGCCCAAGACCAGCATCCAGTCGCGGGCGGCGTCCAGCTCATCCAGCGACATCTCCAGCAAACGCTGCCCCACATGGGGGGTGTCAATGATGAGTTGCTCGAACTCCGCCCGCCTGAACAGGCACATGGACACATCCGTCGCGGCCACCACCTCATACGGTGCCGACGAGCGGCCCGGCCGACCCACGAAATCCGATGGCATCAGCAGGCCCACCATCTGGGTGCGTCCGTCTTCCATCGACCGGGTCAGCGTGGCGCAACCGGTGACGATGGATCCCACGAAGGGCAGCACATCGCCCTCCATGCAAATCGTCTCGCCCGCGCGCCAATCGCGGTAGGATTTCATCGTTTCCAGCCGCGCGAGCTCGTCCGCCTCGCATTTCGCGCAAACGGCCCGATGGCGAATGGGACAGGTCGAACAGCCTTCGCCGACGACCGCCAGATCGATCTTTGACATTTTGAAACGGTGGCATGACCACGCCCTCGCATCAAGGGATTCCCTTGACCTGTGTCAAAGCGTCCAAGCTCCGTTTAGGGCAGTCCTGGCCCCATGACACAGGCACCGATCAACGCATTGGCGGCGTCGCGGGATATCTTCAACACCCGCGCCCCTCGCTATACCAGCTACCCGCCCGCGACCCAGTTCACGGATGCCGTTGGGCCCGCGCAGGCCATGGAATGGCTGGCCGATATTCCCGCAGGGCAGCCCGTCTCGCTCTACGCCCACATCCCGTTCTGCCGCCGTCTCTGCTGGTTCTGCGCCTGCCGGACCCAGGGCACCAAGACCGACGCACCGCTGTCACCCTATGTTGAGGCCCTGCTGGCCGAGGCCGATCTAGTGACCGACGCTTTGCGCAATCCCATCACCGTCTCCCATCTGCACCTGGGCGGCGGCACACCCACCATCCTGCCCCCGACCCTGATGCGGAGCCTGTTCCACGGCCTCTCCGCCCGCTTCCCCTCCGCTCCCGGCGCCGAAATCTCGGTCGAGGTCGACCCGACCGAACAGGATGGCCCCCGTCTCGACGCGCTGGCGGCGGCAGGCGTCAATCGGGCCAGCGTCGGCATCCAGGATTTCGAGGAAGACGTTCAGCAGGCCATCGGCCGCCCCCAGACGCCTGAACAAACCGCCGAGGCCGTGTTGGGCCTGCGCGCCCGCGGCATCGCCCGCGTCAATTTCGACCTGCTCTACGGCCTGCCCCACCAGACGGCCCAGACCCTATCCCGCACCTTGGATATCGCGCTCGAGATGCATCCCGACCGCCTGGCGCTCTATGGCTATGCCCATGTGCCCTGGGCCTCCAAGCGCCAAGTCATGATCGACGGCGCCACGCTTCCCGCTGGCCCGGCCCGCCTGGCCCTGGCCGAGATGGCGGCCCGGCGGCTAGAAGCCGCCGGATACCAGCGCATCGGCATCGACCACTTCGCCAGGCCCGACGACCCGATGGCCATCGCCGCCCGCACAGGTCACCTGCACCGCAACTTCCAAGGCTACACGACCGACACCGCCCAGACCCTGATCGGCCTCGGCGCCTCGGCCATCTCGCGCCTGCCCGGCGGCCACGCCCAGAACGCCGCCCGCACGGCCGATTGGCGCGACCGGGTCCGCACCGGCCGCCTGGCCACAACGCGCGGCCACGCCATGACGCCCGACGACGACCTGCGCGCCGACATGATCGAGCGGCTGCTCTGCGACTTCACCCTGGTGCCGGCCCAGTTCGGAGACCAGGCCCAAGCCGTCCGCCGCCACACGGCGGAAATCGTGCTGGCTTGGCCCAATGCCTGCACCCGCGTGCCCGACGGCACCCTGGCCATCCTGCCCAAGGCCCGTCCCCTGGCCCGGATGATCGCCATGGAACTGGATGCCTACGCGAACCCCGATGGGCGGCACAGCGTGGCGATCTGATTCTATCAGCTTCGACTTGGCGCTCGATTCGCCTAGAAACGCACCTGAAAGAGCAGAAGAATTAGGGTCCCTCCTAGCTGTCTGCAGAAAGAACTATTAGGTTGAAGAGACAAGTGTATTTTCTAACAATTTGAATCTCTTGGGGGAATCTTCAGCTGTTCGTTGAGATTGTCCGTCAACAAAAAAGATTCCAGGTTCTCCCCGATATCCACATTGCGCGGCATACCTGTTCTTGTGATGATTGTGATGTCGACCGCATCATATGGGGCATGGGTCGGCGAGGCGGCTACCACCCGCCCCGCCCTGCAATCAAGGGATGCTCACAATGATTGGAGTTCCATTGAACAACATCGAAGTCACACGAACAAGCCTTTCAACGGCAGAAGCTGTCGTAGTTTGGCTTCTAAAGTGGTCTGGCGACAAGCAGCATGTGATTGCCGCAAAGTTAGGGACCAATGCTGGACGAGTGGCGGAAGTCCTCACAGAAAAGGCACATGTTGGTTCCCGGGCGAAGGCCCACCAGCTACGCTCCGGCTAAGTGTGAGAAAGTTGGCAGGGATCGTTTCTTCGACCCCTGCCAACTGCCCTCACTCCGCCGGCACCGCCTCCACCTCCGCCCCCAGAGGCGCGGGCAGATGCACCAGCATCTCCTTCGGGCAGACCTGCACGAAATTCGCCACTTCCCGCTCCCAATCCCCAAGGATCAGGCGCGCCTTGCGCGATCCGGTCTCCTCCGCGTGGCGCTCGACCAAACCGCGCAACTGGGCTTCCCAGTGGTCGATCGTCACGGGGCAGGTCACCAGCGTCTCCATGTTCATCAAGGACGGCGCTGCCCCCTCGGGGTCGTACAAATACGCCATCCCCCCGGTCATCCCGGCGCCGAAATTGGCGCCGATCTGACCCAGGATCACGGCGACCCCGCCGGTCATGTATTCGCAGCCATTCGACCCGCAGCCCTCGATCACGACCTTCGCGCCCGAATTGCGAACCGCGAACCGCTCGCCCGCCCGCCCGGCGGCGAACAGGTAGCCGTCGGTTGCCCCATACAGCACCGTATTCCCGATGATGACGTTCTCGTCGGCCTTCAGCGGCGACGCCATGGGCGGCCGCACCACGATGCTGCCACCGGACAGACCCTTGCCGACGTAATCGTTGGCATCCCCGGACACCTCGATCTTCAGACCAG
>JBCCCB010000330.1:0-4589 GCA_039033775.1 Pseudomonadota bacterium | reverse complement strand
TAGGCGATCCCCGTCGGGTCTGCCCCGCCTTGCAGACGCGTGCCCATGATCAGCACCACGCCGAGCGTGCCCGCCAGCAGGCCCGCGACCCCCAACAGGCGTGTGCGTTCCGAAAAGAGCACCCAATTCACGAGGGCGACCGATAGGGGCAGGCACGACGCGATGATCGCGGCCAACGACGCCTCGATCCACTGCATCGCCACGAAGTTCAGGCCCAGATAGAGCGCGTTCTGGCAGACGCCGAAGATCATCACGGCCCGCCATTGACCGGCCGTCAGCCGCATCCTTTGGCCCAGGGCATAGGCGATGGCGATGCCCAGGCCCCCCGAGATGGCGAAGCGCAGGGAGAGCGACAGAAGCGGTGGCGCCTCGGCCACGATGATGCGGGCAGACGTGAAGGCCGAGGACCACATAAGGGCGAAGGTCAGGCCGAGAAGGAGGGCGCGGATATCCATCCGCGCGACCGGACCCTATTCGACCGACCGCCGCAACCTGCGACGGCCGGTCGGAGGACATGACCTAGCTGGACGCCGCCCGGATCGCGGCGGCCAGGCCATCCAGTCCGCCGGTGATATAGGAGTCGATCTCGTTGATACGCTGGCGCACGAAGATGCCCGCCAGCGCATTTCTGGGTTTCACGTTGTAATCCCACTCGATCCGGGTCGATCCATCCGGCTGGGCCAGGAAGCGTTGCTCGCCGACGATCTGATCGACGCCGCGGCCGGTGGAATTGGTGAACAGGAACAACTGGTAGCGAAAGACCTCCGGGCGGTTCTCGATGATCCGTTCGATCACGTAGTGGCCATCCGCAAGTTCGACCCGCCGGACCGCCCCGACATCGGGCCAGCGCCCCGATAGGATGTCGGTGGCCACTGGGTTTGAGATGCTGTCGGTCGGCTCCAGGAAGTCGATGATCGGGTTGGCCTCCAGGAAGGCCCGCGTTTCGGCGACCGACAGCGGCACGGTCGAGATGGCCTGCGCTTGGATGAAACCGCTGGTCGCCACCTCAGGTGGCGTCGGAGCCACTGGCGGTGTGGCCGGCGGCTCGATCTGGGTGCAGGCAGACAGGAAGGCGAGGGTTGCAAAGACGGGAAGGGCGCGCATGCTGGTCTCCGATGTGGGTAATACGTTATCCGTATCAATTAATGCGGAGTACGCATCATGACAACACCTGACGACGTGGAACCCGACGATGCGGAGCGCGTCGCCGATGCCGTCAGTGGGATCATTCGCGCGCTTCTCGTTGCCGGTCGCAAAGGCGCGCCCGCCGAAGGCAAGCTTCCGTTCAACCCGCTCTATTTTCACATGCTGCGCCATCTGCGTAACCAGGGTCCGTCCCGCCCCTCGGATATCGCCGATCAGCTGAGCGTGTCGCGGACAACGCTGTCGACGGCGGCGAAGGCACTGACGGGTCGCGGTCTTCTGGGTCGTGCGCCGGACCCGAAGGATGGACGCGCCCATGTCCTGACCTTGACACCGGATGGCGAAGAAGCCGTTGAGGCCATCATGCGCCAGGACCGGCGAAACGCACAGGCGATGCTGGACAACCTATCGGACCCGCAGGAGCGGGCCGTTTTCATCATCGCCCTCCAAAAGGTCGCATCCGGTCTTTGACCGGATACGAAAAAGGGCCGCCTCGCGGCGACCCTTTGAACGTCTGACCGTGTCCCGACGGTTAGCCGTTCACGCTGTCCTTCAGAGCCTTCGCAATCGTCATCTTGACGACCTTGTCCGCCTCTTTCTTGAATTGCTCCCCGGTGGCCGGGTTGCGGACCATACGCTCGGGCCGCTCGCGGCACATGATCTTGCCGATGCCCGGCAGCGTCACGGCACCGCCATTGGACACCTCATCGGTGATGATACCGGTGATCGCATCCAAAGCGGACGTCGCGGTCTTTTTGTCCACATCCATTTTGTCGGCGATCGCGGCGACGAGCTGCGTCTTGGTCATAGGTTTTTGGGCCATGTGCGGTAATCCCTCCCCATCGGGCTCTTGGTGGTGTTCCGGCGGACTGTAGCTATGTGATTCGGACCTCACAATAAGGTGTGGGGCCGTTTCCTGTGAAAACCGGCGGAAAATGACCTTAAAGGAAGGCGGTTTCTTCGAAACTCCGCAATTTTCGGCTGTGGAGCCGTTCCAGAGGCATATCGCGAAGCGCTTCCATGGCTCGGATCCCGATCAGAAGATGCCGGCTGACCTGTGTCTTGTAGAAGGCCGAGGCCATGCCCGGCAGCTTCAATTCCCCATGAAGCGGCTTGTCGGATACGCAGAGCAACGTGCCGTAGGGCACGCGAAACCGAAAGCCGTTGGCGGCAATGGTGGCGCTTTCCATATCCAGCGCCACAGCGCGCGACTGGCTGAGCCGCTGAACCGGGCCCGCCTGTTCGCGCAGCTCCCAGTTGCGGTTGTCGATGGTGGCGACGGTGCCTGTGCGCATGATGCGCTTCAACTCGTAGCCTTCCAGTTCGGTCACCAGCTCGACCGCGTCTTCCAGGGCGACCTGAACCTCGGCCAAAGCCGGGATCGGGACCCAGACCGGCAGGTCGTCGTCCAGAACGTGATCTTCGCGAAGGTAGGCATGGGCCAGGACGAAGTCGCCCAGGGACTGGCTGTTCCGTAAGCCGGCGCAGTGACCGACCATCAGCCAGACATGGGGCCGCAGGACGGCGATGTGGTCGGTGGCCGTCTTGGCGTTCGATGGGCCGACGCCGATATTGACCAGGGTGATTCCAGCCTGGTTTTCCCGCGTCAGGTGATAGGTCGGCATCTGCGGCATCTTGGGCGGATCGACCATGGGCGCGTCGGGGTCGTCGCGGGTGACCCGCTGTCCATTGGGCCCGACCAGTTCGTCATAGCCAGAGGCCGGATCGCGCAAGGCATCGCGGGCATAGGCGATGAACTCGTCCACGTAGAACTGGTAGTTGGTGAAGAGGACGTGGTTCTGGAAATCCTCGGGCTTGGTGGCGGTATAATGGGTCAGCCGGGCCAGCGAATAATCCACCCGTTGCGCGGTGAACGGTGCCAGCGGCAGCGCGCCGTCTTCGTAGGTGAAACCCACGCCGTTGACGATGGCATCGTTCGTGGTGTCCAGGTCCGGCACGTCGAAGACATCGCGCATCAGGAAGGGCAGGACGCCGTCCTGGGGCACAGTCAGGGAGGTGTCGTCCATGACCGCGAAGTGGATCGGGATCGGCGTCTGGGAATAGCCGACGGTGACCGGAACGTCATGGGATTTCAGAAGAAGGCCGATCTGCTGCTCCAGGTAGTTGGCGAACAGATCGGGCCGCGTGATCGTGGCCGCATAGTGCCCCGGCTCGGCCACGTGGCCGAAGCTGAGCCGGCTGTCGGTGCGCGCGAAGCTGGTCGTGACGATGCGCAGTTCGGGATAGAAGGCGCGGTAGCGGCAATCGGGCATTCCACTGTCGACGGCGGCCGAGAAATTCTCGCACAGATAGGCCGTCGCCTCGCGGTAGAGTCGTCGCAGCTCATCCACGGCGGCCTTGGCGTCGGTAAAGGCCCGGGGCTCGGCTTCATCGGGCGCGCGGATGGGGGTGAGGTCTTTCATGGGGTCTCGATAAGCTCGGTCAGTTCAAATTTCGTGACGTCGACGAGGCCCAGATCGCTGATCCGGAGTTCGGGGATGACGACCAGCGCCAGAAGCGAGTGCTGCATATAGGCGTTGTTCAAGGTGCAGCCCGCATCGTGCATGGCCTGCATCAAGGCCTCGGCCTTGGCGGCGACCTCGGCGGCGGGGCTGTCCGACATCAGGCCCGCGACGGGCAGTTCGACCAGGGCCTTTTCGGCGCCATCGGCATAGAGCGTCACACCACCGCCGATTTCGGCCAGGCGGTTGGCGGCGGCGGCCATGTTGGCGCGGTCGGTGCCGACCACGATCATGTGGTGGCTGTCATGGGCGACGGTGGAGGCCAGGGCCATGGCGCCTTGGTAACCGAAGCCCGAGACGAGCGCGTTGGTCACTGCGCCGGTGCCGCGGTGGCGTTCGACCAGGGCGATCTGGCAGGTATCGGGATGCTCGTCGGTTGCTACGCGCCCTTCTCGCACCGGCAGGGTCCGCGTCAGGGCCTTGGTCGGCGCCTGGTTTTCGACGACGCCGATGACGCGCGCGGTGACTTGGTTCGCGCCTGCGGGGGCGGGGATGTCGAAGTCGGCCTCGGTCAGGGACTTGCCCAGGTGGACGGTGTTTCGGGCCGTGTCGGGCCAGGTCAGATGGGGGCAGTCGACCAGCATCTGGCCGTCCCGCGCGACCTCCTGGCCCAGGGCCCAGACACGTTCGACGGGCAGCGTCGTCAGGTCGGCGGTGAGGATCAGATCTGCACGGCGGCCTGGGGTGATCGAGCCCAACTCCCGCTCCAGCCCGAAATGGCTGGCGGTATTGATCGTGCACATCTGCAAGGCGATCAGCGGGTCGCAGCCGCATTCGACCGCATGGCGGTAGACACGGTTCATGTGGCCATCGTTCACCAACGTCCCGGCCATGCAATCGTCGGTGCAGAGGATGAAGTTGCGCGGGTCCAGGCCCTTGTCGGTCACCGCCGTGATCTGGCTTTCCACGTCGTACCAGGCCGAG
>JBCCCB010000329.1:0-4607 GCA_039033775.1 Pseudomonadota bacterium | reverse complement strand
TGCTGGAAAAGGGTTACCTGGGCGGCGGCAATGTGGGCCGCAACACCACCATCGTCCGCGCCAATTACGGGATGCCGGGCAATTCCGAGTTCTATTCCCATTCCCTGAAACTGTGGGAGGGGATGGAGCAGGAGTTGAACTACAACACGATGATGTCCCAGCGCGGCGTCTTCAACCTGTTCCACAGCGACGGCCAGCGCGACGCCTATGCGCGGCGCGGCAACACGATGGTCACCCAGGGCGACGATGCCCACCTTCTGGACCGCGAGGCCGTCCGCCAGAAACTGCCCTGGCTCGACCACGACAATGCACGTTTTCCCGTGCTGGGCGCGCTCTACCACCCGCGGGGCGGCACCGCCCGTCACGACGCCGTCGCATGGGGCTATGCCAGGGGCGCCGACCAACGCGGCGTGGACCTGATCCAGAATTGCGAAGTGACCGGCATCGACATCTCGGGCGGCCGCGTCACCGGCGTGCAGACCACACGCGGCGCGATCAAGGCGGGGAAGGTCGCCATGGTCGTGGCCGGCCGGTCCAGCCAAGTGGCCGCCATGGCCGGCCTGCGCCTGCCCATCGAGAGCCACATCCTTCAGGCCTTCGTCACCGAAGGTCTGAAGCCCTGCATCGATACCGTCGTCACCTTCGGCATGGGCCATTTCTACATCAGCCAATCCGACAAGGGCGGTTTGGTCTTCGGCGGCGATCTGGATTTCCACGCCTCCTACGCCGCGCGCGGCAACCTGCCCATGGCCGAACACGTGATGGAAGCCGGCCTCGCCATGTGCCCGATGATCGGCCAGGCCAAGCTGCTGCGCAGCTGGGGCGGGATCATGGACATGACGCCCGATGGCTCACCGATCATCGACAAGGCGCCCGTCGAGGGGCTCTATGTCAATGCGGGCTGGTGCTATGGCGGCTTCAAGGCCGTGCCCGGTTCGGGCTTCAGCCTCGCCCATCTGATCGCCACCGACACCCACCACGCGCCCGCCGCCCGCTTCCGGCTCGACCGCTTCGCAAGGGGCGATCTGATGGACGAGGAAACCACCGGCAGCCAGCACAACCTGCATTGAGGAATACGATGACCATAGCGAGGAGGGCGCGCAGCAACCGACGAGCGGCCCGGACCCAACAATGCGCCTGACCTGCCCCCTTTGCGGTGACCGCGACCGCCGCGAATTCTACTATATGGGCCACGAGACCTATCTGCATCGCCCCGCCGCCGACGCCCCGCCCGGGGCCTGGGACGACTACCTCCACAACCGCGTCAACCCGGCGGGCCGGACGCGCGACCTCTGGCACCACGAAGCCGGCTGCGGCGCCTGGCTCCTGGTCGAGCGCGATACCGTGACCCACGAAATCCACTCCGTCCGCCTGGCGCGCGACGTCGTCGGTGAGGCCACCCCATGAGGCTCGACGGGCACGGCCAGATCGACCGCTCGGCGCCGCTGAGCTTCACCTTCGACGGCCAGACCATCCCCGCCTTCCAAGGCGACACCGTCGCCTCCGCCCTGCTGGCCAGCGGCATCCGCCTCATGGGCCGCAGCTTCAAATACCACCGCCCGCGCGGCCCGCTGACCGCCGACTCCGCCGAACCCAACGCGCTCATCACCACCCATACCGGCGCCCATGCGATCCCCAACACCCGCGCCACCGTGCAGGAGGTGTTCGACGGTCTCACCACGCGTAGCCAGAACGCCTGGCCGTCGCTCCGCTTCGACGCGATGCAGATCAACGACCTGCTGGCCCCGTTCCTGGGCGCGGGCTTCTACTACAAGACCTTCATGTGGCCCAAAGCGGCGTGGGAGAAGCTCTATGAACCAATCATCCGCCGCGCGGCCGGGCTCGGGGCGCTCTCCGGGGATCCAGACCCGTGGCGACAAGAAAAGGCCTTCGCCCATTGCGATGTGCTCGTGGTGGGTGGGGGACCGGCGGGGTTGCTGGCCGCGCTGACGGCCGCGAAATCGGGCGCCTCTGTGATCCTCTGCGACGAACAGGACCGGCTGGGCGGCCGACTACTGTCGGAGGCCGAAACTGTCGACGGCCAGCCCGGCCCGGTCTGGGCCGCCGCCATCGCGGCCCAACTCCGCGACGCGGGCGCGCGCATCCTCACCCGCACCACCGTCACGGGCGCCTATGACCAGGGCACCTATGGCGCGCTCGAACGGGTTTCGCATCACGTGGCCGAGCCCGACCCGGACCTGCCCCGCGACTGCTTCTGGCGCATCGCCGCCCAGCGGACGATCCTGGCCGCCGGCGCGTTGGAGCGGCCCATCGCCTTCCCCATGAACGACCGCCCCGGCGTGATGCTGGCCTCGGCCACACGGTCCTATCTGCACCGCTGGGGCGTCGCCCCGGGCCAGAGCGTCGCGATCTTCACCAACAACGACGACGGCCACCGCACCGCCGCCGACCTGCGGGCGGCGGGCGTGCATCTGGCCGCCGTGATCGACCCGCGCGACGGCACGCCGGACGGCACGATCCAGGGCGAGGTTCTGCGGGCCCACGGGGCCCAAGGCGTGACCGGGATCACCATCCGCACCAGCGATGGCACCCAGAAGATCGACTGCGACGCCCTCGCAGTCTCGGGTGGCTGGACGCCGACGATCCACCTGACCAGCCATACCGGCGCCCGTCCGATCTGGAACCCGGGCCTCCATGCCTTCCTGCCAGCCGACAACGCCGTCCCCGGCCTGGTCGTCGCGGGCGCCGCCAATGGCGACACGACCACCGCCGCCGCCCTCCGCTCCGGCGCCGAGGCGGCCAAGGCGCAGCTCGATGCGCTGGGCCACACGCTGACCCCAGTCACCCTGCCTCAGGCCGACGACACGCCGACGGACCTGCACCCGCTCTGGGCGGTCGAAGCGCCGCACAATGCCCGGCACCGCGCCTGGCTCGACTTCCAGAACGACGTCACCACCAAGGACGTCATCCAATCCGCGAAGGAGAACTTCGCCTCCGTCGAGCATATGAAGCGCTACACGACCCAGGGCATGGCGACCGACCAGGGCAAGAATTCCAACCTGGCCGCCCTGGCGATCCTGGCCGAGGCCACGGGCCGAACGATCCCGGAAACCGGCACGACCACGTTCCGCCCGCCTTTCAGCCCCATCCCCATCTCCGCCATGGGCGCCGGGGCCCAAGGCGCGGGTTTCGCGCCGGAACGGCTGACCACGTCCCATGCCGCCTCGGTCCAGCGTGGCGCGCCCATGATCGAAACCGGGCTCTGGTATCGCCCGGGCTGGTTCCCCCGGGGCGACGAGGATTGGCTGACCGCCTGCACCCGCGAGGCAACCATGGTGCGCGAAACGGTCGGCGTCGCCGACGTCTCGACCCTGGGCAAGATCGACATCCAGGGCCCCGGCGCCGCCGCGCTGCTAGATGTCGTCTACGCCAATACCTTCTCGACCTTGAAACCGGGCCGCGTCCGCTATGGCATCATGCTGCGCGAAGACGGCCACGTTATGGATGACGGCACCACCGCGCGCCTGGGCGACGACCATTTCGTTATGACCACCACGACCGCTGCGGCGGGCCCGGTCATGCGTCACCTGGAGTTCGTCACCCAAGCCTTACGCCCCGACCTTGACGTCGCGATCATCTCGGCCACCGAGCAATGGGCCCAGTTCTCCGTCGCCGGCCCCCAGGCCCGCCGCCTCATCACCTCCCTGGTCGACGAGCCCGTCACGGACGAGACCTTCCCCTTCATGGCCTGCGGCGCCGTCACGGTTCAGGGCACGCCCGGGCGCCTCTTCCGCATCTCGTTTTCGGGCGAGCATGCCTATGAGATCGCCGTGCCCGCCCGCTACGGCGATGCGCTCTATCGCGATCTGGTCGCCCGGGCCGAGACCCTGGGCGGCGGCGCGTATGGGATGGAGGCGCTGAACGTGTTGCGGATCGAAAAGGGATTCATCACCCATGCCGAAATCACCGGCCGCGTGACCGCCTTCGACATCGGGATGGCCCGGATGATCTCGGCCAAGAAGGACTGCATCGGCAAGGCCGCCAGCCGCCGCCCTGCCCTTCTGGAGAACCGCGAGGAGATGGTCGGGCTGCGCGCGGTTGATCCGGCCAAGGCGCTGACCGCCGGGGCCCATCTGTTCAAACCTGGCGATCCAATCCGTCCGGCCAACGACCAGGGCTACGTCACCTCGCCCTGTTGGTCCCCGATCTTGGACAGCCACATCGCCCTGGGTTTCGTCCGCAATGGCCGGTCGCGCCATGGGGAGCGCTTGCGCTTGGTCGACCACGTCCGCGACCATCGCTGCGAGGTGGAGGTTTGCGACCCCGTTCAATTCGATCCTGACGGGGGACGCGCCCGTGCCTGATATGGATCGGCGTGACTTTGGCGACGCGCCGGTCAATCCCGAGGCGGCCCGCTCGTCGGTCCCCGGCCCCATCGGGGCCGCGGTCCCTCCTCGCCCCGTCCCGGCGACGGCCGCCCCGGCGAAACGCCACTGCGCGGAAGGACCCCTCGATGCCTAGCCTCCTCGCCCGGACCCCGGCCCACGGCCTTCTGCCCATCACCCATGGCACCGTCACCCGGGTCGTCCATCCCGCGGATCGGCGCAAACGGATGGTTGCACTGTCGGTTCATGCGCGGGCGCAGG
>JBCCCB010000328.1:0-4612 GCA_039033775.1 Pseudomonadota bacterium | reverse complement strand
ATCGTCGCCGCAACAGCGTTTCACCTCTGAGTTCGGGATGGGATCAGTGTGGTTCCACCGCGCCATAGGCACCAGGAAACGCGGCCTGGGCCGCGCTTAGGTGGTCGGGCAGGGGGATCAGGTTCGCGTCCGGCATGGAAACGGCCTGGGCGAAGGCGCCGGCGCGCGGCGGCATGGAGATGATCTGGCGATTGGGGCAGATGTTGTCGCGCCCCTCGGCGCAGGCCGGGCAGGTGCCGCAGGCCACCAGGGGGTTGATCGTCACGCGCTGACCGTCGCGGGGGCCGCCCCGGATGGTGCCCGCCGCTTCGTGACCCAAAATCAGCGGCGTGGGGCGGCGCGGATCGTGGCCGAGATAGGCATGCATGTCCGAGCCGCAGATGCCGGACCGTTCGATGCGCACCAGATGGCTGCCCGAGGGCACGTCCGGGTCCGGCGCGTCGCGGTAGTCGAGCGTTTCGGGCGCGGTCTGGACCAGAGCTTTCATTTCGCGGTGAACCCCCCGTCGACCATTAGGACTTGGCCCGTGACATAGGCGCAAGCGTCCGAGCACAGAAAGAGCAGCGGGCCGTCGATATCCTCGGGCTCGCCGTTGCGGCCGATGCAGGTCTGGGCCGCGTTGCGGGCCGCCCGGTCGGGATCGGCGAAGACGGCGGCGGTCAGTTCGGTGCGGAAGAAGCCCGGGCCGATGGCGTTAACGCAGATGCCGTCGCGCGACCAGGCCTCGGCCATGGCGCGGTTCAATTGCGCCACGCCGCCCTTGGAGGCACCGTAGGACACGCCACCCGGAAAGGCGCGGTGGGATTGCAGCGAGGCGAAGGTGACGATCCGGCCCCAACCTTTGATTTTCATGCCGGAGACCAGGTGCTGCGACAGGAAGAACGGCACCCGCAGGTTCAGGTCGACCGTCACGTCCCAGCCTTCGGGCGTGACGGCGTCGGCGATTTCGCGGGTATTGATCCCGGCGGCATGGACCAGGATGTCCGGCGCGCCGAAGGGCCGCGCGCAGGCCGCGGCGAGATCGGCGAGGCCGTCGCGGTCGGCGAGGTCATGGGCGAGGGGGGCGACGTGGCCGCCCGGCGCTTCTTGCGCAAGCGCGTCCAGCGCGTCGCGGCGGCGGGCCACGCCGACCACCTTGGCCCCCGCCCGCGCCAGCACCAGGGCCGCGCGCCGCCCCAGGCCCGAGGACGCGCCGGTGACGACGGCGACATGGCCCGAGAGATCGTCGCCGGTCACCTAATCCTCGACGGTGAGGTCGAAGTTTTCGCCCGGGAAGTACTTGGCCAGCCGCACATCCGCAGTGCGGGCGTGTCCCTCCATCCCTTCCAGCCGCGAGATGCGGGCCGTGGCCTCGGCGATGGGCCTGGCGGCATCGCGGGTGGCGCGCTGCCAGGTGACGATCTTCATGTATTTGTGGACCGACAGCCCGCCCGTATAGGTCGCCGCGCGCGACGTCGGCAGCACGTGGTTGGTGCCCGACGCCTTGTCGCCGAAGGCCACGGTGGTTTCCTCGCCCAAGAAGAGCGAGCCATAGCAGGAGAGGCGGTCCAGCCACCAATCCAGATCGGCAGCTTGCACCGTCAGGTGTTCGGGGGCGTATTCGTCGGAGGTGGCCGCCATCTCGTCCCGACCGCCGCAGAGGATGACTTCGGCATAATCGCGCCAGGCGGCGCGGGCATTGTCGCGGTTCAACTCCGGCAGGTCTTCGATCAGTGTCGGGACGAGGCGCATGACGTCTTCGGCCAGATCCCGGTCGTCGGTGACCAGCCAGACGGGCGAGTTGTAGCCGTGCTCCGCCTGACCCACCAAATCCGTCGCCACGATCATCGGATCGGCCGTCGCGTCGGCTAGCACCAAGCTGTCCGTCGGCCCCGCGATCATGTCGATGCCCACCCGGCCGAAGAGGATGCGCTTGGCTTCGGCCACGAACTGGTTGCCGGGGCCCACCAGGATGTTGGCGCGGGGCAGGCCGAACAGGCCGAAGGTCATGGCGGCCACGCCCTGAACCCCGCCCATGGCCATGATCTTGTCGGCGCCGCAGATATGGGCCGCATAGACGATGGCCGGGGCCACGCCGGTTTCGGGCCGGGGCGGCGAACAGGCGACGATATGCTTGCAGCCGGCAACCTTGGCTGTGGTCACCGTCATGATGGCGCTCGCGATGTGGCTGTAGCGGCCGCCGGGCACGTAGCAGCCCGCCGCATCCACGGGGATCGCCTTCTGGCCGGCGATCAGGCCGGGGATCACCTCGACCTCGATGTCCTGGACGGTTCCCTTCTGCGCCTCGGCGAAGCGCCTGACGTTGTCATGGGCGAACTGGATGTCGCGCTTCAGCTTGTCGGGCACCTGCGCGATGGCGGCCTGGATGTCCGCGTCGGTCAGCAAGACGCTGCCGTGGTAGCGGTCGAACTTGGCGGCGTATTCCAGCGCCTTGGCGTCGCCGCCCGTCTCGATATCCGACAGGATGCCCTTCACGGTCGCATGCACGTCGGAGGCGTCGCTGCTGGCGGTGAGCGTTGCTTTCTTGAGATACTGCCTCGGCATCGGATGGTCCCTGCTACCTGTGAAGTCCGGGGGAGGGTGCGGGCCGGTTCGGCTTGGCCCATCGGCGGGGGCCGGGCCGCGGATCGCCGATCTGCGGGACCGGCCTCCCACCGGTCGCGCTGACTGTTGCGGTCCGTTTCATCGCCTGGCCCCCCCGACCCTCGACGCGAGTCGCGCCGCCTCCCGCCGTGGGGTGTAAGCGCTTACAGGGTTGCCATGCAAGCGCTTTCATCGGACGATGGGCACAGCTGCGTCGAAGACCGGATTTGCGATCCGGCATGGGAGGACCCTGTTCGAATGAGCGGAAGCTGGCGATGACGGCGGAGCGGCCCAAGCCGGGCCCCTCGAAGCTGGAGGATGTCGCCCGGCTGGCGGGTGTGTCCACCGCGACCGTGTCGCGGTGCCTGAATGCGCCCGACCGGGTCCTACCCGCGACCCGGACGCGGGTCATGGAGGCCGTGGCGCAGTTGGGCTATGCGCCCAATTCCTCGGCCCGCGCGTTGGCGGCGCGTCAGACCTTCACCATCGGGGCCATTATTCCCACCATGGAAAACGCGATCTTCGCGCGGGGCATTCAAGCTTTTCAGGAACAATTGGGCGAACGGAGCTATACCTTGCTGATCGCCAGTTCGTCCTACCGCGAGGGGTTGGAGGAGGCGCAGATCCGCACCCTGGCCGCGCGCGGCAGCGACGGGTTGCTGCTGATCGGACATCACCGACAGGACCGCGTCCGGACCTTCTTGCGGGACCGGCACATCCCGACCCTGGTGGCCTGGGCCTATGATCCGGGCGGGGCGGAATTGCCGTCCATCGGGTTCGATAATGCCCGCGCCATGGCGACCCTGGCGCGGGAGGTGCTGGCGCACGGGCATCGGCGCCTGGGGGTGGTTTCGGCCGAGACGGCGGGTAACGACCGGGCCCGCGACCGGGTCGCGGGGATTCGGCGCGCGGCCGCCGAGGCGCGGCTGGCGGTGGATGATCTGACGGTGGTCGAGACGCAATACGGCTTCGAGACGGGGGCGGCGGCGTTCCGTCGCTTGATGGATCGGCCCCGGCCGCCGACG
Source organism: Pseudomonadota bacterium (assembly GCA_039033775.1). GTDB lineage: Bacteria > Pseudomonadota > Alphaproteobacteria > Rhodobacterales > Rhodobacteraceae > Jannaschia. The sequence continues at coordinate 1,004 of JBCCCB010000328.1, read as the reverse complement.
GCGGTGATGTGCGGGAACGACGTCTTGGCCGTGGGCGCCTTGCGGGCGGCGGGGCAGATGGGCTTGGCGATTCCGGGCGAAGTTTCGATCACCGGCTTCGACGATATCGAGTTGGCCACGCTGGTCGACCCTCCGCTGACCACGATCCACGTTCCCCACCGCGAGATGGGGCGGCGGGCGGCGGACATGTTGGTGGGGATGGTCGCGGACAAGCGGCTATCGACGGACAGTATCGAGCTGGGGGTAGAGGTCGTTCTGCGCGGGACCTTGGGGCCGGCGCCGGGGTGACCGCCGGCTTTCACGGACTTGATGCAAACGTATGCATCTGTGCTACGCTCGCCCTTGGAGCGCCGCCCGCGGCGATTCATCGGGAGGAGAAATGGAATGAAAAAACGGTCTTTGATGAAGGGTTTGCTAGCCGGGGTTGCCCTGACGCTGGCTCCAGTGACGGCACAGGCGCAAGACATGCCTTACGGGCTGCAGCCGGATAAGCCGTTCGAGGGCACGACACTGAACATCCTAAGCGTGGTCACCCCGCAATTCGACGGGCTGATGCTGCGGGACGAGGAATTCACCGAGCTGACGGGCATCGAGACGGAATGGACTTTCATCCCCTTCGGCAGCCTGCAGGAGAAGATCAACGCCGAGGGCATCGCCGCCAACGGCACGTTCGACGTGGTCAATTATCTGGATAGCTGGGGGCCGCCCAATGCCCATTGGCTGATGCCCATCGACGATCTGATGGCCCGCGACGGCATCTCGATGGACCGCTATCCCAGCGCTTTCGCGCGGTCGGCACAGTTTGAGGGGCAGACGCTCGGCTTTCCGCTGCGCGCCCACCCGCAACTGATGTTCTACCGCAAGGATCTGATCCCCGAGCCGCCCGAGACCTGGGCCGACGTCGTCCGCATCGGGCAGGAGCTGAAAGAGTCGAATCCGGACATCGCGCCCCTGGCGCTCTACTTCAACAATGACGGCAACCGGCAGAACCTGTTCATCTGGCT
>JBCCCB010000327.1:0-4657 GCA_039033775.1 Pseudomonadota bacterium | reverse complement strand
GGCGCCCAGGGCCTCGCCGCGACTGGCGATGTAGCCGCCGCTGTCGGTGCGCATGCTCTCGATGGTCTCCTCGGCGGCGTAGACCGTGGCCTCCGGGAAGGCCGCGCGGAACACGCCGAGCCCGCCGAAATGGTCCGTGTGAGGCACCGGAACGACGATGGCGACGAAGTCGCGGCCCGTGCGCTCGATCCGTGCGATGGCGCGCTCGGCCTGCGAGAAGGTCCGCTGCGTCGAGATCACCACGAGCCCTGCGCCGGTCTCTACGGCGAAGGTATTGGTCGAGTCGGGGTCGGGGGAGCTGTAGACATGGACCGGCAGGTCGGCGAGCGCCGGGACGGCGAGAGCCATGGCCGTCAGGGCGATGGCGGTGGAATGGAACGGGGTCATCGGAGGATCTCCTGTCTCTCGTTGTCGGATGGATGGCGGCGGACCGACGCGGCTGCTCCGGGGGGCTTCTTCCTTGGCACAGCCCTATCGCGGCGTGCCGGCCCACCAATCGGGGACGTAACGGTAAGCCTCGCCGTCCCGGACGACGCCGCCGATGCCGGGGAAGGGAAAGTGTGTCCCGACGAGGCGGGTGGCCCCGGCCGCAGGCGTTCTATTCCATGGGTTCCACGCGCAGCGCCTCGTCAGGCGCGGCGACTGGGAAGAGCAGAATCGGGTGGTCGAGCGCGAGGCCCTCGACCACCGGGTAGCCGGTCGAAACGTCGCGGTTCACTTCGGTCCAGTCCGAAGCCTCCGGTAAGACCACCATCACGTGCGGTCCCATGTAGTACCAATCGTCGCTCTCGAAGGGACCGGCGACGAAGGGGCTGTCCTGCGTAAAGGCGGAACCCCGATGGCCGCCTCTGGGTGGACCGGCTCGGCGCCGGGCTCTCCCCGACCGACGCCATACTCTCGGCCGCCGATGGCGAGCGGATCGTCCGGCTGGTCGCGCATCATTTGGGCGTGGAGGTCCATGGCGAGGCGCCGCGCGTCTCGGCGGAGCTGCCCGAGACCGGCGAGCGGTTCGAGGGCCTGCTGCCGCCGGTCGTCGCCGCCCCGAGCTTCGCGATCCGCAAGCCGGCCGTGGCCGTGTTCCGGCTCGACGATTACGTCTCGGCCGGGATCATGGCGGCGCCGCAGGCCGAGGCGCTCCGCGCGGCCGTGGCCTCCCGCAAGAACATCCTCGTCGCCGGTGGTACCTCCACGGGCAAGACGACCCTGACGAATGCGCTGCTGGCGGAAGTGGCGACCACTTCGGATCGGGTCGTGCTGATCGAGGACACGCGCGAGCTGCAATGCGCCGCGCCGAACCTGGTCTCGCTCCGGACATTGGACGGGATCTGTTCGCTCTCGGACTTGGTGCGCTCGTCGCTGCGGCTCCGTCCCGACCGCATTCCCATCGGCGAGGTTCGGGGGCCGGAGGCGCTCGACCTCCTCAAGGCCTGGGGCACGGGTCATCCGGGCGGGATCGGGACGATCCATGCCGGCTCCGCGCTCGGCGCGCTGCGCCGGCTCGAGCAGCTCATCCAGGAGGCTGTGGTGACGGTCTCCCGGGCGCTCATCGCCGAGACCATCGACGTGATCGCCGTGCTGGAGGGCCGCGGCGCCCGGCGTCGTCTCGCCGGCCTCGCCGCGGTGACCGGTCTCACGGCGGCCGGCGATTACGCCCTCGCCCCTCTCATCGACCCTGCAGGAGATCCATCGTGACCATCCCTCACATTCCAGCCGACCGGACGGGTCGCGCCGCCGGAAGCGCCCCTCCGGGTAAAGCCGTTCTGACCGACAGGACCGTGAAGGTCGCGACACTCGGCCTAGCCACGCTCGCCATGCTGGTCCTTACTAGTCCGGCCCAGGCGGCCGGTTCGAACATGCCCTGGGAGGCGCCGCTCCAGGCCATCCTGGAATCCATCGAAGGGCCTGTGGCCAAGATCGTCGCCGTGATGATCATCATCGTGACCGGGCTCACGCTGGCCTTCGGCGACACGTCGGGCGGGGCGCGGCGGCTCATGCAGATCGTCTTCGGCCTCTCCATCGCTTTCGCCGCCTCGAGCTTCTTCCTGACCTTCTTCTCCTTCGGCGGCGGGGTGACAATTCAGTGACGCCAGACCTTGACGCGATCCCCGGCTTCGCGGTCCCCGTGCACCGGGCGCTGACCGAGCCGATCCTGCTCGCCGGCGCGCCGCGCAGCCTGGCCATCGCCAACGGCACCCTGGCGGCCGCGATCGGGCTCGGCCTGCGGCTCTGGCTCGTGGGGCTGCTGATCTGGCTCGTGGGCCACGTGGCCGCCGTCTGGGCCGCCAAACGCGACGCCCAGTTCGTCGACGTCACCCGGCGCCATCTGCGCCTGCCGGCCCATCTGCGGACGTGAGGGACCGGTGCTGAACCTCGCCGAGTATCGCAAGCGCCCCCGCCTGCTGGCGGATTTCCTGCCCTGGGCCGCGCTGGTCGCGCCGGGGATCGTCCTGAACAAGGACGGCTCGCTGCAGCGCTCGGCGCGGTTCCGTGGTCCCGATCTGGACTCCGCCACGCCGGCGGAACTGGTGGCCACGGCCGGTCGGCTGAACTCTGCGCTGCGACGGCTCGGCTCCGGCTGGACGCTTTTCACCGAGGCCGAGCGACTTGCCGCGCTAGGCTATCCTGACAGCAACTTCCCCGACCCGGTGTCGCGCCTGGTCGAGGCCGAACGGCGCGCGCAGTTCGACGGGGAGCCGGATGAGGAGACGCGCCAGGGAGGTGCGTCCCCGGTAAACACCGCCCATTACGAAAGCCGCTATGTCCTGACCCTCGTCTGGCTCCCGCCCGCCGAGGAGGCCACCCGGGCAGAAGGATGGCTCTACGAGGGTCGAGACGCCTCGGACGGCGCGACGGCGCGCGAGCAGATCGCGGGCTTCGTCGACCGCTCGGACCGCCTCCTCGACCTCCTCGAGGGCGTCTTCCCCGAGGCCGCCTGGCTCGGCGACGCGGAGACCCTCAGCCATCTCCATTCTTGCGTCTCGCCCATCCGCCAGCGGGTCCGGGTGCCGGAGACGCCCATGCACCTGGACGCGCTGCTCGCCGACACGCCGCTGACCGGCGGGCTCGAGCCCCGGCTCGGCGACCACCATCTCCGCACGCTGTCGATCATCGGCTTCCCGTCCGTGACCTTCCCCGGGATTCTCGACGACTTGAACCGGCTCGCCTTCCCGTACCGCTGGTCCACCCGGGCCATCTGTCTCGACAAGACCGATGCCGCCCGGCTCCTCACCCGCATCCGCCGGCAATGGTTCGCCAAGCGCAAGGGCCTGGGCGCGATCCTGAAGGAGGTGATGACCAACGAGGCGTCGACGCTCGTCGACAGCGACGCCGCCAACAAGGCCGCCGATGCCGACGAAGCCCTGCAGGAGCTCGGGGCCGATCTCGCCGGTTGGGCCTATGTAACCGCGACCCTCACGGTGATGGACCGCGACCCGCGCATCGCCGACGAGCGGCTGCGCCTGGCCGAGAAAGCGATCCAGGGCCGCGACTTCACCGTGATCCGCGAGGGCGTCAACGCCGTCGAGGCCTGGCTCGGCTCGCTCCCCGGCCATCTCTACGCCAATGTCCGCCAACCGCCGATCTCCACCCTGAACCTGGCCCACATGATCCCACTCTCGGCCGTCTGGGCGGGGCCGGCACGCAACGACCACCTGGACGGCCCGCCGCTCTTCCATGCCGAGACCGCCGGCGCCACGCCGTTCCGGTTCTCCACCCATGTGGGCGATGTGGGCCACGGGCTCGTCGTCGGCCCCACTGGGGCCGGCAAGTCAGTGCTCCTGGCTTTCATGGCCCTGCAGTTCCGCCGCTATGCCGGCGCCCGGGTCTTCGCGTTCGATTTCGGCGGCTCGATCCGCGCCGCCGCCCTCGGCATGGGCGGGGCCTGGCACGACCTGGGCGGTGCGCTTTCGTCGACCACCTCAGGTGGCGTGACCAACACCGAAGACGAGATCGGCGAAGCACCCGTCGCCCTGCAACCCCTGGCGCGGATCGACGAGGCCGCCGAGCGCGTCTGGGCGGCAAGCTGGATCGCCGGGCTGCTGGCTCGCGAAGGTGTCGAGATCGGCCCGACGGCCCGGGATCACATCTGGTCGGCACTCGCGAGCCTCGCCTCGGCCCCGGTCGCCGAGCGCACGCTCACGGGGCTCGCGGTGGTCCTGCAATCCACCGAGCTCAAGCGCGCCCTGCAGCCCTACACGCTCGACGGGCCCTGGGGCCGCCTGCTCGACGCGGAAGACGAGGCGATTGGTGACGCCGACATCCAGGCCTTCGAGACCGAGGGCCTGATCGGTACCGCGGCCGCACCGGCGGTCTTGGCCTATCTCTTCCATCGGATCGAACGGTCTTCGGAGGTGCCACCCCCACGATCGACGACGCCATGGCCATCGTGCTGGCCGCCTTGGCGCTCCTCGCCCTGGGCATCTTCGGGCCTGGCATCGCCAACGGTCTGATCTCCGGCGGCCCGCAGCTCGGCGCCGGCGCGGCCGTCGGCACAGGGTTGGCCGTGGGCGGGGCGGCCATCGCGGGCGGGGCGGCGCTCCGAATGGGCGGGGCGGCGCTCGGAGCGGCAGGGCGCGGGGGCGCTACCCTCGCCGGTGGAACTGCGGGCGCCGCACAGGCCGGCGCCGCGGGCGCGTCCAGCCGCGCGGGCGCTTTGGCC
>JBCCCB010000326.1:0-4681 GCA_039033775.1 Pseudomonadota bacterium | reverse complement strand
CGTGACCGACCGCCTCGACCGCTGCCGCGCGACCGAGGCCAATCCGACGACCGGCAAGCGCGACGCGACCCCGCTGGCCGCCCTGGAGGCCGGCTGGGGGCACCGCGATTTCGGCGTCACCGCGACCGTCACGACGGGGGGCCGGATCGCCCTTGGCGATGCGGTGGTCGAATGAGCCTGCCGTTTCCCGTCGCCGATGCCCCGGACGCGGCCGCCGAGGAACAGGGCCGCAAGCTCTTCGCGACCGGCGGCGACTTCCTCAAGGGCGTGGTCGCCATGTCCGGCATGCCCCCGGCCGACCGGATCGAGGTCTGCTTCGCCGGCCGCTCGAATGTCGGGAAATCCACCCTCATCAACGCCCTGACCGGCCGCAGGGCCCTGGCCCGTGCCTCCAACACGCCGGGCCGCACGCAGGAGATCAACTTCTTTACCCTGGCCGACAGCCATTACCTGGTGGATCTGCCCGGCTACGGCTTCGCCAAGGCGCCGGTGGCGGAGGTCGCCAAGTGGCAGGCGCTGCTGAAGGCCTATCTGGCGGGCCGCCCGAGCCTGCGCCGGGCCTTCGTGCTGATCGACGCGCGCCACGGGGTGAAGGCGGTGGACGAGGAGATCATGGCGTTGCTGGATGCCTCGGCCGTGACCTTCCAGACCGTGCTGACCAAGGCCGACAAGGTGAAGGAGGACGCGCGCGAAAAGGTCTTGGATCAGACCCGCGAGGCCCTGCGCCGCCACCCCGCCGCCTTTCCCGAGCTGGTCGTCACCAGCAGCGAGAAGGGCTGGGGCATTCCGACGCTCCGATCCATCATCGCGCAAATTTCTTGAGGTAAGGAATTTGCGGAAACGCTTACGGTAAGAGTTTCCGACCACCCGGAGCCCCCATGAAGACCCGAGACGACATGACCCGCGACAACGCCGCCATCGCCCGCACCTTGAACGAAGCGCTGCCCTATCTGCGCCGCTATACCGATGCGGTCGTGGTCATCAAGCTGGGCGGGCATGCCATGGGCTCGGACGAAGGAATGGCCAGCTTCGCGCGCGACGTGGTGTTGATGCGGACCGTCGGCATCAACCCGGTCATCGTCCATGGTGGCGGGCCGATGATCAACGAATTGCTGGCGCGATTGGGGGTTCAATCGGATTTCGTGCGCGGCAAGCGGGTCACCGATGCCGAAACGATGAAGGTCGTCGAGATGGTGCTGGCGGGCGAGGTCAACAAGCGGATTGTCCAGGCCATCAATACGGCCGGGGGGCGGGCGGTGGGCGTGACCGGCAAGGATGCCGACATGATCACCTGCATCCAGACCGACCCTGAACTGGGCTTCGTGGGCACGCCGTCCGAGGTCGATCCGCGCCTGTTGCACAGCCTGTTCCGCGACGAGATGATCCCCGTCATCGCCCCCATCGGCACCGGTGCCGAAGACGAGACCTACAACATCAACGGTGACACGGCCGCGGGCGCCATCGCGGGCGCGCTGAAGGCCGACAGGCTGCTGCTGCTGACCGACGTGGCGGGCGTGAAGGACGGGTCGGGCGAGGTCGTCACCGCCCTGACGGCGGCCCAAGTGCGCGCCCTGACGGATGACGGCACCATCGCCGGCGGCATGATCCCCAAGACGGAGACGGCGCTGCACGCGCTGGAAGGCGGGGTGCGGGCCGTGGTGATCCTGGACGGGCGGGTGCCCAATGCGGTGCTTCTGGAACTCTTCACCGAGCATGGCGCCGGCAGCTTGATCCGTCTGACCTGAGATGGGGTGTAACCCCATCCTACGGGGTCGGCGGGTTCCGTAGGATGGGGTTTCACCCCATCGCCCCCGCTACCGTTCGATGCCCTTTCGGATCTGGCGCACCGCCAGGGCCACGACCGCGACGACCGGAATGACCAGAAGCGCCAGGACCGCGTCCTTCGACAGGCCCACGCCCATCCCGAACGGCGCCAGCAGCGATGCGACCAATTGCAGCGCGTAGTAGCTGATCGCGACCACGGACAGCCCCTCGACCGTCTTCTGCAATCGCAGCTGCGCTTCGGCCCGCTTGTCCATCGACTTCAATAGCTGCGCGTTCTGTTCCGCCCGGTCCACGTTCACCCGGGTCGACAGCAGGTCGCCGGCGCGCTTCGCCCGTTCGGCCAGCGCCTCCATCCGCTTCTGCACCGACCGGCAGGTCCGCATGGCCGGGTCGAAGCGGCGCATCATGAACTCCGCCATGGTCTGGCGCCCGCCGAACCGCACCTCCCGCAGGACGGAGATCCGCTGCTGGACCAGCGCCTCGTAGGCTTCCATGGCGCCGAAGCGGAAGGACGAGCGGGCCAGCATCGTCTCCAGATCGGATCCGATGGTCAGCAAGCCTTCCAGGGTCTCGTCGCTTTCGGCCCGGTGTTCGCGCAGGGCGCCCACCAAATCCGACAGGGACGTGTCCATGACGCCCAATTCCGCCGACAGGGCGCGGGCGCGCGGCAGGGCCAGCATCGCCATGGACTTGTAGGTCTCGATCTCGGTCAGGCGCTGCACGATGCGGCCCACCCGGCGTTCGCCGGTGTCGTCGGCCGCGAAGACGGCGAAGCGGATATGGCCCGCGCTGTCGATCCGGAAATCCGAGGCGATCACCGCACTGTCGTCCAGCACGATGCTGGCCGCCAGGCTTTCGGGCACGAACCATTCGGCCAGTTTGGGCTCGATATCGTCGCCATGGGTTTCCGATTCCACCCGGATCAGGGCCGAGGTGATGCGCACGCCCGGCGCCGCCGCCAGCCAATCGGCGGGGAACGACTCGAACGTGGCGCCATCGAAGGGCCGGTCGGCCACGCCGTCGGAAAACAGCGTGTAGGTGACGAACTCGGTATGGCTCTCCCACTTGAGGTAGTGCTTGCCCAGCCGCCCGAAGAAATGGGTGGCGCCGGGCGCCGGATGGGCGGCGCCGAACCGGTCCAGCAAGGCCTCCAGATGGGCACGGTCCAGGCTGCGGTCGCGATTGGCCGCGTCCTGTTCGGGCTTGATCGCCACATAGGCCGCGCGGCACGGCGCCTTCAGCGCCGGAAACGGCCGGGCATGCAGCTCGTTGGCGAGGTCGTAGCGGAGAGGATGGTCTTTGAGCATGTGCGCCAGCTAGCACGCCGCCCGGTTTTGGCGACAGACGAAGACGGCATGCCATGGCATGGCGGTTTTCATGTCACGCAGGCTCAGATCTCGCCCCCCGAGATCTGCAGCGCCTGGCCATGGACGCTCGCCGCCCCGTCCGAGCAGAGATAGGCCGCCATCTCCGCCACCTCGGCGGGCGCGATCAGGCGGCCATGGGGGTTCGCGCCCTGCATCAGTGCCATGGCCTCGGCTTCGGACTTGCCGGTTCGCGCCATGATCCGTTTGAGGTTGTAGTCGATAATGTCGGTCTCGACATAGGCCGGACAGATCGCGTTGATCGTCAAGGGCTTGCCCACGAAATCCGCCGCCAATCCGCGCACCAGACCGATCATCCCATGCTTCGACGCCGTGTAGGTGGCCGCCCCCTTCAGCCCTTTCACGCCCGCGATGGACGACATCGCGATGGCCCGGCCCCACCCGGCCTCCAGCATGTCCGGGATGCAGGCCCGGAATGTGTGGAAGCAGCCGTCCAGGTTGATCGCCATCATTCGCCGCCAGAAATCGGCATCGGTGTCGCGCAGCGACCGGCCCTCGGCGAGCCCGGCATTGGCCACGCAGATATGGACCGGCCCGTTCTCCGCCCGGGCCGCCGCCACGCCGTCCACCACCGACGCTTCCTCGGCCACGTCCATCTGCACCGGGAAGGCGCCGGACACGTCGCGCAGCATCTCGACCCGCCGGCCCGTCACGGTCACGGCCGCGCCCTCGGCCATCAGCCGCTCGGCAATGGCCCGGCCGATGCCGGTGCCGCCGCCGGTCACCAAGGCATGGCGCTCGTTCAATTGTCCCAATCCAGCCCCTCCTCGCGCAAGAAAGTGTCGCGGCGGGCTTGCCTTGCTGCCCGGACCTGCCGCAGTTAGGGATCCGCACATCGCCACCCCGGGGGAGCATGCAATGAAGATCGGCGCACCGAAAGAGGTTCAGGACGACGAGGCGCGCGTCGCCATCACGCCCGAAAGCGCGGGCCACCTCCAGAAGCTGGGCCATGAGGTCGTGATCGAGGCCGGCGCGGGCGAAAAGGCCGGGTTCACCGACGCCGCCTATCAAGCCGCCGGGGTCGAGATCGCGAAGACTGCCGCCGCGCTCTTCAAGATGGCCGATATCGTGGTGAAGGTGCGCCCGCCCAGCGAAGCCGAGGTTAAGCGCCTGACCAAGGGCCAGACGCTGGTTTCGTTCTTCTATCCCGGATCCAATGAGGCCCTGATGGAGCAGGCCAAGTCCAAGGGCGCCTCCGTCATCGCCATGGATATGGTGCCCCGCATCTCGCGCGCCCAGAAGATGGACGCCCTGTCGTCCATGGCCAATATCGCGGGCTACCGCGCGGTCATCGAGGCGGGCAACAATTTCGGCCGCTTCTTCACCGGCCAGGTCACCGCCGCCGGCAAGGTCCCCCCCGCCAAGGTGCTGGTCGTGGGCGCGGGCGTCGCGGGCCTGGCCGCCATCGGCACGTCCACGTCGCTCGGCGCGATCACCTATGCCTTCGACGTTCGCCCCGAAGTGGCCGAGCAGATCGAGAGCATGGGGGCCGAATTCGTCTTCCTGGAATT
>JBCCCB010000325.1:0-4698 GCA_039033775.1 Pseudomonadota bacterium | reverse complement strand
CGACAAGAGCCGCATCTCCGGCTCGCTCTCCAGGTTGATTTGCCGCACGCCATCCGCCAGCACATGGCGCATCTCGGCCCCGGTCTTGCCCACGCCCGAGAACACGATCCGGTCCCCTGGCACACCCGCCGCCCGGGCGCGGCGGTACTCGCCCTCGCTCACCACATCCATGCCCGCCCCGGCATCGCCCAGCAGCTTCAGAATGGCGACGTTCGACGCCGCCTTCACCGCATAGCAGACCAGATGCGGCCCCCAATCCAGCGCCTCGTCAAACAACCGGAAATGCCGCAACAATGTGGCCGACGAATACACATAGGCGGGCGTCCCTACTTCGGCGGCGATCAGGGCCAGCGGCACGTCCTCGGCATAAAGCGCGCCGTCCCGATACAGGAAATGATCCATCAGGCTCTCCGCAGCAGCAGATAGAGCGGCAGCCCCAGCGATACGCCCACGCCGTAGGTCGCGGGGATCGCCAGCAGCCCGATCCAGCGCCGGGTGCGGACACTCTCCCACGCACACCACACCGTCAGCGTCACCGCCGCCACCGTCAGGTCCCAGACCAGCCCCGAGGTCGCGTCGTTCACATGCCAAGCGTCCAGCATCGCTCCCATATCCCAATCGTTCGCCTGCAACCACGGCAGGAAGTACCGGAACGGCAAGATCACCCCCGCCACGCAGAGCACGATCAAAAGGATGCGAAACGGGGTCATGGCCATTCTCCGAACGAGCGTCGCGCCCGTCTATCGAAGACGGCAGGCCGCGAAAAGTGCGGCATGACGCATCTCCGACGCTGCAATCCAGCGCCCGGCCTTTCTTCCTTTCACAAATATCCCGGGGGAGGTCGGCCTTGGCCGACGGGGGCAGAGCCCCCAGACCCTGCGTCATCCAGCGATATCTTGTGGAAAAGCCTTAATCCGCCCCCAGATGCGGCCCAACCCCTGTTGACGCCAGGGTTCAGCGTCGCATGAATAGCCCATGCGCTTTTCCCGCCTCCGCCTGAACGGTTTCAAGTCGTTCGTCGACCCCACCGATCTGGTCATCGCCGATGGCCTGACCGGCGTGGTCGGCCCAAATGGTTGCGGCAAGTCGAACCTGCTGGAGGCGCTCCGCTGGGTCATGGGTGAAAACCGTCCCACCGCCATGCGCGGTGGCGGGATGGAGGACGTCATCTTCGCCGGTGCCGCCTCGCGCCCGGCGCGCAACTTCGCCGAAGTCACCCTGGCGCTCGACAATCAGGCGCGCACCGCGCCCGCCGCCTTCAACCATTCCGACGCCCTGGACGTGGTCCGCCGCATCACCCGCGACGCGGGCTCCGCCTATAAACTCAATGGCAGTGATGTCCGCGCCCGCGATGTCCAGATGTTGTTCGCCGATGCCTCGACCGGCGCCCATTCCCCGGCGCTTGTCCGCCAGGGCCAGATCAGCGAACTGATCAACGCCAAGCCCCAGAAACGCCGCCGCATCCTGGAAGAGGCGGCGGGCATCTCCGGCCTCTACCAGCGGCGGCACGAGGCGGAACTGAAACTCAACGCGACCGAGGGCAATCTGACCCGGGTCGAGGACGTGGTCGAACAACTGGCCGCCCAACTCGCCACCCTGGCCCGCCAGGCCCGCCAAGCTGCCCGCTACTGCGAGATCGGCGCGAATCTGCGCCAGGCCGAGGGTCTGCTGCTCTACCGCCGCTGGCGCGAGGCCGATCTGGCGCGCGCCACGGCCGAAGACGACCTCCGCGCCCGCCTTACTGCGGCGGCCTCGGCCGAACGCGCCGCCCGCGCCGCCGATGAGGCGCGCGCAAGCGCCGAAGAGGCGGTGCCTCCCCTGCGCGAAGAAGAGGCCGTCGCGGGCGCCGTCCTGCAACGCCTGCTGGTCCAGCGCGACACCCTGACCGAGCGCGAGACCCAGGCCCGCGCCGCCATCGACGGGCTTGAGACGCGCATCGCCCAACTGATCGCCGATGCCGACCGTGAGGGGACGTTGAACCGCGACGCGGGCGAGACCATCGCGCGTCTGTCGCGGGAACAGGACGACCTCAGCAAAGCGGCCGATGGCCAAGACGACGCCCTGGCCGCCGCGCAGGCCGCCGCCGCCGATGCGGCCAAGGTTCTGGCAGAGCGGGAGGCGGAGCTTTCGACCCTGACCGAAGACCTGGCGCGCCTTTCGGCCCGCCATCAATCGGTCACCCGCCTGGCCGAAGACGCGGCCACGCGCCTCAACCGGGTCGCGACCAGCGTGGAGCAGGCCCGCGACCAGGCCGACCAGGCGCGGGTGGCCGTCGCCTCGTCCGAAGAGGCCGCCCGCGCGGCCGCCGTCGACCAGGCCCGCGCGCAAGACGCCGCCATCGCCGCCGAAACGGCCCTGACCGAGGCCGAGACCGCCCGGGAAAAGGCCCAGGACGACGAAGGCCGCGCCCGGATCGAACGGGCCGAGGCCGAGGGCATCGCCAACACGCTCGGCGCCGAGGTCAGCGCGTTGGCCAACCTGCTGGCCCGAGATCAGGGCGACGGCGAGCCCCTTCTGGACCGCGTCACCGTGGCGCCCGGCTTCGAGGCGGCGCTGGGCGCGGCCTATGGCGACGATTTGCGGGCCTCTGAACTGGGCGCGGGCGACGAGGAGGAGGCGGGCTGGGCCCTGCTGCCGCCCTACGATGCCCTGCAAGCCCTGCCCGAAGGCGTCGACCCCCTGGGCGCCCATGTGGAGGTTCCGCAGGCCTTGACTCGCAGTCTGGGTCAGATCGGCTTGGTCGATCCCGACGAGGCGGCGCAATTGCAACCGATGCTGCGTCCCGGCCAGGTTCTGGTGTCGACCGACGGCGACCTGTGGCGCTGGGACGGTTTCCGGGCCACGGCCGACGCGGCGCCGTCGGCGGCGGCCTTGCGCCTGAAGCAGGTCAACCGCCTGGCCTCGCTGCGTCAGGATCACGAGGAGGCCGAGAACCGCGCCGCCGGGACGCGGGCGGCCCATGAGGCGCTGGCGGTCACGCTGGACCGCCGCCGCGCCAGCGAGGCCGAGGCCCGGGACATTCGCCGCGCCGCCGACCGCGCGCTGACCGAGTCGGGCCGGGCCCTGGCCCAGGCCGAGGGCGCGCGGAACGGCGCGGCGTCGCGTTTGGAAAACGCGCAGATGAACGTGGCGCGCCTGGAGGCGGAGTTGCTGGAGGCCCGCGCCGCTGTGACCGAGGCCGAGGCCGCGCGCCGCGATCTGCCACCCATCGACGCAGCCCGCGCCGCGTTGGAGACGATCCGCACCAGCGTGGAAGCGGCGCGGATGGCGATGCTGGCGGAGCGCGCCCAGGCCGATGAATTGAAGCGCGAGGCCACGGCGCGGACGGCGCGCGCGGCCCAGGTCGAGAAGGACATGGCCAGCTGGCGCAACCGATTGGACAGCGCGGACAAGAGGTTGGCCGATCTGACGGCGCGGCGGACCCAGGCGGAGGCGGAGCTGGACAGCGCGCGCGCGGGTCCGGCGGAGCTGGCGAAGCAGCGGGACGATCTGGCCGTCCAGATCGACCGGGCCGAGACGCGCCGGGCCAAGGCGGCGGATGCCCTGTCCCTGGGCGAGACGGCCCTTCGCGAGGCGGTCCAAACCGCCCGGGAGACCGAGCGCGCGGCGGGCGAGGCGCGCGAGGCGCGCGCGCGGGCCGAGGCGCGGGCGGATGCGGCGAAGGAGACCGTCGCGCTGGCGGAGGCGCGCATCGCGGAGGCGCTGGATTGCACCCCGCAAGCGCTGTTGGAGGTCTTGGATGTCGACCCGGAAACCCTTCCGCCCGTTGAGAAAATCGAAGCGCAGGTTAATGCGCTGAAACGCCAGCGCGACGCGCTGGGCGCGGTCAATCTGCGGGCCGAGGAGGACGCGCGGGAGGTCCAGGCGGAGCATGATGCGCTGGTCTCGGAGAAGGCGGATCTGGGACAAGCCGTGTCCGAATTGCGCGCCGGGATCGCGGCGCTCAACAAGGAAGGGCGGCAGCGGCTGCTGGATGCCTTCGACACTGTGAACACGAATTTCTCGATGCTGTTCAAGCATTTGTTCCAGGGTGGCGAAGCGCGGCTGGAGCTGGTCGAAAGCGACGATCCCCTGGAGGCCGGGCTCGAGATCATGTGCCAGCCGCCGGGTAAGAAGCTGGCGACGCTCAGTCTTTTGTCCGGGGGCGAGCAGACGTTGACGGCGCTGGCGCTGATCTTTGCGGTGTTCCTGGCCAACCCCGCGCCGATCTGCGTCTTGGACGAGGTGGATGCGCCGTTGGACGACGCGAACGTGACCCGGTTCTGCGACATGCTGGACGAGATGACCCGGCGAACCTCGACCCGATTTTTAATTATCACCCATCACGCCGTGACCATGGCGCGGATGGACCGCTTGTTCGGGGTTACCATGGTGGAACAAGGGGTTAGCCAGCTGGTTTCGGTGGATTTGAAGAAGGCCGAGGCGCTGGTGGCCTGAGGGCACCCCCCGTACACCCGGCGTACACCCCCCGTGCGAACGTCCGTTCGCACGGTTTTGGTGACGGGATTTTAAGTGGTCTGGGTCTGTGCGGGCGGAGAGGGCGGGAGCGCGGGGTCTCCCCTCGCGCTCCCCGGGATATTTGTGAAGGGAAGAAGAGGCGGCGTTAAGGTTAATACGTGCTTACCGTCTTCACGGGTTCAGAAAAGCGCATGGCCTGACCTCGGCCCTCGGATCCGGGCGGCAGGGCTCAGCCGACGG
>JBCCCB010000324.1:0-4701 GCA_039033775.1 Pseudomonadota bacterium | reverse complement strand
GGGCCTCCGGCGCCCAGGACGCATGATCTGCCGATCCGCGCAGGATCAGCATCTCGCTGCGGCCGATGGCGAAGGCCGTCCGGCCATGGGCGCCTGGCATCAGAGGTAAGAGCCGGTTCAACCAGCCATCCCGCCGGGCCATATCGGGCACATCCCCGGCTGTTCCGGCTTCCAGGATGTCCTGGCCGTCGAAATGGCTTCGTTTGCCGCGATAGGGCGTGCTGACCGCCTGGACGAAGCCCAATTGCCCTTGCCGCCATAGCGGCATGAGCGGGGCCAGCGATGGGTGCAGCGCGTGAAAGCCGGTCAGGTCGGGCGAGCCGTCGCCGGGCGCGGTCTCGAACCGGGGGCGCAGCCGGGCCAAGTCCGGATCGCCGAAGGGCCGGAGCGCGTCCAGCCCGTCTAACCCGCCCCGCAGGATGATCACGACCAGCCGGTTGTCTGACGGAACCGAGGCGAAGGACATGGGCGTGGCCAGCGGGAACGCGGCTGCGGAACATCCCAGAAGCGACAAGGCGCGGCGGCGGCTGATCGACCCCATATTCATCTCCGCTGAAACTCGGGCGCGGCCAGAACGAGCGCGATCCCCGCCGGGCGATCTTCCGCCGCGCCGACGGCGAAACGCGTCCGGGAGGAGGCCAGCGGGCCCAGGGCCACGTCCAGGAATGCGCGCGGATCGGTGTCGATCTCTTCGCCGACGGTCTGGGCCCAGTCGAGCCGTGCAGCCAGGCCCTGGGGCGTGATCCAGGCCGCGGCCTCCTCCGGCCAGCCCTGGGGGCCCGGCGGGCGCAGCCAGGTCTGTCCCATGGCTTCCAGCGGCTGGGTCGCATAGCGGCGCAAGACGCGCCGTCCGGCGCCGGGCAGGGCCGGGCCCCGGCCGGTCGCGCGGGCGGCCGCGGCGACCAGATCCAGGGGCCGGCGGACCTTCCGCTGATCCGGCGAGAGCGCGGCGGGATGGGTGGTCAACACCCGATAGACCTCCGTGAGATCTCCGTTGCTGCGCAGCCACGCCGCCTGCATGGCATCGACCAGATCCACCGGCGGATCGTCGGCGACGAAATGCACGGCCAGCTTCCTGGACAGATGCCGGGCCGTCGCCGAATGGACGGCCAAGTCGTCCAGAACCCTGCCGATATCGTGCCGGTTCGGCTGGTCGCCGCCATAAGACCGGCCCAGCACGGTCTCGGCGCCCGGTTCTGCGAAGTTCCGTCGGAACCGGGGCTCGCCTTCCTTGGAGATGCTCAATCCGGTCAGCAGTTCAGCCAATTGCCGGACGTCTTCCTGCCCATAGGGGCCGTCGACGCCCAGCGTGTGAAGCTCCAAGAGTTCCCGCGCCAGATTCTCGTTCAGCCCGCCGCCACCGTCGCGCCCGCGCGGGGAATTCGGCCCAATCGAGCGTTCCTGGTCCAGGTAGCTCAGCATGGCCGGGTGGGTTGCCGCGTTCCGCAGCAGCGTGGCAAAGGGGCCGCCGACATGGGGTCGGATCGCTGCGTCGTAATAGGCGCCGACGCTGCTGCGTCGGTAGGAAGGGCCATCGAGGACCGCGAAATGGTCGGCCCAGAACCAGACCAGCCGGTCACGAAATCCGGTGGGCGCGACCGAGGCGCGGGCGAGGGCGGCGGCGAGGTCTCCGCTATAAGTCTCCGCCGAGATCACCCGCTGGGCGCGGAAGGCCTCGTTGGCGGCCTCGGCATCCGCCTCGCTGGCCTTGTTGCGGGCGTTTCGGGTCCTGAAGAAGGCCCGCATGTTGACCATCCGCTCGTCCCAGCCGGGCACCGGGAAGGCCGCCGCCGCGCTGTCCGGGCCGGCCAAATCGTTGAGCAAGGCCTCCGGGGCCTCCGGCGCCGAGTGATCCGGCGACAGGCCCGTTCCGAACCGGGTGGCAAGCAGATGGGACAGCATGATGGAAAGATATATGGGCGGCGGGCCCCCACGCAACGCATGCCGGACGCGATTGCCGTTCCCCGCCGAGCCGATGAGGCGGGTCGGCGTTTGATCGCTTATATCCGGCGCGGCCACCTAGGATATCCAGCGGACCGGCCGGGCGGAGCAGGTCGCGACACCGGGGCAGGCAGGCTCCCTTACTCCGTCGGCATCTTCCGTAGGCCCAGCTCCGCCAACTGTCCCGGCATTGGTTCGGATGGGGCGCCCATCATTAGATCTTCGGCCCGCTGGTTCATGGGGAACAGGATCACCTCGCGGATATTCGCCTCGTCCGCCAACAGCATGACGATACGGTCGATCCCGGCCGCGCAGCCTCCGTGGGGTGGCGCGCCGTATTGGAATGCCTTGACCATGCCGCCGAAGCGCTTGCGCACCTCGTCCTCGCCATAGCCCGCGATCTCGAAAGCCTTGAACATGATCTCAGGCTTGTGGTTCCGGATCGCGCCTGAGACCAGCTCGTAGCCGTTGCAGGCCAGGTCGTACTGATAGCCCAGCACGTCGAGCGGATCGCCCTCCAGCGCGTCCATGCCCCCTTGCGGCATGGAGAACGGGTTGTGCGAGAAGTCGACCTTCCCCTCGTCGTCCGTCTCGTAGAGCGGGAAGTCCACGATCCAAGCGAAGGCGAACCGGTCCTGATCTGTCAGGCCGAGTTCGTCGCCGATGACGGTGCGCGCCCGGCCGGCTACCGCCTCGAAGTCGCTGGCATGTCCGCCCAGGAAGAAGGCGGCGTCGCCAACGCCGAGGCCAAGTTGTTCCCGGATCGCCTCGGTCCGCTCCGGCCCGATATTCTTGGCGAGCGGCCCGGCCGCCTCCATCCCGTCGCCCTGGTCGCGCCAGAAGATGTACCCCATCCCCGGCAGCCCCTGCTCTTGGGCGAACTTGTTCATCCGGTCGCAGAACTTCCGGCTCCCGCCGGTAGGTGCCGGAATAGCCCGGATCTCCGTCCCCGGCTTCTCCAGCAGCGACGCGAAGATCGCAAAGCCCGAGCCGCGGAAATGGTCGGACACGTCCTGCATCTCGATCGGGTTGCGCAGGTCCGGCTTGTCCGTTCCGTACTTCAACGCGGCATCGCGGAAGGAAATGAGCGGCCAATCGGCATCGACCGTCCGTCTGCCCCCGAACTCCTCGAAGATCCCGGAGATCACCGGCTGAATCGTCGCGAAAACATCCTCTTGCCGGACGAAGCTCATCTCCATGTCGAGCTGGTAGAAATCCGTCGGCGACCGGTCGGCGCGCGGATCCTCGTCCCGGAAGCACGGCGCGATCTGGAAGTACTTGTCGAACCCCGACACCATCAGCAGCTGCTTGAATTGCTGCGGCGCTTGCGGCAGCGCGTAGACGCGTCCGGGATGCAGCCGCGACGGCACGATGAAATCCCGCGCGCCCTCGGGGCTCGACGCGGTGATGATCGGCGTCTGGAACTCGTTGAAGCCCAGGCCCCACATCCGTTCCCGGATCGACTTCACCACGTTCGAGCGCAGCACCATGTTGCGCTGCATCACCTCGCGCCGCAGGTCCAGGAAACGGTACTTCAGCCGCGTCTCCTCGGGATATTCCTGATCCCCGAACACCATCAGCGGCAGCTCGTCGGCAGCGCCCAGCACTTCCAGATCCCGCACGAAGACCTCGACCTCGCCCGTGGGGATTTTGGGATTCACCAACTCAGGATCCCTCGCCTTCACGTTGCCGTCGATCCGGATGCACCATTCGCTGCGCACCTTCTCCATTTCCGCAAACACGGGCGAATCCGGATCACAGAGCACCTGCGTCATGCCGTAATGGTCGCGCAGATCCACGAACAGTACGCCCCCATGGTCCCGGATCCGGTGAACCCATCCGGCTAGCCGGACGGTATCGCCCACATCGGTCTTGGTCAGACCGGCACAGGTGTGGGTGCGATAGGCGTGCATGCGGCTCTCCGAAACGGGCTGAAAATCCGGCCCTATCGACACGGGCGGGCCCGTGCTGTCAACCGCCCTGGCCGTTGCGGAGCCCATGGCGTGCCGGCTGAACCACGGCTCCCCTTGCCCTCGCCCGCGCAGCCCCCTAGACGACGGCGAATTTGCCAGAATGTGGGGACGGAACCATGCCGAAGCGGACCGACATCCAGTCGATCATGATCATCGGCGCCGGCCCCATCGTCATCGGCCAGGCCTGCGAGTTCGACTATTCCGGCGCCCAAGCCTGCAAGGCCCTACGCGAGGAAGGCTATCGCGTCATTCTCGTGAACTCGAACCCCGCGACAATCATGACAGATCCAGGGCTCGCCGACGCAACCTATATCGAGCCGATCACCCCCGAGGTCGTCGCCAAGATCATTGAAAAAGAGCGGCCCGACGCGCTCCTGCCCACGATGGGCGGCCAGACGGGTCTGAACACGTCCCTGGCCCTCGACGACATGGGCGTTCTCGAGAAGTTCGACGTGGAACTCATTGGCGCCAAACGAGAAGCCATCGAGATGGCCGAAGACCGCAAGCTCTTCCGTGAGGCGATGGACCGGTTGGGCCTCGAAAACCCCAAGGCCGCGATTGTCACCGCCCCCAAAGACGCGAACGGCAAGAAGGACCTCGCCGAGGGCGTGCGTCTGGCGCTGGACACGCTGGAAGAGGTCGGCTTGCCCGCGATCATCCGCCCCGCATTTACCATGGGCGGCACGGGGGGCGGTGTGGCCTACAACCGCGACGATTACGAGGCGATCTGCCGCTCCGGCATGGATGCGAGCCCCGTGGGCCAGATCCTTGTAGATGAATCCCTTCT
>JBCCCB010000323.1:0-4719 GCA_039033775.1 Pseudomonadota bacterium | reverse complement strand
CCTCGCGCGCGGGGACTACTCGTCGCGCATGCGGCGGCGCTCGCGCATCTCCCGGAACCATTCCAGGCGCTGCTCTGACCGTCAGCCGAGCAACCGGTTCAACGCCCGGGCCATGACCTTGCCGCTATCGACCATGTCGTCGATGCCGATCCATTCGTCGGGCTGGTGCGCCAGGTTCAGGATGCCCGGCCCGTAGGCGATGCAGTTCTTCAGGCGCCCGATGCGGTCGATATGCTTCTGATCGTATGTGCCGGGCGAGACGACGAACTCGGCCGACCGGCCCAGGACGGCCTGCACCGCGTCCTCGACCACGCGGACGATGGGGGCGTCCTCGGGCGTCATGGTGGGCATGACCTCGAACAGATCGCGGACCTCATAGCGGAAATCGGGGCGGCTTTCGCGCACCCGCTCCATCATCGCGGTGACCTCGCGCTTCACTTCGGCGATGTCTTCCTCGATCAGGAAGCGGCGGTCGATGGTCAGGACGCAGCGGTCCGGTACGCAGGCCGACGGCAGGCCGGTATAGTCCGCGTCCTGCACGGGCTCGCCGCCATGGACGGCATTGATGTTCAGCGTCGATTGCCGCGCGCCTTCGGGGACGACCGGCATGTCGGTGCGCTTGGTGGCCAGAAGCGGGAACAGCGTCCGCTCCATCTCGTCCAGAACGGCGCCCATATGGCGGATGGCGCAATCGCCCAGGAACGGCATGGAGCCATGGGCGATCCGTCCCTTGGTCTCGATCTCGGCCCACCAAACGCCGCGATGTCCCAGGCAAATGCGGTCCTTGTTGAGCGGCTCGGGGATGATGACGTGGTCCACATGGGCGAAGCGGCCCTGCTCGGCCAGGTAGGCAACGCCGCCATAGCCACCGGATTCCTCATCGGCGGTGGCGCTGATTTCGATGGCACCGCTGAAGTCGGGCACCAGATCCACGAAGGCCTCGGCCGCGACGATGCTCGTGGCCAGCCCGCCCTTCATGTCGCAGGCTCCCCGCCCCCAAACGCGTCCCTGGGCCACCTCGCCGCCGAACGGATCGCGGGTCCAACCCTCGCCCACGGCCACCACGTCGTGGTGACTATTGAAATGGACGGTGTCGCCAGGCGCCGAACCGTCCAGCCGGCAAACCACGTTCCACCGAGGATGACGTCGGCTGTCGCCCAAGGCCCCTTCGGCCCGAACCATCTCGACCCGCCAGCCACGTCGGCCCAGGCGGTCACCGACCAAGGCGCAGATATCGCGATAATGCCGCCCTGGCGGGTTCAGCGTGGGGATGCGGATCAGGTCTTGGGTCAGCGCGACAACGTCATCTTCCCGTGCCTCGATCTCTTGCAACAGCTTGTCCATCTCGCCTCCCCGGCGCACCTTGGGGCGGATCGCTGGCGGAGGGAAGCGAATGGTGCATGGTGTGATCGTGCCGCTGGTCTTGCTGGGAACGGCGGCTTGGCTTCTTCCCTGGGCACTGGGCAAGGCGTTGCCCAAGGCGCTCTGGTCTCTTGTCCTGAACGGTCTGATTTCGGCTGTGATTCTGACAATGGCCGGCATGCTGCTGTTCGCCTGGCTCTACGGCCCGACGGCGGACATCGTCTGGCAGGCGGCGCCGGGCCATTTCCTGATCCTGTCGGCACGGTCAGCCCTGCTTTGGGGACCGATCCTGGTCTTGTCGCTTTCCAACCTTCCGCGCCGCTGGCCGCCAGGGGCCTGGTCGTTGCCCGGGGCCGATGACGACCGATAATAGATCGCACCGGCGCGTTTGGAGACTACGTTCCCCTCAGGGTCAAATCGGAGAACGGCACGATGGTCTTGTTCCGCATCCTGGCGGTGTTGCTGGTCGCACTTACGGTGATTTACTGGTGTCTCTGGATGTATTTCCGCGCAGGCGAGAAAGTCCGGTTGGAAGAGCGTTGGCAGGTCGAACAACCCCCGCTGCCCCAGCACACCTTCGTGGATTTGGAAATTCAGCGCTTCCAGGCCGATCTCCGGCGCAGGCTTTTGGTGTGGGTCTATGTCGTTCCGGTCCTGGCGGTCACGGCCATCGTCGCCTATCTGAACTACGCCTGACCAGAGAGGGGCCGCGATGCGCTATGTGAAATGGACGTTCCTGATCTTGATCGTGGCGATCGTTGCGGGGTTCCTGCATTATACGCTGCCCCGGACCGAGATCGTGCGCATCACCGGGACCGATATCATCCGGGTCGATCCTGGGCTGAACGCCCTGTTCTATTCCGGTGCCGATGCCGGCAACGCGGGCGAGACCAACCGCGACGTCCGACTGATCAACACCTCGGACGAGGACCGCCGCCCCCGCGTTTACCGCAACCAGGATACCGGCTGGGGCTGGCCGCCCTACTTCAAGTTCGACAGTGCCGATTTGCAGGCCGAGGCGACCGACTACGTTTCGACCGTGGCCGAGCCGGAATGGGTCGCGGTGCGGTCTTACGGTTGGCGGTCGGAGCTGTTTTCGATCTACCCGAACGCCATGGCGATTTGGCCGGTCGAAGGGCCAGGCGCGACGATCATCCCGTGGTGGAACATCATCGTCCTGACCCTGCTTGCGGCGTTGGTCTGGGCCATCACCGTCCGCATCCTCCGCTTCCGCCGCAACCGCATCGACCCTGTGGTCGAGGATGTGGGTGAAGCTTTCGACGATGTGGGTGACGCGGTGGCCTCGAAGCGGCGGCGGATACGGGATTGGTTCCGAGGGCGTTGAGCGGTGGTGTCCGGGCCGGCTTCGGACCGAGCCGACCGATGCATGACATGGTAAGGTCACCGGGTGAAGGCGGCTCGTCTCTACAGGTTTCGCAACGCCACCCTGGATGATCTCGATCTGCTCAAAGGATGGCTATCGACTCCGCATATAAGTGCCTGGTGGGACTCGGATGAGCCCTACGATGAAGCGGCGCTCGCGGATGATCGCGTGGCGCGCTGGATCGTGTCATTTGCCGAGCGGCCCTTCGCATTCATCCAAGATTACACAGTTCACGGATGGAAGGATCACCATTTTTCCCATCTTCCAAAGGGCGCGCGGGGGATCGATCAATACATCGGAGACCCCGATATGGTCGGTCTTGGGCATGGGTCGGCCTTCATCAGCCAAAGGATGCGGGCGCTCTTTGATGATGGCGCACCTTTCGTCGCGACTGACCCGCATCCCGACAACGAACGAGCGATAACCGTCTACGAGAAACTCGGGTTCCGACGATCCGGACCGCCTCGGACGACGAGATGGGGCCTTATTCTTCCGATGCTTGCAAGGCCGTAGGCATCAGGATTTCGGCGGCAGCGTTGCTGGCCAAGCAGCAAGATCCGACTACCGCCGCCCTGCCACCCCTAGCTTTTCCCGCGCCTCGGGGTCCTCCTTGGTATTCCAAAGCGCCACCCCCGACCGGAATGCCGCGCGGCCGATCATGTGGGCGGCCACGGGCGCGGTGAGCAGCAGGAAAACGATGATCGCTACCACCAATGCGATCACGGGCACCGTTCCGTATCCCACGGCAACTGCTGCCATGATCAGCCCGGATCCCAATGTGCCCGCCTTCGTCGAGGCGTGCATTCGGATCAATACGTCCGGCAAGCGCAGAATGCCCAGCCCGGCGATGAAGGTGAAGAAGGCGCCCAGCAAGACCAGGGCCGACAAGAGCAGCTCAAGCATCGCCAGTCTCCTCGGATGCCATGTCGGGCTTGTCCAACCGCTCGCGCGGCACCTGCTGTCGCTTGCGTTCCACGAAGCGGGCCAAGGCGACCGTCGCAAGAAAGCCGATCAGGGCCAAGACGACGGCCACATCCAGAAAGGCCAGGGAACCCGTATCGAGGGCAAACAGCCCGCAGAACGCAACGATCAGGATCGTCATCGTGTCCAGGGCCACGACCCTGTCAGGCAAGCTTGGTCCGATGATCAAGCGGATCATCGCCAGGATGACGCTCAGCATGACCAAAGCAAAGCTGAACTGCACGGCGATGTTCAGGATCGGCATCTGTTCTGTCAATGTCATTCCATCGCCTCCCGCACCCAGCGTTCCATGCCGTTCTGGATCTCGCGGCGTATCTCGTCGGGATCGTCGGCGAACATGGCGTGGATGACCAATGTGTTGCAGTCTTCTGTCACATCCAACGACAGCGTTCCGGGCGTCAGAGAGATCAGGTTGGTGACCAACAGGACCTCGGTTTCGCCCTTTGCCCGCAGCGGCATGGCGATGATGCCGGGCCGGGCGCGGTGGCGCGGGGTCAGAACATCCCAGGCGACCGAGATCGAGGACACGACCAGTTCGTAGTGAAACAGCACGATCAATCGTATCCAGCGATAAACCCGCAGGAAGTAACCGCCGCCGCGGTTCTCGAATAACGGTTGGGCGATCCAGAGCGCGAAGAAGCCCACCACATAGCCGATGCCCAGACCCGCCAGCGTGAAGTTTCCGGTCAGTGCGGCCCAGGAAATGGCGAGGATGATGTTGAGGAGGAACAGGCTCATTCCGCAGGCACCTCCCCAAGGACGGCGGTCAAATAGGCGGTGGGGTCCAACAGCTCCTCCGCGGCACGGGTGGCGACCTCAATAAACTGCTGGGGAAACAGGCCGATGATGATCGTCAGAATCGCGAGCCCCGCGATGGGCACGATCAGGGCACGGCGATCATCCCCGGGCATGTCGCCAAGGGCGGGCACCGTGCCATCCGGATGCGGCTTCCAGAAGGCGCTGCCCCAGATCTTCGTCATCGAGTAGATCGT
>JBCCCB010000322.1:0-4730 GCA_039033775.1 Pseudomonadota bacterium | reverse complement strand
TGCGCGCCGGTGGCACCGGGTTCCTGGGCGGGCTGAAGACCGTCGCGCTCAGCATGGTGAAGAACCCCTTGATGATCGGCGTCGCCCTGGGCCTGGCGGTCAACCTGACCGGCCTGCCCCTGCCCGGCCCGGTGGACGAAGCGGTCCGCTTGATCGCCAGCGCGGCCCTGCCCGCCGCGCTCTTCGGGTTGGGCGGCGTGCTGGTGCAGTACCGACCCGAAGGCGACGCGCGCGGGATCTTCCTGATTTGCGGTATCGCGCTGATCCTGCATCCGGCCTGGACCTGGGCGGCGGGCCGCCTGCTGGACCTGGGCGACGGCCCGTTCCGTGCCGCCGTCCTGACGGCGGCCATGGCGCCGGGGGTGAATTCCTATCTCTTCGCGGCCATGCTTGGCCGCGCCGTCCGGATTACCGCGTCGTCGGTCCTGATCGGCACGGCGGTCTCGGTCCTGACGGTGTCGGGCTGGCTGCTGATCTTGCCTTAGACCGGGTCGCCTTCTTTAGAGTCGAGCCGCTCGTCGGTCGCGCGCCCTATCGGGCTCATGGTCCCTCCTCGCGGCTGGGCGCGCCCTATCCGAGCGAAAAGAACGTCCCGACCCCGAAGGCCACGGCCCCCGCCGCGATGCCGATCATGAGGATCTCGGTGATGGGCCACGCCCAACCGCGCGCACCGATGGACGCGCGCAACGCGCCCAGCAGCAGCAGCGCCAGAAGCGATCCGGCCAAGGCCGTCCCGAACGGCCCGAACACACCGAGGCCCGGCAGCGCATAGGGCAGCAATGGCAGCGCGCCGAAGATCACGAAGGACAGGAACGTCACGAAGGCTTGCGTCCCGATCCCCCGCGCGGGTTCGGAAGCCAGGCCGCGATCCAAGGCCGCCACCAGGTTCGCCAAGGCCTCCGGCGCCTCGGCGGCGCGGACAGCGACCGCACGGGCCACAGAGGCCTCCAGGCCCTTCTCGGCCAGGCGCGCGGCCACCACATCCACGGCCGCTTCCGGCTCTTCGACGGCGAAGCGGCGCACCTCGGCCCATTCGGCCGCGTCCACATCCCGCTCGGACCTTTCGGAGATGTAGTCTCCCAAACCCATGGACACGGCATCTCCGAAAAGATTCGCCAGCCCGAACAGGAGCACGATCCCGGCCGCCATGGGTGCGGCGCTCTCACCACCGCCGGCGCCCTGAAACCCCGCGACGACGGCGAACGTGGTCACGATGCCATCGTTGCCGCCATAGACGATCTGCTTGAGATACCGCCCGAGACCTGCCCGGCCCGGGGCGCGCGACATCCTAGCTGTCGGAGCCCTGCGCGCCCGTGCCCGGCCAGGCCGGGCTGGCCAGGAACGTCTTGTCCAATTCCCAAGCCACGAACATCGGCACATCTTCGGCCTCGCCCGCCGGATCACCCAGCCAATCGGGGCGCATCACCGGGCGTTCGACGCTGTGCAGGCCGTTGCAGAACGGCTGCCGGACCAGCCAGCGGCGCATGTCCTCGCGCTTGGAATTGGAATGAAACGGGCCCCAATCGGCGGCCACGCCGCGATAGCCGCGCGACACCACGCCATCGCGCGGCACCGTCACGTTCAGGATGCGCACCGCGCAGGACATGTTCATGGCGCCGTCCTTCAACGCCTCGCCCGTGGTCGCGCGGCAGCCATAGCCGCGCGCCGTCGCGGGCAGGATCTGGACCAGGCCGTACCACTTTCCGCCGCCGCCCACGGCGGTGGGGCGATAGGTGCTTTCATGCTTGGCCAGCGTGCTGAGCAATCCCGCCCAGAAGGCCTTCCGCTCCCATTCCGGCGAGTCAGGATAGGCCGGGCACCATTGCGCGATGTCGCGGGGCACCGTGTCGAGCAACCGGTCGCCGTGACGCTCCAACGCCTGCATGGCGGCGCGGGTCCACCGGGACGAGCCGCGGACGTGATCCCAGCGAAGATCGGGCATCTGCTGCACGGCGGGACGCGGGACGGGGCGGGGCGATGTCAGCGGCGCCACCGAGGACAGGACCGGGGACGAGGCGAACGACATGGAACTGGGCGTGGTCATCAACGCGGTGCCATCGGCCATCAGGGGCCCTGCCCCCAGCACCAAACAGGCCGCCGCCGCAGTCGCGCGGATCCAGCCCGCTGTCCGATTCGTCATCTCGTACACCCCCCAGGTGTCTTCCATCGTCGTCTTCGCCGGCCCGCAACCTACGGAGGACAAAGGCCCTTCCGATCGTCCCCGCGAACCGAAGCGCCCAAGATCAGGTGGAAACCTGGCGGGCGATCACAAGGTCCGTAACATTCCGCTTGCCGTTCCGTCAAAACCGGCCGACCCGGTCGCGGCGGTATCGGCCTAATCGTGCCGCTCAATCGTCGCGTCGCCCGGCCGACCAGGCGCCGCGCCGCCGTGCGCAGCAAGGCGCGGGCATAGACCCTATGGCCAGGCAACATCAGCCGGGCGGTCCGCCACCAGGGAGCCAAACAGCAGGCGGGTCCGCCTTTGGCTGGGCGCGGCCGCCAGCCAGGACATGGTTGCACCCCATCTGTCGATCAGCCAGATTTGGCGGGCGGCACGCCTCGAAACCCGCCAGACGACGAACGCCGTACCCGATCCGGAGGCCAGTTTGGCCAAGTCGGCGGCATTGCCGGCGGCCCAAGTCGCGGCGCGCAGCACCAGCCGTTCGGCCCGGAAAAGGGGCGTGGCGTAGAAGACGAAGACGAGCCGCGCCAAGTCGACCCGCCCCGGCACGCATGTGGCGGAGCAATCCGCGTAGGATCCGGGCATGGCGGCGGCCGGAGTCATCACGCTCCAATCCGGGAGCGGCATGGCGTCGACCGGGGGCCTCGCCATGTCCTCAGAAAGTCCCGTCCAGCATCGAGAGCGGCGCACGATCCGGCCAGAGCACCTGCGAGCCGACGAAGAGCGCGTAATCCAGCTCGGCCAGCCGGGTCGCGTCGGCCGCGTCGAGCGACCGGTCGGCTTGCAGAACCCGCGCGATATAGTCGATCCGACGCGAATCCACCGCCGCGACCATGGCCGCGAAGGCCGGGTGCCGGCCCGCCGCCCGGCGCATGGCGATGTCCAGCCGATGGTCAATGGCCGCGGCGACCTTCTGCAGCCGGTCGCCCCGCGCCCCGCCGGGCCCGGCTTCGACCTGGGCGATCACGGCGTCGGTCTGCCGGTCGCGCCAGGTCTCGGCCAGGGCGCGCAGGAAGGCGTCGTGATCCTCGAAATGATGGTAGAACGAACCGCGCGTGCGCCCGGCCGCCTGGCACAGCGCCTCGACCGTCAGGGCCTCGACACCCGCTTCGGTCAGCATCCGCAGGCCCAGATCCAGCCAATCCGCCCGGCGCATCCGGCTCATGCCAGGCCCCAGAGTCCGGCCAGGCCCACGGGCAGAAGCAGGAATCCCTGGGGCATCACGGCATAGGCCAGTCCGACCCGGCGCGGCAGGATCAGACCGTAGATCCCGAACGCCGTCGTCAGGATCGCGGCCAGCCCCGCCGCGCCGGTCAGGCGGGCGTCCAGGCCGCCGCCGATCAAGGCCAGCGACAAGCCCGCCAGAGTCAGCGTCACCAAGTGCCAGCAATAATACTGCGTCCATTTCACGACGTCTTCGAGATCGGCCCGCACCAGGGGACGCGCGATATCCCGCCCGCCCAGAAAGGTGTGAATGGCCCAGATCAGGGCCATGGCCAGTCCGGCCCCTAGCAACCAAGCGTTTTGCATGGGAGTCTCTTTCGTACCATACTGTATGGTATTATTCTGGGATAGCGCGGCGCAACCCCCATCTTGCCCCCTCGCCGCCGGCGCCCTAAACCCCCGCCCACAGCACCCGGAGGCCGCCATGCTCGACCTGACCCACGAGACCCCGAAGCCCAAAGTGATCGCGGGCGAGCGGCACGACTGGGAATTGGTCATCGGGATGGAGGTCCACGCCCAGGTCGCGTCGAACGCCAAGCTGTTCTCGGGCGCGTCGACGCAATTCGGGGCCGAACCCAATTCCAACGTGGCCTTCGTGGATGCCGGCATGCCGGGCATGCTGCCGGTCATCAACGAATATTGCGTGGCCCAGACCGTGCGCACGGGGCTGGGGCTGAAAGCGGAAATCCACCCGCGGTCGGCCTTCGACCGCAAGAACTATTTCTATCCCGACCTGCCCCAGGGCTATCAGATCAGCCAGCTTTACCACCCGATCGTGGGCGAGGGCGAAGTGCTGGTGGAGTTGGGCGACGGCACCGCGCGCGTGGTCCGCATTGAACGCATCCATCTGGAACAGGATGCGGGGAAGTCGATCCACGACATGGATCCGACCCTGTCTTTCGTGGATCTGAACCGCACCGGCGTGGCGCTGATGGAGATCGTGTCGCGCCCGGACATCCGCGGACCCGAGGAGGCCGCCGCCTACGTCACCAAGCTGCGCCAGATCATGCGCTACCTGGGCACCTGCGACGGCGACATGCAGAACGGGAACCTGCGGGCCGATGTGAACGTGTCGGTCTGCCGGCCGGGTCAGTACGAGAAGTATCAGGAAACGCAGGATTTCGCGCATCTGGGCACCCGCTGCGAGATCAAGAACATGAACTCGCTGCGATTCATCCAGCAGGCCATCGACGTGGAGGCCAAGCGCCAGATCGCGATCCTGGAGGCGGGCGGCGCGGTGGTGCAGGAGACCCGGCTCTACGACGTGGAAAAGGCCGAGACCCGGTCCATGCGCTCCAAGGAGGAGGCGCATGATTACCGCTAC
>JBCCCB010000321.1:0-4731 GCA_039033775.1 Pseudomonadota bacterium | reverse complement strand
GTTCGAATTGATCACCCATGATGGCGCCACCATCACCGAGGCCGCGTTCCAGGGCCGTCCCACGCTGCTGTTCTTCGGCTTCACCCATTGCCCCGAAATCTGCCCGACCACGGTCTATGACATGGAAACCTGGCTGACCGACCTGGAGGTCGGCCCGGACGAGATCGGCGCCTATTTCGTCACCGTCGACCCCGAACTGGACACGGCCGATTTCCTGCGCGACTACCTGGAGCCCCAAACCGACCGTGTCCTGGGCGTGACCGGCGATCCGGAGGATGTCTGGGCCATGGCCCGGTCCTGGCGGGTCTATTGGCAGAAGCGGCCCCTGGGCGATGGCGACTACACCGTCGACCATTATGCCTCGGTCTTCGTGCTGGACGACCAGGGGACGGTGGTCGACCTGATTTCCTACGGCGAAGATCCCGAAAGCGCGAAGGCCAAGATCGCGGCCGTCCTGGGCTAAGGCGTTTCGCGGCCGCTCGACGGGCCGCCCTTGTCGGCCAGCGGGCCTTGTCCCCGCCGTCGCGGCTTGACCGGCCCCGTCAGGGCCGGTTCATGACCCGCTCGACGGCCAGCACCAATTCGAGCCCCACCCGGGTCCGCTCAGTGAACGCGATGGCGCCACGGGTGCAGATATCGGCGCAGAGGCCGCAATGGTGACAGGTCGCCCCGTCCAGCAAGTAGGGATAACCGGACTCGTCGGTCTCGATCACCGACAGCGGGCAGACCGCCTTGCAATCGCCGCAGCCCGAGCACGTCTCCCGAAAGGCGTCACCCAGCACCGCGCCGGGCGGTCTGCGACGGGCATCCATCTGGTCGTCGTTGCGGAATAGCGTTGTGACATTGGACATGGTGTTCGTCGCTCCCCCCGATCTGTGCCGCGCGGCCGGTCGACCGCGATAGACCGTCGTTCGGATCGGCCGATCCCGCGACGGTTCCATGACTGTTTCAGGATACACGCAATGCCCCCGGCATCCTTGATGTAGCTCAACACGGCGCCCCCGTCGGCTGAGCCCTGCCGCCCGGATCCGAGGGCCGAGGTCAGGCCATGCGCTTTTCTGAACCCGTGAAGACGGTAAGCACGTATTAACCTTAACGCCCCCTCTTCTTCCTTTCGAAAATATCCCGGGGAGCGCGAGGGGAGACCCCTCGCTCCCGCCCTCTCCGCCCGCACAGACACAGACCCCTTAAAATCCCGTCACCAAAACCGTGCGAACGGACGTTCGCACGGGGGGTGTACGCCGGGTGTACGGGGGGCGCCCCCCCATCCGATCACGCCGGACAAAAGCCTCTGGCCTGATTCGCTCCGTTTCGTTACAGTGCCGTCACAGACCCGGACAACCGGGCAGGGCAGTATAAAATGGACAGGCGGCTCCATGACTGAAATCGCGCACGGCGCGGTCATCGTCTCACCGGGCGAGGCCATCGTTTCCCGTTGGTGGCGGACATTGGACAAGGGCGTGCTGGGCGCGCTCGTCCTGCTGTTCGCCATCGGTCTTCTTTTGGGCTTCGCGGCCTCCGTGCCGCTGGCGGAACGGAACGGGTTGCAGCCGTTCCACTATGTCCAGCGGCAGGCGATCTTCGGCCTGATGGCCTTCGCCGTCATGTTGGGCACGTCCATGCTGACGCCCCAGATGGTCCGGCGCCTGGGCGTCCTGGGCTTCTTCCTGGCGGCCGCCGCGATGATGCTGCTGCCGGTCTTCGGAACGGATTTCGGAAAGGGCGCAACCCGTTGGTATTCCTTGGGGTTCGCCTCGCTCCAGCCCTCGGAATTCCTCAAGCCCGTCTTCGTGATCATCACAGCTTGGCTGATGGCCTCGGCCGCCGAACCGGGCGGCCCGCCCGGCAAGTCGATCAGCTTCGCGATCCTGGTGGTGATCATCGCCTTCCTGGCCCTGCAACCCGATTTCGGCCAGGCGATGCTGACCATCGTCGCCTGGTCCGCGGTCTATTTCGTGGCCGGGGCGCCCATCGCGATCCTGACCGGCGTGGTCGGCGCCGTGGGCGTGGTCGGCATCTTCGCCTACAATAATTCCGAACATTTCGCCCGGCGCATCGACGGTTTCCTGTCCCCCGAAGTCGATCCGCGCACCCAGATGGGCTATGCCATCGACGCCATCCGCGAAGGCGGCTTCTTCGGCACCGGCGTCAACGAGGGACGGGTGAAATGGATCCTCCCCGACGCTCACACGGATTTCATCATCGCGGTCGCGGCGGAGGAGTATGGGCTGCTCATGGTGCTATTCGTCGTCGCGCTCTTCGGCTTCATCGCGGCCCGCTGCCTGCTGCGGCTATGTGTCGAGCGGGACATGTTCATCCGCCTGGCGGGGACGGGGCTGACGGTGTTGCTGGCGTCGCAGGCCTTCATCAATCTGGGGGTGGCCGTGCGCCTGCTGCCCGCCAAGGGCATGACGCTGCCCTTCGTCAGCTATGGCGGCTCGTCGCTGATCGCGATGGGACTGCTGATGGGGATGCTCTTGTGTTTCACGCGGACCCGGCCCCAGGCCGAGATCGGCGATCACCTGCTGTCGAACGGTTATAGATGAGCCGCCTCATCGTCATCGCCGCGGGCGGCACCGGGGGCCACATGTTCCCGGCCCAGGCTTTGGCCGAGGAGATGCTTTCACGCGGCTGGCGGGTGAAGCTGAGCACCGACGACCGGGGCGCGCGCTATGCGGGCGGGTTCCCGGACGAGGTCGAGATCGAGGTGATGCCGTCCGCAACCTTCGCGCGGGGCGGCTTGGTGGCCAAGCTGGGCGTGCCGTTCAAGCTGATGGGCGGGGCGATGCGGGCCATGCGGGCCTTCAAGCGGGAAACGCCGGACGTGGTCGCCGGCTTCGGCGGATATCCCGCGATCCCGGCCATGGCGGCCGCCGTGATGATGAAGTTACCCCGCCTGATCCATGAACAGAATGGTGTGTTGGGCCGGGTGAACCAAGTCTTCGCCACCCGCGTGGATGCGTTCGCCTGCGGCACCTGGCCGACCGTGTTGCCCGAGGGGGTCGAGGGGATCCATGTGGGCAACCCCGTTCGCGCCGCGATCCTGAAGCGGGCCGAGAGCCCTTACATCGCGCCGGGCGACCACCCCATGTCGGTCTTGGTGATCGGCGGCAGCCAAGGCGCGCGCATCCTGTCGGACATGGTGCCCGAGGCTTTGTCGCAACTGCCCGAGACGATGCGCCAGCACATCCGCGTGGCCCATCAGGCCCGGCCCGAGGATGGCGACCGGGTCGCGCAATATTACGCCCAGACCGGCATCGACGCCGAGGTCCTGCCGTTCTTCGACGACATCCCGACGCGGATGGCGGATGCGCAATTGGTGATCTGCCGCTCGGGCGCGTCGACCGTGGCCGACCTGTCGGTAATCGGTCGGCCCGCGATCCTGATCCCCTATGCGGTGGCCGCCGGCGACCACCAGACGGCCAATGCCCGCGGCCTGAGCGAGGCGGGTGCGGCGATCTTGATCCCGGAATCCAAACTGAATTCGTCCAGCTTGGCCGAGCAGGCCGAGTTGATCCTTTCCAACCCCCAGGGTGCGTCGAAGATGGCGCGCGCGGCCCTGTCGGTCGCGGTGCCCGACGCGGCGACGCGCTTGGCGGACCTGGCAGAATATGTGAGCCAGACATGAATGCGATGTTCCAGATGAATGCCACGAAGCTTCCCACCCAGATGGGCCCGATCCACTTTGTGGGCATCGGCGGGATTGGCATGTCGGGCATCGCCGAGGTGTTGCTGAGCCACGGCTATACGGTCCAAGGCTCGGATCTGAAGGCGTCGAAGATCACCGAGCGGCTGGAAGCGAAGGGCGCGAAGGTCTTCGTCGGCCAGAAGGCCGAGAACCTGGAAGGCGCTGATGTCATTGTGATTTCCTCTGCCATCAAGCCAGGCAATCCGGAGCTGGATGCCGCCCGCGCCCAAGGTCTGCCGGTGGTGCGGCGGGCCGAGATGTTGGCGGAGCTGATGCGGCTGAAGTCGAACATCGCGGTGGCCGGGACGCACGGGAAGACGACGACGACGACCATGGTGGCGGCGCTGCTGGATGCGGGCGAGATGGACCCGACGGTGATCAATGGCGGGATCATCCATGCCTACGATTCCAACGCCCGGATGGGGCAGGGCGAGTGGATGGTGGTCGAGGCCGATGAGAGCGACGGCACCTTCAACCGCCTGCCCGCGACCATCGCCATCGTGACCAATATCGACCCGGAACACATGGAGCACTGGGGCTCGATTGACGCGCTTCGTCAAGGGTTTACGGACTTTGTGTCCAACATTCCGTTCTATGGTCTGGCCGTCTGCTGCA
Source organism: Pseudomonadota bacterium (assembly GCA_039033775.1). Lineage (GTDB taxonomy): Bacteria > Pseudomonadota > Alphaproteobacteria > Rhodobacterales > Rhodobacteraceae > Jannaschia. The sequence continues at coordinate 428 of JBCCCB010000321.1, read as the reverse complement.
CCGATCATCCGGAGGTGCGCGCTTTGGTCGGGCGGGTGACGGATCGGCGGATCGTGACGTTTGGGTTCAACGCCCAGGCCGATGTGCGCGCGGTCGGGCTGCGGTATGAAGGCGGGGTCGCGTTGTTCGATATTGCGCTGCAGGGTGAGGACGAGGTGATCGAAGGATGCCGCTTGCCGATGCCCGGAGATCATAATGTTTCCAACGCTTTGTCGGCCGTTGCCGTGGCGCGGGAGCTTGGTATTCCGAAGGATGTGATCCGCGACGGGCTCGCCGCGTTCGGGGGGGTGAACCGGCGGTTCACGCGGGTGGGCGAGTGGAACGGCGTGCCGATCATCGACGATTATGGCCACCATCCCGTTGAAATTGCTGCTGTTTTGAAGGCCGCGCGGCAGAGCATCGAGGAGGGCGGGCGGGTCATCGCGATC
>JBCCCB010000320.1:0-4751 GCA_039033775.1 Pseudomonadota bacterium | reverse complement strand
GGACACAGGTCGATTTCGAAGGCGTGCACTTGCAGGGGATCGAGCGGGTCAGCATCGACGATATCCGCCGGGCGGGCGACATGGGCTATCGGATCAAGCTGCTGGGCGAGGCGCGCCGGACGGCGGCGGGGATCGAACAAAGCATGCGGCCCACCTTGGTTCCCGCCGACAGCCCCCTGGGCCAGTTGGAGGGCGGGACCAACATGGTGGTGATCGAAGGCGATGCGGTGGGCCAGATCGTGCTGCGCGGCGCCGGCGCCGGCGAGGGACCGACGGCCAGTGCCGTGATGGCCGACGTGGCCGATATCGCGCGGGGCCTGCGCCTGCCGCCCTTTGGCCAGCCCGCCGCGACCCTGACCCCGCCCCGGCGGAGCAATGCCGCCACGGCCTGCGCCCATTACCTGCGCCTGACGCTGCGCGACGAACCCGGCGCCTTGGCGCGGGTGGCGACGGTGCTGGGCCAGCACGGGATCTCGATCGACCGGATGCGCCAATACGACCACGCGACCGGCGATGCGCCGGTGCTGATCGTCACCCACCCCTGCGCGCCGGGGGATCTCTCCTCCGCCCTGTCGGGCGTCGTCGAGACGGGCGTGGTGATCGGAGACCCGGTCGCGTTGCAGATCCAGGTGCCGTCATGAGCGTGGCCTTTCCGACCCGCTACGCCCCCGCACCCGACCGCTACGATCGCATGGCCTATCGGCGATGCGGGCGGTCGGGGGTGAAGCTGCCCGCGATCTCGCTGGGGCTGTGGCACAATTTCGGAGACGACACACCCCACCAGACCAAGCGGGACATCTGCCGCACGGCGTTCGATCACGGGATCACCCATTTCGACCTGGCCAACAATTATGGACCCGCCCCCGGCGCCGCGGAGACCGCGTTCGGTCGGTTGATGCGCGAGGATTTCGCGCCGTTCCGGGACGAAGTGATCGTGTCGTCCAAGGCGGGCTACGACATGTGGCCCGGGCCCTACGGCGAATGGGGCAGCCGGAAGTACCTGGTCGCGTCCTGCGACCAATCGCTGAAGCGGATGGGGCTCGATTACGTCGACATCTTCTACAGCCACCGCTTCGATCCGGACACGCCGCTGGAAGAAACGATGGGCGCGCTGGACGCCATCGTGCGGTCGGGCCGCGCGCTCTATGCCGGGATCAGCAGCTACGACGCCGCCCAGACCCGGGCCGCCACGGCCATCCTGCGGGATCTGGGGACGCCCTGTCTCATCCATCAGCCGAGCTACAGCATCCTGGATCGCTGGATCGAACGGGATGGGCTGCTGGACGTCCTGGAGGAGAATGGGACCGGATCCATCGTCTTCATGCCACTGGCCCAGGGCCTGCTGACCAAGACGTATCTGGGCGGCGTGCCAGAGGACAGCCGGGCCAGCCAGGGCAAGTCGCTGTCGAAGGAGGGGATCACGACGGATGTGGTCGCCGGGCTGAACGAGCTGAATGAGATCGCGGCCGCGCGCGGCCAGAGCCTGGCGCAGATGGCGCTGGCCTGGGTTTTGCGCGGGGGGCGCGTGACATCGGCCCTGATCGGCGCGTCGCGGCCCGAACAGGTGGTGGATTGCGTGGGGGCCGTCGGCAACTTGGACTTCTCGGCCGAGGAACTGGCCCGGATCGACGAACTGGCCGGGGCGATCGCGCCGGGCCACTGATCGCCGCGCGATCCGCCGTCGGCCGGCAGGGCGGTTCGCGCCTGCAGCCTTGCCCCGGACGGGCCAGCCTCCTAAGCCGGACGCATCCCACAACCAGGACCTGCTTCCATGACCAAGACCGATTTCAACGACCGCATGTTGTCCCTGGGCCTCGCCCGCGTGTCGGAAGCCGCCGCCATGGCGTCGACGCGGCTGATCGGCCGGGGCGACGAGAAGGCCGCCGACCAAGCTGCGGTCAACGCCATGCGCGACCAGCTCAACATCCTGGATATCGCGGGCACGGTCGTCATCGGCGAGGGCGAGCGGGACGAGGCCCCCATGCTGTTCATCGGGGAGGAAGTGGGCACCGGGAAAGGGCCCGAGGTCGACATTGCGCTGGATCCGCTGGAAGGCACCACGCTGACGGCCAAGGACATGCCCAACGCGCTTTGCGTGATCGCCATGGCGCCTCGGGGCACGCTGCTGCACGCGCCGGACGTCTACATGGACAAGCTGGCCATCGGGTCGGGCTACCGCGCGGGGGTCGTCACCATGGACATGTCCCCGTCCGAGCGGGTGAACGCCCTCGCCGCCGCCAAGGGCTGTTCGACCGACGACATCACCGTCTGCGCCCTGGAACGCCCCCGGCACGAAGAGATGATCGCCGAGCTCCGTACGACGGGCTGCGCGATCCGGCTGATCACCGATGGCGACGTGGCGGGCGTGATCCATTGTGCCGAAGCCGACAAGACCGGAATCGACATGTATATGGGATCGGGCGGCGCGCCCGAGGGCGTGCTGGCGGCGGCGGCGCTCAAATGCATGGGCGGGCAGATGTATGGCCGCCTGATCTTCCGCAACGAGGACGAGCGGGCCCGGGCCAAGAACGCCGGGATCAAGAATCTGGACCGGGTCTATACCCGCGACGACATGGTGACCTCGGACGTCATCTTCGCGGCCACGGGCGTCACCGACGGATCCATCGTGCCGGGGATCAAACGCGAGGTGGGCTATCTGACCGCCGAGACGATCCTGATGCGCTCGAAGACCGGATCCGTGCGGCGCATGACCTATCGCAATCCGACCTGACGCGCGGGCCGGACCGTCTCCGCGACAGGCCATGGCCCTGTCCGGGGCTCTTGCGCCCGCATCAGCCGCGGGCGAAAGCGGGGTCATGTCGTATCTAGGCGTCTCCCAATCCGTGACCGGCCGTGCCTGGGTGGGTCTGGACCCCGCCCAGGAACGCCTGGCCGAAGCCATTGCCCAGACGGGCCATCCCCTGGCCCTTGCCCGACACCTCGCCCGGCGCGGGATCGGCCCGCAGGACGTGGCCGCGTTCCTGACACCCAAGCTGCGGGATCTGCTGCCCGATCCATTGGGGCTGCGGGACATGGAACCGGCGGCCGAGCGGATCCTGGCGGCGGTTCGGCAAAAACAGCGCATCGCCATCTTCGCCGATTACGACGTGGATGGCGGCGCGTCGGCGGCCCTGCTGGTCTGGTGGCTGCGCGGTCTGGGCCGGTCGGCCACGATCTACGTCCCCGACCGGATCGACGAAGGATACGGGCCGAACGCGCCCGCCATGGAAAGACTGGCCACGGCCCATGACCTGATCGTCTGCGTGGATTGCGGGACCTTGTCCCACGATGCCCTGGCGGCCGCGAAGCCCTGCGACGTGATCGTGCTCGACCACCACCTGGGTGGCGAGACGCTGCCGCCCGCCCTGGCCGTGGTGAACCCGAACCGGCAGGACGAAGACGGCACGATGGCCCATCTCTGCGCCGCGGCCGTGGTGTTCCTGGTCCTGGTCGAGGCAAACCGGCGCCTGCGGTTCGACGGTGCCCCGGTACCGGACCTGATGGCAATGCTCGACCTGGTGGCCCTGGCCACCGTCGCCGACGTGGCGCCCTTGGTCGGGGTGAACCGGGCGCTGGTGACCCAAGGGTTGACCGTCATGGCGCGCCGGGCGCGGCCGGGCCTGCGCGCCCTGGCCGATGTGGCGCGGCTGGACGGGCCGCCCTCGTCCTACGCGTTGGGCTATGTGCTCGGTCCACGCATCAATGCCGGCGGGCGGATCGGCGCGGCCGATCTCGGTGCCCGGCTGCTATCGACCGAGGACCAGGCCGAGGCCGAGGCCCTGGCGGCCCGCCTGGACACGCTGAACGGTGAACGGCGCGCCATCGAGGCCAGGGTGACCGAGGCCGCCAAGGACCAGGCCGCCGACCGCGATGGCGCCCTGGCCTGGGCCGCCGGCGAGGGCTGGCATCCCGGCGTGGTGGGGATCGTGGCGTCCCGCTTGAAGGAGGCGACCGGCCTGCCCGCCGTCGTGATCGGGATGCGGGATGACGGGACAGGACAAGGCTCGGCCCGGTCGGTGGCCGGTGTCGATATCGGCGCGGCCATCCAGCGGCTGGCGGCGGAAGGTCTGCTGATAAAGGGGGGCGGACATCGGATGGCGGCCGGTCTGACCGTCGCGGCCGACCGGCTGGACGACGCGATGGGCCGGCTGGAGGCTCTGCTGGCGCGCCAGGGCGCGGGCCGGGGCGGGCGCGGCGACCTGCGCATCGACGGCCCGCTGATGCCCGGGGCCGCGACGGCGGATCTGGTTCGCGCGCTGGAGACCGCGGGCCCCTTCGGTCAAGGCGCCCCTGCCCCGCGCTTCGCCTTTCCGGATGTCCGGGTGGCCTTCAGCCGGCCTGTCGGCGATGGCCACCTGAAGCTGATGCTGACCGATGGTGGTCCGGTCAAGCTGGATGGGATCGCGTTCAACGCCGCCGCAAGCGGCATATCCGCCGCGGTGGACGCGGCGGCGGGCGGTCCGATCCACGTGGCGGGACGCCTGGAACTCAACCGCTGGCAGGGCCGCGAAACCGTGCAGGTGAAGGTCGAGGACATGGCCCCCGCGACCGGCGCCTAGGCTGTCGAATACGCGGCGATCTGGGCCTGAAAAATCGCTTGCGGCTCCATTGCCCCTCGCCTACATACCCGACACGCCACGGCATGGCCCGTTCGTCTATCGGTTAGGACGCCAGGTTTTCAACCTGGAAAGAGGGGTTCGATTCCCCTACGGGCTGCCACTTTTCAAAATTATCCTTTATTATCATAGGCT
>JBCCCB010000319.1:0-4777 GCA_039033775.1 Pseudomonadota bacterium | reverse complement strand
TGCCGGGATTATGCCCATGTGATGATCACCCTGGCGCGGGCGGGCGGCGTGCCGGCGCGGATGGCCAGCGTCTATGCGCCCGACGTGGATCCGCCCGATTTTCATGCCGTGGCAGAGGTCTGGTTGGACGGGGCGTGGCATCTGGTGGATGCGACGGGCATGGCGACACCGTCCAGCATGGCGTTGATCGGCGTGGGACGGGACGCGGCGGATGTGTCTTTCTTGATGACGATGGGGATGGCCGAGCTGGTGTCGCAAGAGGTGCGCGTCCAGCGGGCCTGAGCGGGTCTGGCGTCAATCGTCGAAGAGGCCAGTTTCGAAGCCGTCGATGGTATGGAGGTTCTTCTTGCGCCAATAGTCGCGCACGCCGTCAGGGCCCATGTCGTCGTAATAGGGCACCAGTTCGGTCTGTGCCCGGTCGGCGATATGGGCCATGCGCGGCACGCCCGTTCCGCAGGAGGTTTGGACCCCGTCGATGGTCATGTCGAAGATCTGGCGGCTGCCGGCCAGGGTCGGGAAGTCGGCGATGGGGCCGCGTCCCAGCCCGGATCGCGGGGATGGAGGGTCGATGCCCGGCCGTAGACACGCAGGATCAGGGCATCGCCCTCGAAGGCGCAGAACATCAGAGGGATGCGGTTCTGGGCACGGATATGGCCCGCCGTCTCGTTCCCGCTGCCCGAGAGATTCAGCCAGCGGATATGGCTGTCGTCCAGGATGCGGAGCGTATCGGCCCCCTTGGGCGAGAGGTTCACGCGGCCGGTTTCGGCCGCGGTGGCGACGAAGAAGACCGGTTGGCGTTCGATGAAGCGCCGGAGGGTGCCGTTCAGTTTGGGGCCGAGGGGCAAGGGGTTCTCCGCTTCTGGTGGGGAGAACTTTACCGGAACATTTTGGCCAGGCAAGTCTGATCAGAGGAAGGAGACGAGGATGGCCAGGGCAAGGGCGGCAGCCCAGGCGCGCCAGAGCGCCGTGCACCCCCGGTCGATATCGTCCGCGCCGGGGTCGCGGCGGCCGGCGGCGTGGACCCAGGGGAAGTCCCGTGTTTCGCCGTCATAGCTGCGCGGGCCGGATAGGGCGACGTCCAGGACCGGGGCCAGCGCGGCTTCGGGCCAGCCGGCATTGGGCGAGCGGTGGAGGCGGGCGTCGCGGGGCAGCTGGCGCCAATGGGACCAGGCGCCGTGGGCGGCCAGGATCAGCAGGGCCGTGAGGCGGGCCGGGATCCAGTTTAGCGCGTCGTCCAGGCGGGCGGCGGCCCAGCCGAAGCGTTCGTATCGGGGCGTGCGGTAGCCGATCATGCTGTCGGCGGTGTTGACGGCCTTGTAGATCAGCATGCCGGGCAGGCCCGCGACGGCGAACCAGAAGGCCGGCGCGATGACGCCGTCGGAGAGGTTTTCGGCGCCGCTTTCGATGGCGGCGCGGGCGATGGCGGGGGCGTCCATCTGCGCGGTGTCGCGGCCCACGATCCGGGCAACGGCCTGGCGCCCTTGGGCGGTCGACTGGCGCAGGGCGTTGGCCACGGCGCGGACATGGTCGACCAGCGACCGTTGGGCCAGGAGGATGGCGGCGACGATGATTTGGGGGACATCGCTGGGGATCAGGACGATGGCCCAGCCCGTGATGCCCGCGAGGGCCACCAGGATCGCGATGGCGAGCGCGCCGCGGAGCCGGCGGAGCGGGCCGTGGTTGAAGGTGTCGTCCAGATGCGTGACCAGACGGCCCATCAGGACGGCAGGGTGGGGCAGCCGGGACCAGAGCCAGTCGGGCTCGCCCAGGATCGCGTCGATGGCCATGGCGAGGGGCAGGATCATGCCAGCGCGCTTTGCAGACGGGGCCAGGCCTCGGCGGGTGGGAGGCCCAGGCGGAGCCAGGTGGCCGAGTAGGGGAAGATGCGGGACCAGATGCGGTGGCGGGCGAGGCGGGTTTGGAGGGTGGCGGCGTCGCCGGTGTCGTAGAGGCGGTAGAGGGACGTGCCGCCGACGATGGCGCCATGGGGGGCCATGAGCGCATCCAGACGGGCGGCGTCGGCGGTCAGGCGGGTGCGGGTGGCGTCGGCCCAGGCGGTGTCGCGCAGGGCGGCGGTGCCGATGGCGAGGGCGGGGCCCGAGACCGGCCAGGGGCCGAGCGCGTCGCGCAGCGGGGCGAGCGTGTCGGGATGGGCGATGGCGAAGCCGAGGCGGAGGCCGGCGAGGCCCCAGAACTTGCCGAAGCTCTTGAGGATAAGGGTGTCGGGGCGGTCGGTCAGGGCGACGTGCGAGCGGTCGGGGGCGACGTCGCAGAAGCTTTCGTCGAGGATGGTCAGGTCGGCGACGGGCAGGGCATCGTGCCAGTGGCCGTCGGGATTGTTGGGGTGGACGAGGACCTGGGTCGGGCCATCGGGGGCGATGGCGTGGCCGGCGGCGCGGAAGGCGGCTTCGTGTTCGTTATAGGTGGGGCCGGGGATGCGGACCGGACCGGGGGGCGCGATCAGCGGCAGGCGGGCGATCAGGGCCGAGGCGCCGGGGGCGGGCAGGATGTCGGCGCCGGCGGGGACTTGCCAGATTGCGCGGGCGGCGGCGATCAGGGCGTCTTGGGCGTCGCGGTCGGGCAGGGCGGTCCAGGCGCGGGCGGGCAGGTCGGGCAGGGGATAGGGCTGCGGGTTGATGCCGGTGGACAGGTCGATCCAATCCGCGCCGCCATGGGCGGCGCGCGCCGCGTCGAGCCCGCCGCCATGGTCGCGCGGCGCGTCCATGTCAGTCGAGCGGGGGGTGGCGGGTGACGAAATGGCCCTTGATCGCCGGGGGCCAGTCGCGGAAGGGGACCACGCCGGTTTCGGCGGCGGCGTGCTGGCTAGCATAGTCCACGATCCCGGCGGCGGCATCGGGCGTCGGGTCGAAGCGGCCCAGGGTATAAGCCATCTTTCCAGGGGCTTGCAGGGTGACGTTGCAGGCGCCGGAACAGCCCATCAGGCAGGAATGGCGGCGGGTTTGCACGCCGGGCGCGCCAGTGGCGGCGGCCTCGATCAGGGCGGCCAGCACCTCGCCGTCGGTGGTGCCGGAGGCGGCGTCCCAATCGTCGCGTTTGCAGGTGTCGCAGATGGTTATGGTGGTCGTCATTTCGTCCTCCGGAAGGTCTTGAACGGCATAGTCCCGCCGGTTCCGGGGTGCAATCGGCGGGTCTCCGCCGCCACGGAAACAGGCATTAACGAACCGTTAAGTTTTGGCGCCCAAGCCTCGTGGACTAGGTCAGCCCACCCGGTTGTCCGGTACCAAGGGAGACGACATGACCCATAGATTTTCGACACCCCTGGTCCTTGCAATCGGCGGCCGCCCGGCCGGCCTGGGCCTGCGACGGGAGATGGGCCGACGGCTTGCTGTTCAAGGCGTTCGCTTTCTCCAGGCCGACGAACCCGACCAGGTGGAGCGGCTTCTGCTGACCACCAATCCGGACGTCATCCTGATCGACTTGGACATGGCCTGCGGCATTCCCCTGGTCTTCACCGACCTTGCCGCCTGGCGACATCCCAATGCGCGTCTCCTGTTCGTCGGCTCGGGTGCGGTCTTCGCCGATGGGGCGATCTTCGCCCATGTCCCCAATGTCTGCGCGATGCTGCCATCGGGGATGGACGATGACGACCTGATCGACGTCGTGGCATTCCATGCCGGCCCCCCTCCGGTCCGGGATGCCGCGGCGCGGGCCCTGGAACGGGCCTGACCCGCGCCGGGGTCTTTTCCCATCGAGACCCCTGAGCCAGGCCCATTCCGGTGGGCCTGGCCTTTGCCGGTCGGTCACCCGGCCGCCATCCCCCTGGCGGGCAGCCTGTCGCGGCCATGGGGGGCGTTGAAATCCAAGACCGGGTTGATCGGGATGATCCGGTGCGGATTGATGCTTTCGTGGCTGTAATGGTAGTGGCGGACGATGTGGTCGATCCCCACGGTCTCGGCCACGCCGGGCACTTGGTACATCTCGCGCGTCCAGCCCCAGAGGTTGGGATAGTCGACGATCCGCTTGCGGTTGCACTTGAAATGCTGGTGATAGACCAGATCGAAGCGGATCAGCGTCGTGAAGAGGCGCCAATCGGCCTCGGTGATCCGGTCGCCTGTCAGATAGCGGCGGTCGGCCAGTCGTGCTTCGACCCAGTCCAGGGCATCGAAGAGCGCATGAACCGCTTCGTCATAGGCCGATTGGGACGTGGCGAAGCCGGATTTGTAGACGCCGTTATTGATGTCCGGATAGACGCGGTCGTTGATGCGGTCGATCTCGGCGCGGAGATCTTCGGGGTAGAAGTCCAGGTCATTGCCGGTCAGCCCGTCGAAGGCCGTGTTGAACATGCGGATGATCTCGGCGCTTTCGTTCGACACGATGGTGCCTTGCTGCTTGTCCCACAGGACCGGCACCGTGACCCGGCCCGAGACGTCCGGTTTGGCCTTCGTGTAGATGTCCCGCAGGAAGGGCAGGCCAAAGAGCCGGTCGCCGGTGGCACCGTGGCCGTCGGTGTCGAAGGTCCAGCCGTCCGATAGCATGTCGGGATGGACGGCAGAGACGCCGATCAGATCTTCGAGGCCCTTCAGCTTGCGGAAGATCAGCGTGCGGTGGGCCCAGGGACAGGCGAGCGAGACATAGAGATGGTAGCGGTTCGCCTCGGCCTTGAAGCCGCCCTCGCCCGACGGGCCGGGGGCACCGTCGGCGGTGATCCAATTGCGGAAGCCCGCCGTGGAGCGGACGAATTTGCCGCCGGATGTCTTGGTGTCGTACCAGTCGTCGTGCCAGACGCCGTCGATGAGCTGACCCATGGGTGCCTCCT
>JBCCCB010000318.1:0-4812 GCA_039033775.1 Pseudomonadota bacterium | reverse complement strand
GGTGCTGGGGCGCTGCGATCTGGTGGTGCTGGAGGTGCATCCGGGGGTCTATCCGGGGGGCGAGGCGGATGTGGACGCGATGACCGAGCGTCTGGCGGCCCTGGGGTTACAGGCGGCGCGGCGGGTGCAGGATGTGATCGCGTATGTGCGGGTCCGGGCTGACTGACGGTTCCTGCGAATCATTCGCAAGATTTTCCTTTCCTTGCGGCCCGATTTGCGTTAGGTAAGCAACCCTGACGCAAAATAGGGGGTCCCGAGATGACCTTTCGTTCCCTGCTGCTGCTTCCGTTCCTGGCCTTTTCGGCTTCGGCGGAGCCCGAAGTCACCTTGCGGTTCCAGCACTTCGTGAACCCGAACTCGGCCAATCCGACCCATTTCATGGCGCCCTGGGCCGAGGCCATCGAAGAGCAATCGGGCGGCCGGATCGCGGTCGAGCTGTATCCGTTCATGCAACTCGGCGGCTCGGCGGTGAATATGTACGATCTGATCGCCGACGGGGCCGTCGATGGCGGCTGGATCATCCCGGGTTATCAGGCCGGGCGCTTCCCTGAGGCGGAGGCGCTGGAGCTGCCGTTCATGACGCCGAAATCGGCGGAGGCAGCGTCGGTGGCGGCGTGGGAATACACCCAGGCGCATCTGATGGACGATTTCGCGGATATCCATGTGATCGCGGCCCATATGCATGGGCGCGGGCTGGTGCATCTGAAGGGCGACGCGCCGGAGAGCCTGGACGACTTCCGGGGGCTGAACCTGCGGGGGCCATCGCGACCGGCGACGCTGTTGCTGGATGCCATGGGGGCCAATCCCATCGGGATGCCGGTGCCGGCCTTTCCGGAGGCCCTGTCGAGGGGTGTGCTGGACGGGGGTGTCATCACCTGGGAGCAGGCGCCGTCGCTGAAGCTGGACGAGTTGACCGACAGCCATACGGATGTGGCGGGGGATCGGTCGCTCTATAACCTCTATTTCCTGTGGGCGATGAACCGGGATGTCTATGAAGGGCTGGGCCCGGACTTGCGCGCGGTGATCGACGCCAATTCCGGCGCCATGGCATCGGCCTGGGCGGGACGCGCCCATGATGTGGGCGATGCCGAGGGGCGGGAGGTGATCGTTGCCTCGGGCAATGAGATCGCGGAGCTGTCGCCCGAGGTGACGGCGGAGATCGAGGTGCTGGGCGACGGGGTCGTCGAGGCTTGGATCACCGAGATGGACGGGAAGGGCTATGACGGGGCCGGTCTGGTGTCGGACGTTCGAGAGGTGATGCGGTAGGATGGGGTTTTACCCCATCTTTCCCCGGGCGGCGAAGATGGGGTGAAACCCCATCCTACGTGGCGAGGGTCACCACGGTGTCGCCGTAGCGGCGCTGGTCGATCTGGGTAAGGAAGGCCGGGAGGGTCGGGGGCGACCCGTCCTCCCACACGACCAGGGCCCCTTTGGCCAGCCAGCCATTGTCGGACAGCGCCGAAAGGGCGGGACCGCCGAGATCCTTGCCATAGGGGGGATCAAGGAAGATCAGATCGTGGGGTGTGCCGGAGCCGGGGCGGCGGGCGTCGCCGGCATGGATGCGCGCAGGCGCGTCCAGCAGGGCGATGTTCTCGCGCAGCAGTTTCAGCGATGTCCGGCCCTGGTCGATGAAGGTCGCAGAGGTCGCGCCGCGGCTGAGCGCTTCCAACCCCAAGGCGCCGGTGCCCGCGAAGACGTCGAGGACCCGCAGGCCGCCCAGATCCACGCCCTGGGAGTTGGTCAGGAGGTTGAAGATCGATTCCCGCACCCGGTCCGTGGTGGGTCGCAGATGCGCGGCTGCATCGCCCTTGCCGACCGAGGCCAGGCGGCGGCCGCGCCAGCGGCCCGCAACGATCCTCAATCGGGCCTCACAACAGGGACTTCACCGGCACGTCGCCATCGGCCACGGCCGCCCGGTCGGGCGAGCGACCCGCGTCGATCAGGCGCTTGCCGACCATATAGGCGCGGGGGTCGTTCATGGCGTCCACGGCCAGCAATTCGTCGCCGGCGAAGTACCAATGGGACCGGCCGTCGCCATTGCGGACGATGATGTCGTCATAGCCTTCGTTCAGGCCGCTGATCTGCAGCTTCACATCGTATTGGTCGGACCAGAACCAGGGCTTGGCCTGATACGGAGTGTTGGCACCCAGGATGTTCGCCGCCACCGTTTCGGCCTGGTGAATGGCATTGGGCACAGATTCCAGGCGTATCCGGCGGCCGCGATAGGGGAAGGAGCAGCAATCCCCCGCCGCCCAGACCCCGTCTGCCGAGGTCCGCCCGAATTCGTCCACGGCAATGCCGTCGTCGATCTTCAGCCCGGCGGCCTCGGCCAAAGACGTCTCGGGCTTGGCCCCGATCCCGGCGATGACGACGTCGACGGGCAAAACGTCGCCATCGGTCAGCCGGGCGCCCTGGATCTCGTTATCGCCCAGCAGGGTATCCAGCCCGACGCCTTCCCGGATATCGACGCCATGGTCGCGATGGAGTTGGCGGAACCAATCCGCCGTCGGTTTGCAGGCGACCCGGCCCAGCAGGCGGACATTGAGTTCGACCAGAGTCACCTGGAGGCCGATCTTGCGGGCCACCGCCGCCGCTTCCAATCCGATATAGCCGCCCCCGACGACGAGCATGCGCCGGCCTTCCGTCATCTCGGGCTGAAGTCGGTCGATGTCCTGGAGCGTCCGGATCGTATGGGTGCCCGGCAGGCCGGCCGTGCAGCTGTCGGGCAGCGTGTAGTTGGTCGAGCCGGTGGCCAGGATGGCGGCATCGAAGGTCTCGGTCCCGGAGGAATAGGCGAGGGACTTGGCGGCGGGATCCAGCGTTTCGACCCAGGTGCCCAAGCGTAACTCGACCCCCTGGTCGGCGTAGAACTCGGCGGTGCGCAGGTGCAGGCGGTCGCGTGTCATCTCGCCCAGCAGATAGGCTTTCGAGAGGGGCGGACGCTGATAGGGCAGCTCCGCTTCGGCCCCCCAGAGGGTCAGGCGCCCCTTGAAGCCCTGCTTGCGCAGCGTCTCGACGGCGCTGGCGCCCGCCTGCCCGGCTCCGATCACGGCGATGTGGTCCATGGCACCCTCCGCTGGCCCCTGCCCCTGGAACAGCTATATCCCGTCGGACGGAACATCAAATATGCGAGGAACGCCACATGGCCATTTCAAAGGGTGACAAACTGCCGGATGCGGAGCTGATCCGATTGGGCGAAAGCGGGCCGGAGACGGTGTCGCTGCATTCCCTGGCCGTCGGCGGCAAGATGGTCGTGTTCGGCGTGCCGGGCGCCTATACGGGTGTCTGCACGTCGGCCCATGTGCCGAGCTTCCTGCGGACCAAGGATCAGTTCGCGGAGAAGGGCGTCGAGAGCATCGTCTGCGTGGCTGTGAACGACCCCTTCGTGATGAAGGCCTGGGGCGAGTCGACCGGGGCGGCCGAGGCCGGGCTGCATATGCTGGCGGATGCGGATGGCGGGTTCACGCGGGCTTTGGGGCTGACCTTCGACGCGCCGCCGGCGGGGCTGCATGGCCGGTCGAAGCGCTATTCGATGTATGTGGAGGACGGCGTGGTCCAGGTGATCCATGTGGAGGACAACCCCGGCGTCTGTGAGACTTCGGCGGGGGAATCGCTGCTGGCGGAGATCTGACGGAGGCGGCGGAGGGGGCGCTGCCCCCGCGCTTCGCGCCCCCCGGGATATTTCCGAAAGGAAGAAGTGGGGGCGCGTTAAGGTTAATCCATGGTTCATCATCGGTCCGTGACTGTGTATGGCCAAGTGTTGGTCGCTCGACCGGTCGGTCGTGTCTGTGATCGTGTGGGGTTTGTTCTGAGCCGGCGGGATTGTGGACCGGGAGGTCGATCGGCGCCCGGGGCAGTCCAGTTGTGACACTGCCGCGCCTGGCCCTGTCGGTGCGGCAGCCTTGGGCGTGGGCGATCCTGCATGGCGGGAAGGATATCGAGAACCGGTCAGTCTATTCCGTGCGGGTCGGTGGGATGGGGACGGGCCGGGTGGCGGTGCATGCGGCCTTGGGGATGACGCGGGACGAATACGATTGGGCCGTCTGGCGCATGGGGCGGGACGGTGTGACGGTGCCGCGGCCCGATGCGCTCGTGCGCGGGGCGGTGATCGGGTCGGTCGAGGTGGTGGATTTCGTGACCGAGAGCGCGTCGCCCTGGTTCGGCGGGCCGGTGGGGTTGGTGTTGCGGGACCCCGTGGCCTGCGAACCGGTCCCGGCTTTGGGGGCGCGGGGGTATTTCGAGTGGGCGCGGCATGGCAATCTGGCCGAACCGTTGCCGTGGATGGTGGCGTGGGGTGGGGCCGAAGCGGGCCTGTTCGGCGATCTGCCGGTAGGGTTTGCGGAGGCGCCCGAGAAGCCGTTCGGGCGCAAGCGCTGAGCGGTCAGCCGCGCTTGGTGGCCAGGTAGAGATTGGTTTCGGATCGGCTGACGCCGTCGATGGATCGGATGCGGTTCAAGGTGGTGTCGAGCTGTTCCAGCGTGTCGGCGCCCAGGTCGGCGATCAGGTCCCAGCGGCCATGGGTGGAATGGACGGCCTCGACTTCGGGCATGGCGGCCAGCAGGCGGGCGACGCGGGGCGCGCCGTGGCCCTCGATCTCGATCAGGATGATGCCGCGGACGGGGCGGTCGGCGAGGTCGGCTTTGAGCACGGCGCGGAAGCCGAGGAGGTCGCCGGATTGGCGCAGGCGCGCCATTCGGGCGCGGATCGTGGCGCGGGTGACGGTTAGTTGCGCGGCCAGGGTCGAGACGCTGGCGCGGCCGTCGGCTTTGAGGGCGGCGAGGAGACGGCGGTCAAGGTCGTCCAATTTGGGCT
>JBCCCB010000317.1:0-4853 GCA_039033775.1 Pseudomonadota bacterium | reverse complement strand
GGAGGCCGCCCCGTGACTCTCTCCAACGTGGTTTTCGACATCGGCGGCGTGCTCATCGACTGGCAGCCCCACTTGGCCTGGGCCGATGAGCTCTCGGAACCCAATGCCCGCGCCTTCATGGCACGCATCGACTTCCCCGCCCGCAACCTGCGCGCCGATGGCGGCGAGACCTTCGCCGCCCTGGCGGCCGAACTGGACGATTCCGACGACAGGCGCCGCCTAACCGCCTACCCATCGCTCTACGCGAACACAGTCGCGAACACCGTTCCCGGCACCTGGGCCGTGCTCGACGACCTGCAGGCAATGGACGTCCCGACCCACGCGATCACCAACTGGTCCGCCGAAACCTGGCCCGTGGGCGTCCAGGTTCACCCTCGCCTGGGCGATGTGTTCGACACGCTCGTCGTCTCGGGCCGGGAACAGCTCCTGAAGCCCGATCCGGCCATCTTCCACCTGCTTTGCGACCGCGCTGGGATCAGACCGGATGCCTGCGTCTTCATCGACGACGGCCTGCACAACGTCGCGGGCGCCAAAGCCGTCGGCATGGATGCCATCCACTTCACCGGCGCCGACGCCCTGCGCGCCGCGCTGACCGAGAGGGGCTTGCTATGAGCGGCTACAACTTCGCCTATCTCGACGAGCCGACCAAGAAGATGATCCGCCGCGCGATCCTCAAGGGCCTGGCAGTTCCTGGCTACCAGGTCCCTTTCGCCAGCCGCGAGATGCCAATGCCCTACGGCTGGGGCACGGGCGGCGTGCAGGTCACCGCCGCTTGCCTGACCCCCGACGATACGCTGAAGGTCATCGACCAGGGCGCCGACGACACCACCAACGCCGTCTCGATCCGATCGTTCTTCGCCAAAGTCGCAGGCGTCGCGACCACCACCCGCACCGCCCTGGCGTCGATCATCCAGACCCGCCACCGCATCCCCGAAACGCCCCTGCGCGACGACCAAATCCTGGTCTACCAAGTCCCCATCCCCGAACCCCTCCGCTTTCTCGAGCCGCGCGAGACGGAGACCCGCCGGATGCACGCGCTGGAGGAATACGGCCTGATGCACGTCAAGCTCTACGAAGACATCGCCCGCCACGGCGCCATCGCCACGTCCTATGCCTACCCCGCCCTGGTCAACGACCGCCACGTCTTCGACCCGTCCCCGATCCCGCGCTTCGACAACCCGAAGCTCGAAAGCCCGGCGATCCAACTCTTCGGCGCCGGGCGGGAGCAGCGGATCTACGCGATCCCGCCCCACACCAAGGTCGTCAGCCTGGATTTCGACGACCATCCATTCGAAGCGTCCAAGGCGCCCGGCGCCTGCGCGCTGTGCGGGGCGGACGACACCTATCTGGACGAGATCGTGGCCGACGACGCGGGCACGCGGCGCTATCAATGCTCGGATACGGATTACTGCGCGGAGAGACGGGCATGAGCCTCAACCAGCTTCGCATCTACGAGGTGCCTCCCGGCAATCGCGGACCCTTCCTGGACCGATTCCGCGACCATGCCGCCCGGCTCATGCGGGACCACGGCTTCCGCATCTGCGCCATGTGGACCTCCGAGCCCGAGGGACGTGTCCGCTTCGTCTACCTTCTGTCCTGGACCGATGAGGCCGAGATGCGCGCGGCCTGGGGGGCGCTCATGGCCGATCCCGAATGGGCGCGCATCAAGGCGGAGACCTCGGCCGTCCATGGCGATTTCGTCCTCGGCATCGAAGACATCCCGCTGATCCCGGTCCCGTTCTCAGCCGCCATCGAGCCCGCGCCATGACGTCCCACGACCCCACCCTCGACGCCCCGATCCTGACCGTTCGCGGCCTGTCGAAGTTCTACGGCCCCCGCATCGGCTGCGCCGAGATCGACCTAGATCTCTGGCCGGGCGAGGTGCTGGGGATCGTCGGCGAGAGCGGGTCGGGCAAGTCGACGCTGCTGTCGTGCCTGGCAGGCCACCTGCCCGCCGATACCGGCACGGTGCATTACGACGGCCGCGACGTGCTGACCCTGCCGGAACCCGCCCGCCGCCGCCTGGCGCGCACGGAATGGGCCTTCGTCCATCAACATGCCCGCGATGGCTTGCGCATGAATGTCAGCGCGGGTGGCAATGTGGGCGAGCGGCTGATGGCCGGCGGCGCGCGCCATTACGGCAATATCCGCCGGACGGCCGAAGACTGGCTCGCCCGCGTCGAAATCGACCCCGCCCGGATCGACGACCGGCCCTCGCAATTCTCGGGCGGGATGCAGCAGCGGTTGCAGATCGCCCGGGGCCTGGTCACCAGCCCGAGGCTCGTTCTGATGGACGAACCGACCGGAGGCCTGGATGTCAGCGTGCAAGCCCGCTTGCTGGATCTGCTGCGCGGTCTGGTCCGGCGCATGGGGCTGTCGGCGATCGTGGTCACCCACGATATCGGCGTCGTGCGCCTGCTGGCCGACCGGTTGGTCGTCATGAAGGACGGATATGTGGTCGAAACCGGTCTGACAGACCGCGTGCTGGACGATCCGCAGCACGCCTATACCCAGCTACTCGTCAGTTCGGTGCTGCCCACATGACCCGCAACCGCCTCGCCGCCATCGACCACTTCTCGGACCTCTCGCCCGACCAGCTCGACCGCCTGCTGGCGGGCTCGGACCTGGTCGACTACGCCGCCGGCGCCCCCATCCTGGATCCCGCGAAAGCCCCCGGCGGCTATGCCTTCCTGATCTCCGGCCGCTGGTGGATGCGCCGGACGATCCAGGGCAGCGCGCCACGCGACTGGGTCGATGACCGTCCCGGCAATTGGCACGGCGGCATCCCCCTGATCGACGCCGTCGCCCCGCCCGAGGTCCGGGCCGAGGACGCCTGCAGCGTCCTGCATGTCCCGCGCGACCTGTTGAACGCACTGGCCGGCGAGAACCGGCACCTGGGCGTCGCCATGCTGCGTGGGGTGCGCGGCGGCGCGACCATGCTGCACGCCCATGCCACCAGAGAGACGCCATGATCGAGGTTCGCGGACTCGCCAAGGACTTTATCCTGCACACCCAGGGCGGCGTCGCCATCCCCGTCCTGCGCGATGCTGCCCTAACCGTCGCGCCCGGCGAATGCGTGGCGCTCACCGGTGTCTCCGGGGCGGGGAAATCCACGCTCCTGCGCTTGCTGCAAGGCAACTACGTCCCCGGCGCCGGGTCCCTGGTCGTGGCCGATCTCGACCTCGCCACTGCGACCGCCCGCCAGGTTTCGGAGCTGCGCCGCGCGACCCTGGGCTATGTCTCGCAATTCCTGCGCGTCGTCCCCCGGGTTCCCGCCGTCGACGTCGTTGCCGAGCCGCTCTTGTCCCTTGGCACGCCCGAACCCGAAGCCCGCGACAAGGCTGCCGCCCTGCTGACCCGTCTCAACCTGCCCGAACGCCTCTGGCCCCTGTCCCCCACGACATTCTCGGGCGGGGAGCAGCAGCGCGTGAATATCGCGCGCGGTTTCGTCCACCCGTATCCAGTCCTTCTCCTGGACGAACCCACCGCCTCGCTGGACCCGATAAACCGCGCCGTCGTCCTGGACCTCATCACCGAGGCCAAGGCCCGCGGCGCTGCTATCGTCGGCATTTTTCACGACGCCCCCGCCCGCGCCGCCGTCGCCGACCGGGAGGTCGACGTGTCGGCCTTCGCCCCATGACCGGCCCGCGCCTGGCCGCCATCGTCGGACCGTCCGGGGTCGGCAAGGACAGCTTGATCGCCGCGCTGGCCGCGGCCGATCCACGTCTGCGCCCCATCCGCCGGGTGATCACGCGGCCCGCCGACGGGACCGAGCCGTTTGTCAGCGCGACGGAGGAGGATTTCGACGCCATGCTGGCCCAAGGCGCGTTCCGGCTTCACTGGTCGGCGCATGGCCTTCGCTATGGTGTGCCGATGTCGGAACTCGCGAAGCTTCACCCGGGCCAGACAGGCTTGGTGAACCTCTCCCGTGGGATTTTGGATGTGGCGGCGCGATGCAGTCAGACCTTGATCGTGCTGTCAGTGACCGCGCCAGCCGATGTGCTGGCCCAGCGTCTTGCCGGCCGCGGGCGCGAAACCGAGCGGGAGATCGCGGATCGGCTGGCCCGTCCGCGTCCAGCGCCGCCCCAAGGCGTGACCGTCGTCGAGATCGACAATGGCGGATCGCTGGATCAAGCGGTCGGCGCGGCCCTATCGGTCTTGTCGGAGGCCGCCGCATGACCCGCAAACGGCAGATCGGCGATCAGGTGGAAGCGTCCGGCCGCATCCTCGCCCGCCAGGGACAGGGTGTTCAGGACGTGCGGCCCGGCCAAAGGCGGGAAGATTTCCGCCACGCGGGCTTCGACGACGTCGGACGGATTCGGGCCGGTCAGAGTCAGATGCATGCGGAATTCGTCCATCACGTACGGATACCCCCATTTCACCAGCAGCGCATCCTGAGCCAGGGTCAGACCGGTCGCGCGGCGCCTGGCCAGATCCTCTGCCTGCGACGGCGCGCGGAAACCGTCGAGGCCTTCGACCACCCGCGCGGCCAGACCGCCGGGATTTACGTCGGGCGTCAGCGCCAAGAAGCGGCCCAGGCGCCGAACGGTCAGACGCCCCAGGTCCACGGGCGCCAATTGCCGCGCCAGGTTTTCTGCGGCGGATCGAAGATCCTCCGGCGTGACGCCGTCCGCCAAGCGAAAGGGCGGCTTGATCGTGGCGTGGAACCCGTATTTACGCGGTGTTTCGGTGCAAGGATCGGCGCCCGCCACCCGGGTGCCGGTTCGCACGTCCCAACCCAGCCAATTCGCCCCGGCCTGTCCCAGCGACCCGTCGGGCAGCCAGTAGATCGCATATCGCTTCCAATCCATCCGCCCGCCCCCGCCCGGAGTCACCGATTATGACCGACACCG
>JBCCCB010000316.1:0-4856 GCA_039033775.1 Pseudomonadota bacterium | reverse complement strand
GGGAGGACGTTCGAATGTTGCGCATCATCGCCGCCGCGTGTCTGCTGGCCGGTCCTGCCGGGGCCGTCGAGATCGTGGTGGGGCATTTGCACGTGATCCAGCCGCCGCCGCCCGTCCTGCCGGAGTTGGAGCTGCGCCCCGAGGGGCTGGGCCTGGACGGCACGCGCCTGGGGCGGGAAGACAACGCGACGACCGGGCGGTTCCTGAACCAGACCTATGAGGTGACCTTCTACGAGGTCGATGCCGATGGTGACGTGGTCGCGGCGGCCCTGGCTGCCCTGGCGGAGAGCCCTCTGTTGATCGTGGACGGTCCCAGCGCGGCCCTGCAGGTCATCGCCGATCTGCCCGAGGCGCGGGGGGCGTTGATCTTCAACGCCTCAGAAGGGGATCCGGCCCTGCGCGGCGCGGGCTGCCGGGGGAACCTGCTGCACACGGTGCCGTCGACCTCCATGCGGACGGACGCGCTGGCGCAGTTTTTGACCCGCAAGCGGTGGGACGACCTGGTCTTGGTGGCGGGCGAACACGGGCCCGACCAAGCCTATGCCGCCGCCTTGGAGCGGAGCCTGACCAAGTTCGGGTTGGAGATCGGTGCCCGCAAGACCTGGGCCTTCGATGCCGACATGCGCCGGAACGCGGCCGCCGAAGTGCCGCTGTTTACGCAGGAATTCGGCGATTACGACGCGCTGCTGGTGGCGGACGAACTCGGCGATTTCGGCCGCTTTCTGCTCTACAACACGTGGGAGCCGCGGCCCATCGCGGGCTCGGAGGGGTTGACCGCCCAGACCTGGGCGCCCGTGGTCGAGCAATGGGGCGCCATCCAGTTGCAGAACCGCTTCGCCGACTTGGCCGGGCGTCCGATGCAATCCGAAGACTGGGCCGCCTGGGCCGCCATGCGCGCCATCGGCGAGGCGGTGACGCGGACGAACAGCGCCGATCCGGCCAAGTTGCGCGCGTTCCTACTGTCGGACGCCTTCGAGCTGGCCGGCTTCAAGGGGCGCCCGCTGACCTTCCGCGCCTGGAACGGCCAGCTTCGCCAGCCGATCCCCATCGTCCATCCCCGCGCGCTGGTGGCCTCGGCCCCGCTGGAGGGGTTCCTGCATCAGCGGACCGAGCTCGATACGCTGGGCCTGGACGCGCCCGAAAGCGATTGTACCGCCTTTAACTGAGGAGAAACCGATGCTCCGTGCCTCCCTGATCGCGCTTTGCGCCGCCCTGCCGGCCCAGGCCGACGAGATGTGGATCTCGAACGAGAAGGACGACACGATCAGCGTCATCGACATCGAGACGCTGGAAGTCGTGCGCACCATCGAGGTGGGCGAGCGGCCGCGCGGGATCACCTTCTCGAAGGATTACTCGGTCCTGTACGTCTGCGCCTCCGACGACGATGCGGTGCAGGTGATCGACCCGGAGACGGGCGAGATCCTGCATGACCTGCCGTCGGGCGAGGACCCGGAGCAATTCGTGCTCCATCCCGACGACCGGCATCTCTACATCGCCAACGAGGACGACGCGATCACCACCGTGGTCGACACCGAGAGCCGCACCGTCGTCGCCCAGATCGACGTCGGCATCGAGCCCGAGGGCATGGCCGTCTCGCCCGACGGCGCCATCGCGATCACCACGTCCGAGACGACGAACATGGCCCATTGGATCGACACGGAGACGCAGGAATTGTTCGCCAACACCTTGGTCGATTCCCGCCCCCGGCACGCGGAGTTCGTGAAGGACGGCACCGAGCTGTGGGTCTCGTCCGAGATCGGCGGGACGATCACCATCTTCGACGTCGAGACCCAGGCCGAGAAGGGCAAGATCGACTTCGAGGTCCAGGGCGTCCATCCCGACCGCGTCCAGCCCGTGGGGTTCGAGTTCACCACTGGCGACAGCCACGCCTTCGTGGCGCTCGGCCCGTCGAACCACGTGGCCGTCGTGAACGCCGAGACCTACGAGGTGGAGGACTACATCCTGGTCGGCCGCCGGGTCTGGCACATGGATTTCGACCGCGAGCGCACGCAGCTCTTCACCACCAATGGCGTGTCGGGCGACGTCACCGTCATCGACGTGGCCTCGCGGCAGCCCGTCAAGACCATCAAGGTCGGCCGCTTCCCCTGGGGCGCGGCCTTCCGGCCCACGAACTAGGAGAATTTCAATGACCCGTTTCCTGATCGCCCTCGCCGCGACCGTCGCCCTGGCCGCACCGGTCTTGGCCGACGACGATAGCGGCTTTGGCCTGGCTGGCATCCTGTCGGCGTCCAACAAGGAGGATTTGGAGCCGATCCAGCTGGGCGCCGGCATCCCGCTGACCTCCGCGCCTTGGGTGCTGAAGTCGGGCACCTATTATGAGTTCGAGATCCAGGGCGACGGCAGCCAGGAACTGGCCCTGGTCGGGCCGGAATTCTTCCGCGCCATTTGGGTCGACGAAATCGTGGTCGAGGGGTTGGAGATCCGGCCACTAGGCCTCGACAGCGTGGAGTTCGACGAGGCGGGCGAGATGGAGATCGGCTTCGTCGCCATCAAGCCGGGGCGCTATTACCTGAAGATCCCCGGCTCGACCGGCGAGACGCAGCGGTTGGAGATCACCATCGAATGACGTCGCGCCGATGAGCCTTGAGGTCCGGGGCCTAAGCTACGCCTACGGCGCCAAGCGGGCGCTGGAGGATGTGAGTTTTGGGGCCCCGGCTGGGCGGTTCACGGCGCTGCTGGGCCCCAATGGGGCGGGGAAGTCGACGTTGTTCGCGTTGCTGGCGGGGCTGCTTCGCGCAGAGGCGGGATCGGTCGCGGTGGCGGGGCACGACATGGCCCGCGCGCCGCGCCGGGCGCTCGGCCAGATGGGGATCGTGTTCCAGCAGACGACGCTGGATCTGGACCTGACGGTGCGCCAGAACCTGCGCTACTTCGCGGCTTTGCGGGGGCTGGCCGGGCGGGCGGCCGATGGCCGGATCGACGCGGCGCTGGACCGAATGGAGATGCGCGAGCGGGCGGGCGAGAAGGTGCGCGCCCTGAATGGCGGCCACCGCCGGCGGACCGAGATCGCGCGGGCGCTGCTGCACGAGCCGTCCGTCCTTCTGCTGGACGAGCCGACGGTGGGGCTGGACGCGGCCAGCCGGTCGGCGATCACCGCCCATGTCCATGATCTGGCGAGCGAGGGGCTGGCCGTGCTTTGGGCCACGCATCTGACCGATGAGGTGGGGCCGGGCGATCACCTGCTGGTGCTGCACCGGGGTCGCCTGCTAGCCGATGGCGGCGTGGCGGAGGTGACGGCGGGCGCGCCGCTCTCGGACTATTTCCTGGGCGTCACGGGCCGCGCCGCATGAGGTCCGCCTTGATCGCGCTGCGCGCCATCGTGGCGCGCGAGGCGTTGCGCTTCGTCCATCAGCGCGAGCGGTTCGTGGCGGCCCTGGTCCGGCCCCTGGTTTGGCTGCTGGTCTTCGCGGCGGGCTTTCGCGCCGCGCTCGGCCTGTCGATCACGCCGCCCTACCAGACCTACATCACTTACGAGACCTATATCGTGCCCGGATTGCTGGGCATGATCCTTCTGTTCAACGGGATGCAATCGTCCCTGTCGCTGGTCTACGACCGCGAGATGGGGTCGATGAAGGTGCTGCTGACGGCGCCGTTGCCGCGCTGGTGGCTGCTGCTGTCGAAGCTGCTGGGCTCGACCGCGATCTCGGTGCTGCAAGCCTATGTCTTCCTCGCCATCGCCTGGGCCTTCGGGATCGGGCTGCCGGGCTGGGGCTATGTGGCGGTGCTGCCGGCGCTGGTGCTGGCGGGGCTGATGCTGGGGGCGCTCGGGTTGGCTTTATCGTCCTTCATCAAGCAGTTGGAGAACTTCGCGGGGGTGATGAACTTCGTGATCTTCCCGATGTTTTTCCTCAGCTCGGCGCTCTATCCACTGTGGAAGATGGCGGAATCCTCGCGCCTTTTGCACGACATCTGCGCGGTGAACCCGTTCACCCATGCGGTGGAGCTGATCCGCTTCGCGCTCTACCTCGATTGGAACGGCGCGGCGCTTGGCTGGACATTGCTGGCGACCCTGGCCTTCGCCGCCCTGGCGCTGTGGGGCTATGACCCGGCGCGCGGGATGGCGCGGCGGTGAGGGGTCTTACGACCATGGCTGTGATGCGTTTCGGACGCCGTTCTGGTATGGGGCGGGAGAAGGAGATGCCCATGATCCGCCTAGCCGTCGCCCTGTGTTTGCTGCCCGCCTTGGCACCTGCCGAGACCGTCCGGAGCGAGGACGGGGTGCTGAACCCGCCGGAGCTAAGTCTCGACTCGGTCTTGGAAAATCTGGAGCGGGGACATGCGGATATGATGACCTGCGCCCAGGGCTACCACATCACCAAGGCCGGTCGGCACGACCTGGCTAGGCGGTTGTTCGAGCTCTGCGCCGAGGCCGGGTGGACCGGGGCCATGACCTGGATGGGGCAGATGGACAACAATGGCCTGGCCGGGGAGTACGACCCGGAGGCGGCAACCGATTGGGACCGGCGGGCGGCCGAGGCGGGTGATCCGGTGGGGCGGTTCAATCTGGGACTGGCGATGATCCGGGGGCACGGGACCGCGCGGGATGTGGAGGCCGGGCGGCGGCTGGTGGATCAGGCGGCGGCCGAAGGGCTGCCGATCGCGGAGCGGATGGTCGAGTCCGGGTACGATCCCGAGGCCGTGACGCCGGATGCCGACGATTGGAAATACGCGCCGCGGTTTTGATGTGTTTTGAATGGGTTGGTGGGGGGCACCCCCCGTACACCCGGCGTACACCCCCCGTGCGAACGTGCGTTCGCACGGTTTTGGTGATGGGATCTTAAGAGTTCCAGTCTTGCGCCTGTGGAGAGGGCGGGAGCGAGGGGTCTCCCCTCGCG
>JBCCCB010000315.1:0-4866 GCA_039033775.1 Pseudomonadota bacterium | reverse complement strand
GTTAAATCCCGCGCCTCCGCCTCCTCGTAGGTATCGAAAAGCGGCGCCGTCGACAGCCAGATCAACGCCACGAAGATCACCGCCGTCGCCGCCCAGGTCCAATAGGGCCGGGGCTGGCGCAGATGCATCGTGTTGAAGAAATGCCGGATCGTCACACCCATCAGGAAGACCAAAGCGGCGATGATCCAGGCATTGTCCGTGCCGATCGCCAGCGGATCATGACTGGACAACATCAGGAAAATAACAGGCAATGTCAGATAGTTATTATGGGTCGACCGCAGCTTCGCGATCTTCCCATACTTGGCATCGGGCACCCGCCCGGCCTTCAGATCCGCCACCACGATCCGCTGGTTCGGCATGATGACGAAGAACACGTTCGCCGACATGATCGTCGCCGTCATCGCACCCAGATGCAGCAGCGCCGCGCGCCCCGTAAACACCTGATTCAGAAGCCAGGACGACAGCACGATCCCCGCGAACAGCACCAGCATCACCGCCGTCGGATGCTCCTTCAACGGCGACCGGCAGAGCGCGTCATAGCCGATCCAGCCCACGGCCAGGAAAACCACTGACAAACCAACGGCTTGCCATACCGCCAAGTCCGCCCGCTGCGGGTCGATCAGGTAAAGCTCCGCGCCCAGCCAATAGACCAGCGCCAGCAAAGCCGCGCCCGACAGCCAGGTCGCATAGCTCTCCCATTTGAACCAGGTCAGATGCTCGGGCATGGCTTCAGGCGCGACCAAGTATTTCTGAATATGATAAAATCCGCCCCCGTGGACCTGCCATTCCTCGCCATCGGCCGGTCCCGGGATGGACCGGTTCAGCCCCAGATCCAGTGCGATGAAATAGAACGACGACCCGATCCACGCGATGGCCGTGATCACATGCAGCCAGCGCACGGCGAATTCGATCCAATCCATGAAGATGGCAAGGTCGGTCACCTAGCTTCCCCGATATGTCGAGTATCCATATGGGCTTAGCAGCAGCGGCACGTGGTAATGCGCGTCCTCCGCCAATCCGAAGGCGATCGGGATCACATCCAGAAACGCGATCCCGTCCCCGATCAACCCCTCACTGCGCAGCCAATCCCCGGCATGGAAGCGCAGCTCGTAAGTCCCCGGTTCAAAACGATCTTCCCCCAGGATCGGCCCATCCGTGCGCCCATCGCCATTGGTGAAAACCTCGGCCAGAACCGCCCCATCCCGGACCAACTCGATCCGCAACGCGGCCGCCGGTCGGCCCCGCGCCGTGTCCAACACATGCGTCGTCAGATATCCGGGCACGCCATCCCCCTCATCATCGGTCCACAAATACGCCTATCCAAACGTTCCACCCAGCGCCGCATGTCGGTTCACGTCCTTATAAAGCAGATAGCGAAACCGCCCCGGCCCGCCCGCATAACAGGCCTGCGGGCAAAACGCCCTGAGCCACATGAAATCTCCCGCCTGAACCTCGACCCAATCGCGGTTCAGCTTGTAGACGGCTTTGCCCTCCAACACGAACAACCCGTGCTCCATGACGTGGGTTTCCTCGAAGGGAATGGTCCCGCCCGGTTGAAATGTCACGATGTTCACATGGCAATCATGGGCGATGTCTTCTGGATCAACGAACCGCGTCGTCGCCCAGCGTCCGTCGGTCCGGGGCATCGCCACGGTGGCCGCGTCGTCCTCGTGGCTGACGAAACTTCCGGGCGCCGAGACGCCTGCCGCCGGGACCCACCGCTTGCGGATCCAATGGAACCGCGCCCCGCTCTCGGACGCCAAGGCCCAATCCGCCCCCGGCGCGATCCAAGCATAGCCCCCCGAAATCAGATGGCGGGTCACCCCATCCAGCGTCAAATTCAACCCGCCCTCGGCCACATAGAGAACCGATTGCGCCGCGCCGTCGACTTCCGGTTCGGTGCAGCCGCCGCCGGCCGCAAGCTCGACCAGGTAATGGGAAAACGTCTCGGAAAACCCGGTCAACGGTCGGGCCAGGACCCACATCCGCATGCCCGTCCAGCCGGGCAAAAGCGACGTCACGATATCGGTCATACAGCCGCCCGGGATCACCGCATAGGCCTCGGTGAAGACGGCCCGCTGGGTCATCAACGCGGTCTGCGGCGGCAACCCTCCGGGCGTCACGGGTGCCCCCGCAGCGAAGAGGCTCGGCTTCGAGCCGATGAGCGGCCGCCCCTCATCATCCGATCTCGCAAATCCATCATCCCCATCCTCTGCCCCAACGGGAATGCCCCCACAAGGGACTCGCTTTGCATGCGAATGCAACGTAACCTCTACGAAGGGAGGTTCACCATGCTCGACACGCCAAAGGACCTGGTCTTCGCGCCCGTCCGGACCGCGCCGCGAACGCTGACCCCAGCGCAGATCGACCACTACAATCGCGAAGGCTACGTCCAGCCGTTCCAAGTGCTGACCCCGGCCGAAACCGCCACGCTGCGCACCACAATCGACGGCTGGCTCGATGCCATGGGCGAAGCCGGCGCCTATGGCATCAATTGCTACCAGGCCCGCCTCGCGACGCTCCACGATATCGCGCGGCATCCCCGGATTCTCGATGTTGTCCAGGACATCATTGGGCCGGACATCCTGTGCTGGGCAACGGCGATCCTGTCCAAACCGGCGGGCGAAACCCGATCCGTCCCCTGGCACCAGGATGCGGGCTTCTGGGCGCTCAGCCCCGCGCGCACCGTGACCGTCTGGCTGGCCATCGACGACGCCGATGCCGGCAATGCCGCCATGCGCTTCATCCCCGGCACCCACGACCGGGGCGTCATCGAAATGCAGGCCGTCGATGGCGAGGTCTTCGCCCATGGCATCGCCGATGCGGACGCGCTGGGCACGCCGTTCACCAATGCGCTCAAGGCGGGCCAATGCTCGCTCCACGCCGATATGCTGGTCCACGGCTCCGGCCCAAACACCAGCCGCCGCCGCCGCTGCGGCCTCACCCTGCGCTATTGCCCGCCCACGGTCGCGATCACCGATGACGGCTGGCGTCAAGGCGTCGAAGCCGTCCTCTGCCGCGGCCAGGCAGGCGACTGGACCACCCATCCCCGGCCCGACAATGACGACATCACGGCCACGTCCAGCCCCCGCGCCGTGGGGAACAACTGAATGCGGATCACGTGGTTCGGACAAGCGGCGCTGAAGCTGCAAGGCGAGACGCTCAGCGTCATCACCGACCCCTATACCCCTGATGTGCTTGGCTATCCCGCGATCGAGGAAACGGCAGACGTGGTCCTGACCTCGTCCGACGACGATGACGCCCATTGCCGCTCCGACCTGATCAAAGGCGATCCGGTCACCTGCAACACGCTCGACATCGCGGGTGTGGAAGGTGGCGGCGGCCAAGGCGACGGCATGGTGGGCCCGCTCCACGTCAAAGCCATCGCCGCCGAGGAGTGGGAGCACCATCCCCGCGGCGTCGCCAACCAGAACGCGATGTACCGCTTCGAGCTGGACGGCATGCAAATCGCCCATATGGGCGACGTGGGCAACGCGCTGGACGACGACCAGATCGCCTTCTTCGAGGGCGTCGACATCCTGCTGGCACTGACCGGCGGCCCGCCCACCATCGCGCTGCCCGACCTGATGCGCATGATCCACAAGACCGAGCCCAAGCTCGTCATACCCATGCATTTCCGCACGCTGGCCTACCGCCCCGCCAATATCCAATGGATCGCGGACTTCCTGGCGCATTTCCGGGAGGAGGACGTGGACTTCGCCTTCGGACCGCACTTTACTTTAAGCAAGGAGGATCTGCCGACGCGCACGCGCGTGCGCGTTCTTGATCATCTGCGCTAAAACCAGACAAAGAAGACCCATGGGAGGGAAACGTCTGACATGCTGA
Source organism: Pseudomonadota bacterium (assembly GCA_039033775.1). Taxonomy (GTDB): domain Bacteria; phylum Pseudomonadota; class Alphaproteobacteria; order Rhodobacterales; family Rhodobacteraceae; genus Jannaschia. The sequence goes on along the minus strand of JBCCCB010000315.1, from coordinate 1,020 downwards.
AGCACCTGATTACCGGGACGGCCGTGCTGGCCTTGACCGCTGGAACGGCCCTGGCCCAAGACGTGGCGCGCGAAGATACGGTCATCTTCGACCTGGACCGCACGATCACCGATCCGGCGAATTTCAACTGGCTGACAGACGGCACCGGCGTGCGGCGCATGCATGGCGGCCATCAGGTCATGTGGGAACCGATGTTTATCCTAAACTACGGCACCGGCGAGTTGGACCCGTGGCTGGCTACGGGGTTCGATGCCAATGACGACAGCACCGAGTTCACCGTCACGCTCCGCGAGGGCGTGGAATGGTCGGACGGCGAAGCGTTCAACGCCGATGACGTCGTCTTTTCGGTCGAGATGGCGCTGTCGAACGAAGAGATCACAGCGCGCGAGGCGGCGACCTTGCGCAGCCAGGTGGCCAGCGTGACCAAGGCCGACGACCTGACCGTCACCTTCACCCTAAACGAGCCGAACCCGCGCTTCATGGTGGAAAACTTCGGCATCCGCATCTTCGGCAGCTTCCTGATCATGCCCGAACATGTCTGGGCCGGCGAAGACCCCGCGACCTTCACCTTCCCCGAGCCCATCGGCACCGGCCCCTATACCTTCTCCAGCGCCGCCACGAACCGGGCCATCTGGGATCGCAACGACGATTGGTGGGGCGCCAAGACCGGCTTCATGGATCTGCCCGCGCCCCAGCGGGTGATCTTCCTGGAAACGGGCGGCGAGGAGAGCCGGGCCCAGCTGATCGCGTCCAACGAGATGGACGCCGCCCAGAGCGTCTCCGTCGGCACGTTCGAGGCGATCCGGGCCCGGAATCCCGAGATCATCGCCTGGTATCCCGACTATCCCTACGCGGCGTCCGACCCCTGCGCGCGGCAGCTGGAGATCAATACCACCAGGGTGGTGGAGCCCCATGCTAATGGATGAGGCGCGCCACTCTGAACTCGAAAAACGGTTCCTCAACGTCGTTATTCCTGCGAATACTGACGGTACCACTTCAATCAACTTGGCACTGGATGGC
>JBCCCB010000314.1:0-4886 GCA_039033775.1 Pseudomonadota bacterium | reverse complement strand
CAGAGCCCGTAAGTTGTGGTGAGATAGGCCTTCAAGTCGTCGTAATCGGTGCCGTCGAAGTAGTGGTTCCAGGCCTTGGCCCGAGCGATGTCGCCGATGAACTGATTTCCGAAGTTCGAGCGGGCACCGAAAGCGCCCTGCACATTCACAAGGCCAGATTCGCTTCTGCTGACCGCGTTCGAATAAGTGTGAGATCCGAAGATTTCGAAGCGGGCCGTGGTTCCGCTGAACCGCAAAGTCACGCCTACCGGGCCAAGCGATGCAGACAAGGAAGTTCGCGGCGCACTCAAGATCACATTTCGGAAATCGCCAGGCGTGCGACGTGTCTGAATGATTATACCGTCATCATCCTCGATCTCCATCACGTACCGATTGCTGTTGGACGCGCAGAGATAGACGAATGCAAACGTCCATTCGCCAGTCATCCCGTCCATGGGGCTTCCGACAAAACGCATGTACTGATCGTTGAAAGTCAGCACGTCGCGGCCATTCATGGTGTTGACGCCAACGCTTGGCCTATTGCCCGCGTCTGTCTGCTCTAGCGAGAACGCGCTGGCTATCCGGCTGGCGATGGCCGAAACCACGCCCCCGGACTCGGTGATCGTTGAGGCGTCGTTGGGGTCGATGTCCCAGGTCGGGTTGAACGCGGCGGCGTCTGGGTCGAAACCTGCTGCGGGAACTTCAACACTGCCCGCCGCATTTGCGGAGGCAGATGCTGCCCCGCTGACAGACTGGCTCAGATCCAAGGCGCCGGACGCTTGCGCGGATGCGTTCGCACTCCCGCTGATGGCTTGCGATGTGCTGGGCTCAACATCGATCGACAAAACCCGTCCCAATGGCATGCCCAGCGCACCGTTATCCGTCACCAGACCGGTGCGATCCGGGTTCTTGCCCCACATATGCCGAACCTTCCTGCCCGTGGTCGCGATAGAGGCATGGGTCAATCTGATGGTTGTGGCGTCGATCCGTGCGCCGGTGCAGGCAACGGGGGTGGTGAAGTCGTCAATGCTGACTTCGAACCCTGAAATGCCTGCGGTTGGCGTGAAATCGGTTCCGATGCCGTGATCAATGACTACGTCCGTCGTCGTCGATTGCGGATTGCTCGCGGTGATCGACAGGACGGCCGATTCCGGCTCGTCGCCGAACAGCCTGGCGATCTCGTGGGCATATCGGTTGCCCGCGTTGGTGTAGCCGGCCCCATTCCAGTGAACACTGTCGAGATTGACCGTATCGATGTTTACATGGCTGTAATGGACATTCGTCATCTCGCTGGGCAGACGCGTCAGAATGTCCTCGATCTCGGACCAGCCCTGATCGTTCCCGATCGTGCCTTGTTCGGTGCCGAGGCCCGCCAGGATCAACGGCATCTGGGCGACCGTGAGGCCCGCATGCGCCGCGATCCCCTCGTGAATTTTCAGCAGGGACGCGCTGTAATCCTCGATCGTCGGGGCGCCCGAATTGCCCTCGCCCTGATGCCACAGGATCAGCTCGAATTGCTCGCCGACGGCCGTCATCTGTTCCAACAGTGGGGCGAAATGCTTTTGCGCCGGCGGATCGGGATCGAGCGCCGCAACCTCCACACCGGACGCTGCGCCATTGATGAGACCAATCGGAATGCCCGACCGCTCGAATAGCGACTTCGCGAGCGCGCGCCCGCCGTTCGCGTCCCGCATGAAACCAATGCCGCGCACCGGCTCCCCAAGATCTCCGGGGATTTGGGGGTTTGGATCACGACCGGGATCGTAGAACGCTCCGACCGTGTGCGCGTCTATGAGACCTTCCGACCTGTTGGTGAAGTTGACCATGTTGGACTGGCCGTAAAGCACCGCCCAGATGCCAACGCCGAACACCGCGCGGCCGATCGCATCGGCATCGGTGCTGCCCGCCCTGCGCGCCTGCAGCCGATAGTTGGCGCCTTGGGGAACGCTGATCGCACCCGACCAGACGCCATTCGCCGGGGCCGCATCGACCTGGCTCCAGGCGACAATCTCGCTGTCGTCGTCGCCATCGACGACGCGCATCTCGATGCCGCTCGGATCTGCGCCGGTATAGTAGCCCGACACCGACACATCGCGAGACGTGGTGCCAAAGGCTCGGGCGAACACCATGCTGTCGGTCGGATCGTCGATCGCCAACTGATCGACCTCTGCCGAGGAGAACACTACGGCCGAGGCGACCAGGAACTGCGGCGACCCTTGGATGTCCCAGAACAGATCCTCGCTGGCGGCCGAGCTGATCGTGATCCTCGACGATGTCTGCGCGCGCATGTTCCCCGACAGCTCGTCGATCGTCGCAAGGGCCGCCATATCGGCCGGTGGCGAAGCGTCCTGATCGCCGATCAACACCCCATAGATGATGTCGTTGACGCCGTACTCCACGCCCGGAACGGTGATCCCGTCCGGCGATCCTGGCGGCGATGGAAGCTGCACGAAAGCGTCTGTCCAGGACCGGATCTGGTTGCCTCCGACGGCCGAAACGGCGACGAACAGCGGCTTGTTGGGATACTCGATCTCAGGAATGTCCACGCTGATCGTCTTCGACCCGTTGGTGAGAACGTCCGCGTAATAGGTGGCCTGGATGTAGCGCGTCCCGACGTTCACGTTGTCGCCGAACGTGCGATTGACCAGCCTGGCCGGGACGCCCGCGACGGTGACAGTCGGCTCCTGCTCGGCCACCATCATCGTCGTGATGATCAGGCCCGTGGCGCCATCGGGATGCGCGAAGTTGTCGGTGAAGGGCAGCGAGAAGGTCGGCCCCGACGCCAGCGTCGAACTCTGCAGCGTGAACGGGATCGTGAACAGCGGCGCCTCGGTCTCGTAGGGGTGACCAGGCGCGATCGTGAAAGCCCCGTAGGTATGGAAAAGATAGCCCTCGATCCGAAGGCGGTCTGCCTCGTCCAGCGGCCCGTTGACCACCAGCACGATCTTTATCTTGCCGTTGAACCGATCGTTCCCGCTGGTTGCGGTCCCGTTGACGTTGCCGATGAACTCGATGTTGGTCGCGTTCGTCGAAATGTTTGACGTGATCTCCTCGACGGTGCCGCCGTCGATCGAGAAGCCTGGGCGCCCACCAGATTGCGCACGCCAGTGCAGCAGCCGATAAGCGCCCGAATCGATCGACGGGTTCGCGCCACCCTCGGGCATTGGAATGCGATTGGTGCCCGTGCCGATGAAGTTCGTGAACGTCGCCCGGTGGTTCCCGTCATAGCCCAGCTTCGTGTTGATCGGCGTCGAGCTGCCGAAGATCGTTGCCGCAGCGTCCGTCGTTTCCGCCACGACAAAATAGTGGCGATCATACCCCTGCTCCGCGACGGCCGCCTGCAGCACCGACCCGTTCACATAGACGATCTCGCCATTCGCCGCGTCATAGGTGGGCTTGGTCGCCCCGAGGCCGGAAAAGACGTTGCTTCGCTCGTCGGTCAGGCTGTTGATCTGGTTGTCGGGCTCCAGATCGGTGAAAGTCGCAGGGTTCGTGGCGTCGATGAACCACTGAACCCCGTTGGGCAGATCGTCCAAAGTCCAGGCCCGATCCTGAACCGGAGGTAGGTTCGGAATGGGCCCCAGCAGCGGCGCGAGCTGGGCGCCTGGCATCACGCCAAGCGTCATTGCAGCGCCCGCACGTCCAGGACCGAGTCAGCGCCGATCACGGTGATGTAGAGCATGAACTTGTCGCCATCGATCGTGGTGAGAGCGCTCACGTCACTGGCGGTGAAACCTGCCGGGATGATCGCTCCGGCGTTCGGCCCATTGGTCACCTTGATCTGGATTGACGCGCTGGTGGCCGGCGGCGCCAGATTGTGGGCGCCCTCGTTGGTATAGAACTGCAGCGCGGGGTTGGCAGGGTCCGGAGTGAACGTGCCTGCATTGACTGTTCCAGCATCATGCGGGGTCACGGTGTAGCCAGCCGTCAGCGTGGCAGTCTCGTCGGATTTCAGGGTCTCTGGATCCGTCGGCCCTTCAGGTCCCTGCGGCCCAGCGGGTCCGGCTGGGCCTTGCGCACCATCCAGCCCGTCCGCACCGGCAGGTCCTGCCGGGCCTTGCGGGCCTTCTGGCCCCTCGGGGCCAGCCGGGCCAGCGGGCCCCTGGGCTCCGTCCAGACCGTCAGAGCCGGCTGCTCCGGCGGGGCCGGCTGGGCCTTGTGGACCCTCCGGTCCTTCCGGCCCGGCTGGGCCCGCCGGTCCCTGGGCGCCAGACCCGGCTGTGATGGTCACGGTAGCGGTGCCGGCGTCATCGGCGACACTGACGCCGGTCCCTGTGAAATTCAGCGCATCGGGGGCGGCAATCACCTCGACGCCATCCGATTCGACCGGGACGTTCCCGTCTTGGCCATCCGCGCCGGCTGGTCCGGCAGGGCCCTGGGCTCCGTCCTGGCCGTCCGCTCCCGCGGGTCCAGCTGGGCCTTGCGGCCCTGCGGGACCAGCCGGCCCCTGCGGTCCTTCAGGCCCCTCCGGCCCGGCTGGGCCTTGGCTTCCCGATCCGCCGGATCCCAGGTCGGCCGTATCCAGGAAGGCACCACCGTCGGATCCCGATGTGATCGCATTGTCCGGATCGGCCGAGACTGTCGGCCCATCCGGTGGCGTTCCCGGCGAGGGGAAGGGGCTGTCCTCGACTTCGACAAGCGCGACCTGGGCTGTCTGGGTGAAACCGTCCTTCGTCGCGCGCATCATGATCTGCCAGCGATCGGCGCCGTCCAGCGTCCCCGCCGCGAAGCGCAGCACGGGTCTGTCGGTGTCGATCGATGGGACCACCGATGCCGGCACGGTCTTCGATCCGGCGCTGTCCAGCGTGGCCAGACCCTCAACCAGATCGGCGACGAAGCTGTTGCCCGCCTCGTCGACCACGCCGACGGTGATCTCGAAGGGATCGCCGCGCTTGATGTAGTGGGGT
>JBCCCB010000313.1:0-4908 GCA_039033775.1 Pseudomonadota bacterium | reverse complement strand
GTACGTCGGTGAGTTGGCCCCGCATGCGACAGCTTGGGACGTTGGTGAGTTGACCAAACCCGGGGCCCCTTCCATGACCGGCATTTTCGAAGTCGAGCTCTGGCCCCACAACTCCATGACGCCCGAAGGCTTCGTGACGATGATCGGCGGCAGCTTCGCGATGCTGTGCATTCCGCTGGTCGGCCTGCTGGGCACGGCGGCGCTCTGGGGCATCCTGCCGTTCGGTCTGGCTGTGCTGGGGCTCCTCTGGCTGGGGCTGAAACGCTCGCTGAAGGACCGCGACATCCACGAACGCCTAACGGTCACCCCCGACAGCGCGACGCTCGTGCGCCGCGATCCGGACGGCGCGACCCGCGACTGGGCCTGCAATCCCTATTGGGTGCGGGTCGAGATGCATGATCGCGTGGGGTCGATCGAGGATTACTTGACCCTGGAAGGCGGCGAACGCCGGGTCGAGATCGGCTCGTTCCTCACCCCCGAAGAACGGCGCCTGCTGCGGCAGCGCCTGCTGGGCGTGTTGGGGGCGATCAAGTCTCCATAGGATGCAGCCGACCTGTCATGGACCGGAAAGCCCTCTTCGGCCTTGACCCGATGATTTTGTCGCCGAAAGGTCCTCGGGTCGAGCCCGAGGACGACGCCCCGTCGCAATAGCCCCGCGCGCGTGCCCCATCCTGGACCGACGGAAACCTCACGCCGAGGCCCAGCGCGCCGCGCCGGCCACCCGCAACACGGCCCAGATCTCCTGCCCCGGCGCCAGGCGCAGCTCTGCGACCGCCGCGCGGCCCACCTGGGCCAACAGCCACGCCTCACCCACCCGCAACCGGACCATCGCCCCTCCGGGCATGTTCGTGACGGCCTCGACCCGGCCGCGCATCACGTTCGGCTCCGACAGGCCGATGGGTTCGCGGTCGGCCAAGGTCACATCCGATGCGCGGATCCGCAGCCGCAATTCCGCGCCCATCTCCGCCTGTCCCGCCACCAGCAATGGCCCCGCGGCCGTCTCGATCCGCACGGCCTCCGCCTCGCGGCCGACCACGCGGCCCTCCAGCACCGCGCCCGCCAGTCCCGGCCCCAGCAGCGCCGCCAGAACCGGATCGGCCAGCATCTCGCCCACCGGTCCCGCCGCCTGCACCTGCCCGTCCCGCAGCAGAACCAGCGTGGTGGCCAGCCGCGCCACCTCCTCGATGGCGTGCGAGATGTAAAGGATCGGCACCCCCTGCCCGCGCAGCCGTTCAAGATACGGCAAGATCGCGGCCCGCCGCCGGGCATCCAGCGACGCCAACGGCTCGTCCAGGATCAGAAGCTTCGGCTGCCGCAGCAGGGCTCGTCCGATGGCGACCCGCGCCGCCTCGCCCCCCGACAGCCCGGCCGGGCGGCGGGCCAGGAGGGGCCCGATATCCAACATCTCGGCCACCGCGCCCGGCTCCGTGCCGCGCGGCGCGCCATACAGCAGGTTGGCCCGCACATCCAAGTGGGGAAAGAGCCGCGCCTCCTGAAACACGTAGCCGATGCCCCGCCGATGGGGCGGCACGTCTACCCCGTCCCCGAACAGCACGCGTCCATCCAGCGCGATCCGCCCACCATCGGGCCGCGCGAGCCCGGCCACGCAGCGCGCCACACTGGTCTTCCCCGCCCCGGATGGGCCGAAGAGGGCGGTCACGCCCGATGAGGCCTGCAAGTCGACGTCCAAGACGAAATCCCCGACCGCGCGCCGGATCGCCACCTCCAGCATCAGCGCCCCGCGATCCGGGCCGCGACGCGCGGCGCCAGCCAATCGGCCACCAAGACGGCCCCGATCGCCACCAGGACGGCGATCAGCACCAGGCCCCGCAGCCCGTCGCCCCCGCCCGGCACCTGCAAAAAAGCATAGATCGCCGACGGCAGCGTCCGCGTCTCCCCTGGGATCGAGGCAACAAACGTAATCGTCGCGCCGAATTCCCCGAACGCCTTGGCGAACCCCATCACCACCCCGGCCAACACGCCCGGCGCCGCCATGGGCAGCGTGACCGTGGCCCAGACTCGCCAGGGCGAGGCGCCCAGCGTCGCCGCCGCTTCCTCCAACTTCGAGTCCACCGCCTCGATGGCCAGCCGGATCGAGCGGACGACCAAGGGAAACGCCATCACCCCCGCCGCCAGGGCCGCCCCCGTCCACCGGAAGGCCACGCCCAGGCCCAGCGGCTCCAGCACGCCCCCGATGGGCCCGGCCCGGGAAAACAGAAGCAGCAGCGCATAGCCCGTCACCACCGGCGGCAGGACCAGCGGCAGATGCACCGCCGCATCCAACAGCCCCTTGCCCCGGAACCGGCCCCGCGCCAACAGATGCGCGACCCAGATCGCCAAGGGCAGCGAGACCAGCACGGCCACCACCGACACCCGCAGCGACAGGGCCAGCGCCTCCCACGCCTCCGGCGGCAGCGCGATCACGAGGCCGGGGCGGGGCCGAAGCCGTGCCGCGCAAAGACCTCGCCCGACGCCGCCACATGGTCCAGGAATGCGGTCGCGCCGGGCCCAGCCCTGGCCAGGACCGCGCCGGGATAGGTGATCGGCGCATGGGCGCTGCCCGGCACCTCGGCCAGCAGCGACACGCCCGTGCCCCGCGTATCGGACCCGTAGACCAGGCCCAGCGGCACGTCGCCCCGGGCCACGTAAGCCAGGGCCGCCCGCACGTTCTCGGCCATCAGGGCCCGTGGCGCGACCGCGTCCCACAGGCTCAGCGTCTCCAGCGCCTGCTGGGCATAGCGGCCGGCGGGCACCGACATCGGGTCGCCCATGGCCAGCCGCCCGTCGCGGCCCAGCCGCTCCAGCACGGCCGCCCGCTCCAACGCCAGGGGGGGCGCCTCCGCCGGCCCCGCCAGAACCAGCCGGTTCCCGGCCACCGACCGCGCCGCGCCCGCAAGCACGCCCTGGCCCACCAGCCAATCCATCCAATCCTCGGCCGCCAACAAGACCACATCCGCCGGCGCGCCCGCCGCCGCCTGGCGCGCGATCGTGCCCGATCCGCCATAGGACACAGCGACCGGCGCCGCCCAGCCCGCCGCGATCTCGTCCAAGGCGGGTTTCAGCGACGCGGCCGCCAATACGACCAGCCGGTCACCCGCCCGCGCGGGCCAGGCCCAGGCGGCCAGGGCCGCGCCCAGGACCACCCGGCGCGAAAGGTCAAAGGTCGAGCGGTGTGCAATCATAATTCAGAAATGCCCCGGACGCGGCCAGGTCAAGCGTCTCGACCCGGTCCCACAGGCCCCGCGCGCTGTCTTTCGCCGAGATATCGGCCCCCGCGCCTCCCATATCCGTCCGAACCCATCCGGGATGGTAGGCCGCGACCGCGATCCCCCGGGGCCGCAGCATCGCCGCCAGGTTCAGCGCCAGATTGATCGCCGCCGCCTTGGATGCGCGATAGGCGAAGGCATTGCCCGGCGTGCGCGATTGCCGCCCCATGGCCGACGCGATCACGGCGATCCGGCCCCCGTCGGACAAGTTCTTCATCTGCGCCTGGATGGTCAGCGCCACGCCCGTGACATTGGCCGCGAAGGTCGCATTCAACGTGGCGGCGGTCAGATCACCGAAGTCCTGGCCCTTGTCCAGATAGACGCCCGCATTGCAGATCAGCGCGTCGATCCGGCCCGTCGCCGACGCGCAGGCCGTCTGCAGACAAGCATCCGTGACGTCCAACCGCATCAATCCGTCCGCGCCTTCGCGGGACGTGCCGACCACCTCGTGCCCCCGCGCGCGCCCTTCGGTCAACAGTGCAGCGCCAATGCCGCGCGACGCGCCCGTGACCAGGACTCGCATCAATTCGCCTTCGATTTCGGCCCGAACGGCAACGGCGCGACCGGGATGCCATCTTCCCACAGGCTCTTGGCGTCGGACAGATTGGCCTCGCCCCAGATCGGCTTGGCGGGATCGTCCGAGGCATGGATCTTCCGCGCCTCCTCGACAAAGCGGCCGCCCACATAGGTGGCCTCGGATTCCACCTTCTCGCGCAAGGCCGCCACCTTCGCCTCGATCTCCGAGGCGGGCTTGGCCAACGGGCGGGCGTCGACCTCGCCCGTGGCCACCTTGGGCGCCATCAACGCCTTCCGCACATCGGTGCCGCCGCAGATCATGCAGGCGACCATGCCCCGGCCAGCCAGCGTGTCATAGGCCTCGGCCGACGCGAACCAGCTGTCGAAATCATGCCCATCGGCGCATTTCAGCGAGTATCGGATCATGGTCCCTCGGATGACGTAACGTGGCAGTAACCTAGGCATTCCGCCGCACCGCACAAGCTTGAAGACATGACAGGGGCCGCTACTCTTCCGGTCATGAGATCATTGTTCGCCCTGCTGCTCACCGCCCTGCCCGCGTCCGCCTTCCAGTTCGAGGCGCTCGAAGGCGGGACCATCGACCTGGACGCGCTCCAGGGCCGGGCCGTTCTCGTCGTCAACACCGCCTCCCTCTGCGGGTTCACCGACCAATATGCCGATCTGCAGACGCTGCACGAAACCTATGCGGATCGTGGCCTGACCGTTATCGGCGTCCCTTCTGACGATTTCCGCCAGGAACTCGGCACCGATGAGGACGTCGCGGAATTCTGCGAGGTGAATTACGGCCTGACCATCCCACTGACGACCATCACCCCGGTCCGCGGCCCCGACGCGCATCCGTTCTACCGCTGGCTCGCCGACCAAGGCGCCACCCCGCGCTGGAACTTCAACAAGGCGCTTCTGGCCCCCGGCGGCGACCTCGTCACCTTCGAGGGCGCGGGCACTCGCCCCACCTCGTCCCGATTCACCCGCCAGATCGAGGCCGTGCTGCCCGAGTGACCCTGCTCCTCGGCTCCGAGATCTATCGCGGCTCCAGCTACGGCAAATGGCACCCCCTGCGCGTGCCCCGCGTCTCGACGGTTCTGGATCTGGCCCGCGCGCTCGG
>JBCCCB010000312.1:0-4955 GCA_039033775.1 Pseudomonadota bacterium | reverse complement strand
CGTGGTCAAATTGCAACCAAGTCACCTGAAAACCTGAATGCTGTTTATTGGAACGTCTACTATTCCAAGGTACTTCCGATGGATACAGCTGATTGGCGATCTTCCTGATATCAGCGTGGACGACCGGTAGGTCGCAATACCGGCATCTATATCCATCACGCTTGAGAATTGTCTTCTTGATTGACGACGCAATTGAACGATCTGGGTCACGCTCGGATTCTGGGACGACTTTGCTGTCAGCACCTGGATTGCGAAAGACGACATTCCTATGGACGTTAGTCCACGCATCGTTCAACCATTCCCAAGTGGTGGGACAGTTCGCCTGCTCGAATTTGGCCGCGGCGAGCTTAAAGTCAGATTTGACATGGGCTTCCACCGCGTCGACCAAGGCTTGGATAGCTGCATGCACCTCAACAGGTGGTTCTTTGATATAATATCGCACAAAACAACTCCTTATGAGAAATGGTGTCACGTCGAGACAAATATCATATGTCCATAGGGCGTACTTGGGAACTGCAAATAGATGAATACTATTCAAGTGGACAATGTACCTCGAGCCGCGCCTAGCAGGAGCTTTGGGTATCAGCTTGGTCGTCTACTCCCTTCGCAAAGCCGCCGCTCATTCCTAGTGCAGCATTTGGTAAAACGGGCTCGAACCGGACCTTGCCGCGATGCACCGGCCCGGAATCAAGGCCGCAGGCCGCCGGGCCATCGACGGGCCGCCCCCCGGCACGGCGATTGGGTGATGCTTGGCGCCTCGCTGGGGCGGAGCAATGATTTGGCCACCATAAAGCGCTGCCGAACAGACGTCCGATCGCCGAACCGCGGCCCGTCGATGGCCCGGCTTGCACCTATGGTGCGAGCGTTCGCTCCGGGTCGCGGTCGATCGTGCGGATCTGTCTGACGGCGCCTTACCCATCACAAATCTCCCGCAGGGCCTGCCAGGTCGTGTCGTCCATGGCGGGGGGCATGACGCGCGCGTCGGGGGGAGGTGGAGGTCCCGGGGCGGCGCATGGGCGTCACAGTCCTGGCGGGCGGGCGCGACGCCGGATCGCGTGCTGGACAAGGCCGCGGTCCATGCTTGGGATGTCGAGGTGAGCATAGGGTTGCCGATGGGACATCTTGATGATTCCTCGTACAGGCGGGATCAGAACGTCGGTCGATCCATCCCAAGACAGAATTGGTTACCCAAAAATGTCCCGGCTCAAATGGCTGCTCACGATCTTCTTGCGATATTATCGCAATTTGGGCCTTCGGGTTTCGCTGTATGCCCTGCTCTCGCTGCTGACGGCGACGCTTAGCCCGCTGACCAACGCCTTTCTGCCGAGCGGCATCACCGCACGCTTGGACTTCAGCTCCGTCATGCCCGTTCTGACGATCCTGGCCAGCTCGATGCTGGCTGTGTCGACGTTCTCGCTCAACATCATGGTATCGGCCCACCGCGCGGCGGCGGAAACGACGACGCCGCGGGTGCATCGCATCCTGCTGGAGGACACGACGACACAATCGGTCCTGGCGACGTTCATCGGCGCGTTCGTCTATTCCCTGGGGTCGATCATCCTGTACAGGGCCGGCTTCTATCCCGAGGAAGCTGCGGTCGTCGTGATGGGCGTCACGATCCTGGTGGTGGTGCTGGTGGTGATTTCGATCTTGCGCTGGATCGAGCATCTGACGGAGCTCGGCAGTGTCGATGACAGTCTTCGGTCCGCCGCGGGACGCGCGTCCGAGACGCTGTCCTCGCTGGCGCGCCATCCTCGCTTCGGCGCCGAAGCGCTGTCGGAAGAGACGGTTCTGCCGGCCTCCCTGACGGAGGTTCGCGCCCGCCAATCGGGCTTCTTGCAATTGATCGACGTGGCCCGGTTGCACGACCTGCTGTCGGAGGCCGGATGCATCTATGTCGAGGTCGAGATCGGGTCCCATGTCCTGGATGGACAGGTCATCGCGCGGGTCTCGGGCAGTGTGACCGACGACAAATTGGAGGACCTTGCCAAGTCGTTCACCATCGGGTCTCGACGCACCCAGGAACAGGATGCGAAGTTCGGCCTGATCGTTCTGTCGGAGATCGCGTCGAAGGCGCTTTCGCCGGGCGTGAACGATCCGGGAACGGCGATTGAAGCGATTCTGTTGTCGACATCCCTGCTGTGGGATTGTTCGCGTCAGGAGCCTGATCCAGACGCGTTCACGTCATCGAACGTGTTCGTTCGGTTTCCCGATCAAGCGGATTTGGTGACGGCCGCCTTCGCCCCGATCGCGCGCGATGGCGCGGACAAGATCGAAGTCGCGGTTCATTTGAGGCGCTCGTTGGCGGCTCTGGCTCGGTCGGATGAAAGACACTTGGTCGAGGCGGCGTCCAACATGGCAGACTACGCCTTCGCCTATTCCGAGGCGGCGGGATTGCCGGAGTCGGAGATGGATCAGCTTCGGCGTATCACGGTTCCCGAAAACGGTTGAACCTGGCGGCCGTTGCCGTCTTTCTTTCCGCGTCCCTGACGGCTTCAGGGGCCCTTTTTGGATCAAAAATTGTGGGAACTTTAGATCAAAGCCGGGTTCTGGCCCGGCGGTGCCCGTCACCCATCGCAAATCTCCCGCAGGGCCTGCCAAGTCGTGTCGTCCATGGCGGGCGGCATGGGCGGGGCGTCGGGGGGGATGTGGAGGTCCTGGGCCGCGGCATAGGCGTCCCAGCCCAGGCGGGCGGCGGCGAAGCCGGGGCGGAGGGTGGCGGCGTCGGGGGCGGGCGGCTCGGAGAGGAGACGGGTTTCGGAATGGTCGGTGAGGGCCGCCTCGGAGACGTGGCCGGACGCCATCAGGCGGATGAGGTCCAGGAGGGAGAGGTCCGCCAGCAGCGTGCGCAGGGGGCCGTCGGGGCCGGCCACGAGGGACGCGGCCAGGACATGGCCCGCGACCAGCTCGGGGTCGTCTTGGGTGACGAGGAGTTCGTCTGAGATCGCGTAAAGGCCGCCCGGCAGGGCCAAGACCGGATGGGGCAGGTCGCGCAGGACCACGAAGCGGGCCTGGCGGAGCGGCAGGAGACGGGTCTTGAGGGTCTCCAGCGCCTCGGTGCCGATGGGGGTGGCGCAGGTGGGGCCTGTCAGCTTGGTGATTTCGGCCAGCATTCGGTCGCCGACCTCGGCCTGGGCGGGCAGGGACATGACGTTGACGGCTAGGTCGCGCAGGGCGCCGGGGGTCCACATCAGCGCGAAGCCGGCCGCCAGGCCGATGACGAGGCCGGTTGAGACGCGGCGCAGCCGGCCGGGGCGACGACGGCCTTTCTCGACAGCGTCGGTGACACGGTCAAGGGCGGCGATCATCTCGATCTCCTCGATCTCCAGCTCTTCGTCGGAGCCGTCGCTGGGGGCGTAGATGGCGGGCTGCTTGGCGGGGTTCAGGCGGATCAGGGCGGGCAATGACCAATGGGTGAGGGCGGTGCCAGCCTTGTCCTGGATGACCAGTTCGGCCTCGCCCATGGAGACGTAGACATCCTGGCGCTGGCCCCCCGCTTCGGGGCGCCAGAGCGCGGGGGCTTCGAGCCGGTCGAGGCCGTCGATGGCCGTCAATCGGCGGCCTCGCGGACCTGGTGGCGCAGGACGTATTTCTGGATCTTGCCGGTGGAGGTCTTGGGCAGCGGGCCGAAGGTGACGCGCTTGGGGGTCTTGAAGCCGGCGAGGCGCGTGCGGGCGAAGGAAATTAGTTCTTTTTCCGTGGCTTGCGCGCCGTCCTTCAACTCGACGAAGGCGTGGGGGATTTCGCCCCATTTCTCGTCCGGCTGGGCGACGACGGCGCAGAGCAGGACGGCGTCATGGTGCATGAGGGTGCCTTCGACTTCCACGGAAGACACGTTCTCGCCACCCGAGATGATGATGTCCTTGGCGCGGTCGGCGATGCGGAGATAGCCGTCGGGCTCGACCACGGCGATGTCGCCGGAGCGGAACCAGCCGCCTTTGAAGGCTTCCTCGGTAGCTTGCGCGTTCTTGAGGTACCCTTTCATCACCGCATTGCCGCGCATCGCCACCTCGCCCTGGGTTTCGCCATCGGGGGGGACAGGTTCGCCGTTTTCATCGAAGACCCCGACCCCTTCCATCATCGGATAGGCCACGCCTTGGCGGGCTTTCAAGGCGGCACGTTCGTCCGCGCTTACATTATCCCAGGGGCCCGGCTGCCAGACGTTTTCGACCACGTGGCCATAGGTCTCGGTCAGGCCGTAGACATGGGTGACGTTGAAGCCGAGCGCCTCCATCTTGCCGAGCGTCGCGGCCGGGGGCGGGGCGCCGGCGGTGTAGACTTCGACGTGGTGGTCGAAGGGGCGGCGGTCGGTCTCGGGCGCGTTGACCAGGGTGTTGAGAACGATGGGGGCGCCGCCGAAATGGGTGACGTTTTCGTCGGCCAGGGCGTCGAAGATGCCCTTGGCGGTCACGTCGCGCAGGCAGAAGATCGTGCCGCCGACCACGGGCATCATCCAGGAATGGCACCAGCCGTTGCAGTGGAAGAGCGGGACGATGGTGAGCCATCGGGGGTAGAGGACCATGCGCCAGGAGATGACGGTGCCCATGGTGATCAGGTACGCGCCCCGGTGGTGGTAGACGACGCCCTTGGGGCGGCCGGTGGTGCCGGACGTGTAGTTGAGGGAGAGGCTTTCCCATTCGTCTTGGGGCATGTGCCATTGGAAGGCCGGGTCAGCGTCGGCGAGGAGGTCTTCGTAGAGCGGGTGGCGGCCGGAAGGCGTGAAACCCGTGTCGGGGACTTCGATGATTTTCGGCGGGGTGGCGAGGGTTGCGCAGGCGGCTTCGGCCAGGTCCAGGAAGTCGGTATCGACCAGCAGGACCTTGGCGCCGCCGTGGTCCAGGATGTAGGCGACCGTGTCCACGTCCAGGCGGATGTTGATCGTGTTGAGGACGGCGCCGCAGGCGGGGACGCCGAAGCTGGCCTCCACTTGGGCCGGGATGTTGGGGAGGATGGTG
>JBCCCB010000311.1:0-4969 GCA_039033775.1 Pseudomonadota bacterium | reverse complement strand
TGCATCCTGACATGAATGGTGGCGACCGCAGCCAGGAAGAACAGCTGTCCGAGGTCGTCTGGGCCTGGGATCAGCTGAAGGACAGCCGCAACTTCAAGTAACATTCTGTTAAGGCGGCTTGGGGCCAGCTGGCGGTCATGGATCGGACCGAGCCTGCCTTTCGCGCACTTGTCGCGCAGATCATTGCGGGGCGTGTCCGGATTGTGGCGGCGATGCGGCGACCTTGGACGAGCGGGCCTTCTGACATGGCGCGGGGGGGACGACACGGGGCCGGGCCGGGCCTGGTCCGTTGCGAGGCGCCGATCCCGACAGCAGGCCCAGCCCCGCGTCGGTCGGCATCCGCCGATGGGCGCGCCGATGTGGTCTCTGGTTCCGACATTTCCGCGAACACCCCCCAAGAGAGGGACATGCGCCGTCTCACCGCCCTTCTGAGCGTCATCGCCTTGGCCACGGGCCTGCTGACCCCAAAGATGGGAGCTGCCGTGGCCGAGCTGTTTCCGGGCACGCTTCGCGTTGTGGTGATCTGCACCGGCATGGCGATGCAGACCATTGTCATCGACAGCCGGGGCGACATCGTCGACATCACCGAAACCGATCCCTGCGTGGCCTCCGACCTGCCCAAGGCGGCGGACCCGATCCCGGCCTGGCACCGTCTTCAACTGGGCTGGCAGCCGGACACGATTGCGGCCCATCTGGGTCCCGTTTCCGCACCGCTCGACCATCGACCACCCGGCCGGGGGCCCCCGCATTCCGTCTGAAGATATCCCTCCATTCTTCTGACAGGACACACAAACATGACCGACATGACCAACGCGGACACCGTCTGCGACAGCGCCCCCGCATCGGGCGGCGTCTTCTACCGACTGATCTGAAAATGGCATTTCCTGGCCAGCCTCTACGTGCTGCCCTTCATGGTGCTGCTCGGGCTGACCGGCGGGCTCTATCTCTACAAGCCGCAGATCGAACGCTGGCTCTATGCCGATCTTCTGGTGGTCGAGGGCCAGGCCGAGCGCCTGCCGCTGGAGGCTCAACTGGCCGCGTTCGAGGCCGAGGCCACCCCCTCGCGCATCCGCGAGATCCAGGTCAGCGGCGATCCCGCCGCCTCGGTCCGGATCGAGTATGACGATGCCGACCGCATCCGGTCCTTTGGCTATGTGGACCCTTATACGGGCGAGGTCTTGGGGACGATGGCGCAGGACGGCATGTTCATGCGCCAGGTCCAGAAGCTCCATGGTGAGCTTCTGTTGGGCGATGTGGGCACCAAGGTCGTGGAACTGGCCGCCCATTGGGCCGTGGTGATGTTCATCACCGGCGCCGTGCTCTGGTGGCCGCGCAAGAGCGGGATCGGCGCGCGCAGGAAACTGATCGTGACGCCCGAGGGCAAGGGCCGCACCTGGTGCCGGTCGACCCAAATGTTCACCGGCATGCTGGCCACGGTGCTGGTCGTCCCGATCCTGATCACCGGCCTGCCTTGGACCGATATCTGGGGCGGCGGGCTGAACCGGGTGCAGAAGGCCACCGGCCAATCCAGCGTGTCGCTGAAATGGGGCGGGGACGTCCCCGGCTCGACGCCCGATGCCGACGGTCCCATCGCGCTGGATGCGGCCATTGAGACGGCCCGCGCCGAGGGCATCGCCGCGCCCTGGGCCCTGCGCCCGGCCCGCGATGCCGAGGGCTCGCACTGGGTCGGCACGGCAAGCACGAACCGGGCCGAACAATCGGAACTGGTGCTGGATCAGTATAGCCGCGGTGCTGGCCGGCATCGACTTCGCCGACAATCCGCCGCTGGCCAAGGCCGTGTCCTGGGGGATCAGCTTCCACCGGGGCGAGATGTATGGCTGGCTGAACGTGCTGCAGAATACGGTGGCGGCCCTGGCCGCCGTCATGCTGGCGGTTTCGGGCTTCGCCGCCTGGTGGAGTCGCCGCCCGGCGGGCACGCCGGGCGTGCCCCAGGCGCCTGACGCGCGGCTGGGCTGGCCGATGGCGGCGCTGACGGTCATGCTGATGATCCTGTTCCCGCTGATGGGGCCAGCCTGCTGCTGGCCCTGGTGCTGGATTGGCTGATCTTCCGCCGTCTGGGCTGGTTCCGCACGGGCGCCCAGCCCGCCGAATAGCGTTACGCCTTGCGGCTGGCCGGGTCCCCGGGTTCGACCAGCCGCGCATCGAGCCAGCCCTGGAGCTGCCGCTCCAACGCGCGCAGGCTGCCAGGGCGATAGGGTTCCCAATCGCGATCCTTCGCCTCGAACGCCCAGCGGTCCAGAACCGCCGGATGCAGGTCTTCCAAGGCCCCGGGGCCCGGGCGGTCGCGCCCGAACCGGCGCATCAGGCGGGCGATCAGCCCCGTCTCTGGCGCCGAACGGTTCCGCAACGGCCCGAACGGATCCTGTTCGCGGGAAAACTCGGCCAGGACGCCGCCGTCGAAGGCCAATCCTTCGCGCGCCGCGCCCTCTATCATCCAGGTCAGGGCGATCGAGGACAGGGCCCGGATATCCCCGCCCCCACCGACCGATCCGTGATCGCCGGGGAAATGCCGTTCCTGATAGGGCGGCGCCTCGGCATCGTGGCCCGCGTTCAGATCGGCGATGTTGGTCCAGAGCGTCGGTTCGAATTCGCGGCGGCGTTCGTCCAGGGCGACGGCATGGCGCGCGGCGCGCACCAGACTGGTCAGATCCGCATCGTGGAACGCGAACCGCTTGTTCCACAGCCGAGAAATGCCGAAGCGCGACGGGATGCCCAACGCCCCCACGGTATCCCAGACGCCCAGATAGGCCAGGCGCAGAAGCTCGGGCGGGATCAGGCCGTGGTCCTGGGCATGGGCCTCGTAGAGGTCGCGGTCTCGTTCGCTGGTCATCACGTGGGGCGAGACCCGCAGGCGGAACCTGCGGCTGGCCTCGGTCCGGGGATGGGTGGCCTCGGCTCCGACGCGGTAGCGGGCCACGGCCTCGTCCAAGAGGTTCAGCCGCGACCGGTCCAGGATGCCGGTGGACCGGATCAGTCCGGTCAGGGACCGTGCGGTATAGGCCCCGCGGGAAAAGCCGAAGATGAAGATCTCGTCCCCCTGTTCGTAGAGAAAGACGAGATGCAGATAGGCCTCGACTACGTTCTCCATCAGGCCCAGCCCCATGAATCCGCCCAGCACCCGATCCGCCGCGCGGCCGAATCCCGTGACGCCCCGCCGGCCGGATCCGACGCCGGGCACGTAGATGGGGATCTGCGGGATATCGTCGGTGTCGACGGGCATCAGCGCCCGCGACAACAGGACCACGTTCGTCGGATGCTCGGCCGATGCGGTGTTCCAGGTGCCGTCGCAAAGGATGACGATGCGCTTCATGGCGCTATGCTACCTGGGCAGGTCCGGAAGGAGAAGTGCGGCCCCTTGCGGACACGATCCGCAGGTGGCATCCGCAACCGGGCTGGAACGGAGGCAAGCGATGGCGGACGGTGCGATGGAGATGGACGTGAAACCCACCGAAGAGGTCTCCGTCCGCGAGGTGTTCGGCATCGACACCGACATGCACGTAAAGGCATTCGCCGACCGCCAGGACCGGGTGCCCGACATCGATACGACCTACAAGTTCGACCCCGACACGACGCTGGCCATCCTGGCGGGCTTCGGCTGGAACCGCCGGGTGATGATCCAGGGCTATCACGGCACCGGCAAGTCGACCCATATCGAGCAGGTCGCGGCGCGGCTGAACTGGCCCTGCGTACGGGTGAATCTGGACAGCCATATCAGCCGGATCGACCTGATCGGCAAGGACGCGATCAAGTTGAAGGATGGTGTGCAAGTTACTGAATTCCATGAGGGAATCCTACCCTGGGCCCTGCGCAACCCGGTCGCCATCGTGTTCGACGAATACGATGCGGGCCGCGCCGACGTGATGTTCGTCATCCAGCGCGTGCTGGAACATGACGGCAAGCTGACGCTGCTCGACCAGAACGAAATCATCACGCCGCACCCTTGCTTCCGCCTCTTTGCGACGTCGAACACCGTGGGCCTCGGCGACACGACGGGGCTCTATCATGGCACGCAACAGATCAACCAGGCGCAGATGGACCGCTGGTCGATGGTGGCCACGCTGAACTACCTCAGCCATGACGCCGAAACCGCGATTGTGATTGCCAAGAACCCGCTCTTCAACACCGACAAGGGCCGTCAGCAGATCAGCCAGATGGTGACCGTGGCAGACCTCACGCGCACCGCCTTCATGAACGGTGACCTGTCAACCGTCATGAGCCCCCGCACCGTGATCAACTGGGCGCAGAACACCCATATCTTCCGCGATGTGGGCTACGCTTTCCGCCTCAGCTTCCTCAACAAATGCGATGAGCTGGAGCGTCAGACCGTGGCCGAATTCTACCAGCGCTGCTTTGATGAGGAACTGCCGGAGAGTGCGGCGAGCACGAGCTTGGGATAAGCCTCCTCCCAAATCTGATAGGCACCCTTGATGACCACAGCTCAGCTCTTTTGAAGATGTCGCGCATTCTGTGATACACTCGTGGGAAAGATCGTCCGCGTTGTTAGTTGGAGAGCCGATCATGGCGGGAAATGTGACAAACGAATTGCTGCTGGAAACGCTCAAAGCCATGCAGGCAAAACTGTCTGACGTGGCATCTGACATCCATGATGTGAAAACGGACCTGCGCGGCATCAAAGGTCACATGGCGTCCTTTATGCAATCTGAATTGGCCCAAGACAATTCACTCGCGTCGATCCAGGCGCGCATCGAACGCATTGAGCGCAGGCTCGACCTTTCCGAAAGCTAGTTAATGGCCCAATCCGACAACCCAGCCGAACCGTTCAAGAAGGCCCTCGCCGAGGCCACCAAAGTCATGGCCGACGATCCGGAATTGTCGGTCAGCTATTCGGTCGATCCGGCGGGGCTTGCAGGTGACAACATGCGGCTGCCGCAGGTCAGCCGTCGCATGACCCGGGATGAGGTGCTGCAGGCGCGCGGTACGGCGGACG
>JBCCCB010000310.1:0-4986 GCA_039033775.1 Pseudomonadota bacterium | reverse complement strand
GGGGAGGGGCGCCGTGTCTGATCTGAAAAAAGGGACCTTCTGCTACTGCGGCAAGCGGACGATCTTGCGAAATACCGCCCATGGCGGTCACGAATTGGCCTGCGGGTCTTGCGGTGCTCCCATTCACGTGATGAAGCCGTTACCGACGGAGCGAGCCAAGGCGGCAGCGGGACATGCGCCCACGCCGAACCCGGTTCCGTTTCGGAGGAAGAAGACAAAGAAACATAAGAAAAAGAAAACGTTCTGGCGAAGGATCGCATCCGAAATCTTGGACGAGATCGAAGATATCTTCGACTGAACGGACGCGGACAGGCCCGGCGGAAAAAAACATTTTCGTGAGGGAACCTTCCGGGACGGGGGGCAGTTACCCATATGTCTGTGGAAGGCGGGTCCGGAACACCCGCCCTCCGTTCACTGTCCCTCGTTCCGTACCTCGGGCCCGCGCCATTATTGTCGCGGGCCCTTTTTTCTGCGTGGATGGGACGATGACGACAACGCCTTCCGACGATCTTTTGCGCGATGTGTTGACCCAGGCCCGGACCTTCGCCTGTGTCGGCGTGTCGCCGAACCCCGTGCGGCCCAGCCATTACGTGGGGCGGTATCTGTCGTTGAAGGGCTACCGCGTGGTACCGGTCAATCCCGGGCACGTGGGGACAGAGTTGTTCGGCGTGTCGGTCGTCGGCGATCTTGCTGAGATCGAGGAACCGGTGGATGTCTTGGACGTGTTCCGGCGGCCCGAGGTCGTGCCGGGCCTTGTGGAAGAGGCGTTGGCCGCGTTGCCGGGGCTAAGTTGTGTCTGGCTGCAGATCGGCATCGTGAGCCCCGAGGCCGAGGCGATGTGCGATGCGGCGGCGGTGACGATCATCCAGAACCGCTGTCCGAAAATCGAATATCAGCGATTGTTTGGCGAGTTGCGAAAAGGTGGGTTTGCGACGGGAATCATCAGCAGCCGCCTGAGTTGAGCGGGGTTTGCAATCGGGTCACCCGGGCCGCGCAGCTTTTTCGGCCAGGCCGGATGTGCCGGCGCGGGTCTCCAATTCGGCCCAGACATCCGTCAGGGGGATGTCGCGCGCAGCCAGCATCAGGCAAAAATGATAGAGCACGTCGGCCGCCTCTCGGGTCAGGGCCGCTCGATCGCCTCTGACGGCTTCGATGATGGCTTCGATGGCCTCCTCGCCGAACTTTTCGGCGCATTTTTCCGGCCCTTTGGCGAGCATCTTGGCGGTCCAACTGTCCCCGGGCGAGGCCTCGCGGCGAGCGTCGATGGTGGCCATAAGGGCGTCGAGCGGATGGGTCATACGAGCCTCATGGGAATACCGGCGGCGGCCATATGGGCCTTGGCCTGGGCGATGGTGTAAGTGCCGAAATGGAAGATCGACGCGGCCAGAACGGCCGAGGCGCCCCCTTCGGTGACGCCTTCGACCAGGTGGTCCAGCGTGCCGACGCCCCCCGAGGCGATGACCGGAATGGAAACCGCGTTCGAGATGGCGCGGGTCAAGGGGAGGTTGAAGCCCGCCTTGGTGCCGTCGCGGTCCATGGATGTCAGTAGGATCTCGCCCGCGCCCTTCAGGGCCGCGGTTCTGGCGAATTCAACGGCGTCGATGCCGGTGGGTTTGCGGCCGCCATGGGTGAAGATCTCCCATGTGCCTGCTTCCGTGGTCTTGGCGTCGATGGCGCAGACGATGCATTGGCTTCCGAACTTGTCGGCGGCGCGGCTGAGGACATTGGGATCGGCCACGGCGGCGGAGTTGAAGCTCACTTTGTCGGCGCCCGCCAGCAGCAGATCGCGCACGTCCTCCACCGTCCGCACGCCACCGCCGATGGTCAGCGGCATGAAGCATTGCTCGGCCGTTCGGGTGGCCAGGTCGTACATCGTCCCGCGGTTTTCGTGGGTGGCGTGGATATCGAGGAAGCAGAGCTCGTCCGCGCCCGCCGCATCGTAAGCCCGGGCGGATTCCACCGGATCGCCCGCGTCGATCAAGTCGACGAAGTTGACGCCCTTGACCACGCGGCCATCGGCCACGTCGAGGCAGGGAATGATGCGCGTCTTCAGCATGGGCGCGGTGTAGCCCCGTGCCGTCGGCGGAGCAATGCGGGGCGCCCGCCGCGCATGACCATGGGTTATCTGTTGGAATGGGTCGGCGGGTCTCCGCGGCCCACGGTTTCGTGATAGGGCGGGGAAGGGCCGCCGCGCTATCTGCCCGGCAGATCGTTAGGAGGAAAACTGATATGATCCGCACCATTCTTGCCGCCTTTGCCCTGACCGCCGCGCCTGCCTTGGCCGAGACCGTGACCAAGCCGTCGGCCCATTCCGTGTCCGACACGGCCGACCGGTTGGTCGCCGCCATCGAAGGCGCGGGCGCGACGGTGATGGCGCGGGTGCCCCATTCCGAGGGCGCGGCGCGGGTCGATTTGGAACTGCCCGAGGCGGAGTTGGTGATCTTCGGCAATCCCGCCGTGGGCACGCTGATCATGCAGCAGGACTTGAGGGCTGGTGTGATCCTGCCGCTGCGGGTTCTTGTCCATGCCGACGGCGATGGCGGCGCGGCCGTGACCTATCAGACCGCCGAGACCATGTTCGCCGGTTTGAATGTCGACATCTCGTCCGAGCCCGCGCAGCGGATCAACGGGGCGTTGGGCAATCTGACCAACGCCGCCACGGCTGCCGATTAACGGCGGCCGCCGCCCAAGCCGATGGCGAGGAAAGCGCCCAAGGCCAGGAACAGCGGCAAGACGGCGTCCCAATCCATGGTCGTGAGCGCGCGCGCGGCGCGTGCGCCGGGATCACCGCAGATCCAGGCCCAATCGGGCCACCACGGGGCCGGTGTGTCGCAGGCATAGACGTCCAGGAAGACGCCGATGCCAATGCGCGACGCCAGGAAAACCGCGAAGGCCACCGTTGCGGCAAGGACGAGCCGAGATTTCATCATGCGGCGATCCTAGCCTGCCCTTGCGCGCGCGGCATCAGACCGTCGCGCGGAGATGTTGCCGAATAAAGCGGCACGGCGGGCCTGAAAAGACCCCCAATCGCGGCGGGTTGGCTATCGCCGATGGTGACGATCTCGGCGTCGCGGAAAGCGTCTCTCTCGCCCCCGGTAGGGGAGCCCCGCAGCATCGCGGCAGGGTCGGTCAGGGACCCATCGGCTGACGCCTCGATCTGTTGTCCGGTGACGCGAGCGTTCCTTATCAACTTGTGGACTGCTCGGTCGCCAGGACCAAATGCCTCAGAGAACATGCCATGGCCATCGCATCGAATTTGAGCGGTCTTGTCGCGGATTGCAGATGGGAGCGTGGCAGGGCGGCGGCGAGGGTCGCACCGGTTTATCCGTCCGATCAACCGATCCCAGGGCGATCGGGCCCACCGACCAGGAAGGGCGATCGGCCCGTCAGCCGCGCAGCAGCGCCAGCGCATCGGCCAAGTCGATAGCGCCGTCATAGAGCGCCCGCCCCGAAATCGCACCCGCGATGCAGCCAGCTGCCCGCAGCGCATCGAGATCCGCGAGCGAGGACACGCCGCCAGATGCGATGACGGGGATGCCGACGGCCCGGGCCAAGGCCTCGGTGGCGGCCACGTTGGGGCCGCCCATGGCCCCGTCGCGGTCGATATCGGTGTAGATGATGGCGGCGACGCCCGCATCCTCGAACCGGCGGGCGAGATCTGGGGCCATGACGTTCGTCTCTTCGGCCCAGCCCTTGGTTGCCACCCGGCCGCCGCGGGCGTCGATGCCCACCGCCACTTGGCCTGGGAAGGTGCGCGCGGCCGCCCGCACCAGATCGGGGTCCTCCACCGCCACCGTGCCCAGAATGACCCGGGCCAAGCCCTTGTCGAGCCAACTCTCGATGGTCGCCAGATCGCGGATCCCGCCGCCGAGCTGGCAGGGAACGTCGACCGCCGCCAGGATCGCGTCGACCGCGTCCCCGTTGACCGGGCGTCCCGTGAAGGCGCCGTTCAGGTCGACCAGATGCACCCAATCGCAACCCGCCTCGGCAAAGGTGCGGGCCTGCGCGGCGGGATCGTCGTTGAAGACCGTCGCTGACGACATCTCTCCATGCACCAGGCGCACGGCCTGGCCGTCTTTCAGGTCGATGGCAGGGTAGAGGATCATGGCGCTGGCTCCGGCGGGGATTTCGGGCCTTCTGCCCCACCGGAGCGTGGGTTTGAAGCCCGTGCCGCACCGTCACACTTGCCCGGCGGGTCAAGCTGACGCCAGGATGCCGCCACCAAGGGAGAGAGACCACCATGACACATTTCATCGCGGCGCTGGCCGCCGCATTGAGCCTTGCCACCATCGCCTCGGCCGACCCGATCGAGGGGGTCTGGCAGACCGAGGTCGACGATGGCGCTTATGCCCATGTCACCATCGCGCCGTGTGGGGCGAATTACTGCGGGACCATCACCCAGAGCTTCAACGCCTCGGGCGCGTTCGACTCGCCCAATACGGGCCGGCAGATCGTCCGCGACATGGCCCCGCGCGGGAACGGCGCTTATGAGGGTCGCGTGTGGCGGCCGTCCAACGACAAGGTTTATATCGGGAAAATTCAGCTGAACGGAAACCAGATGGCCCTGCGCGGCTGCGTCGCCGGTGGGCTGCTCTGCGCGCGGCAGAATTGGGTGAAGGTCAACTGACGCCGAAGCTCTCCGTTCTTCTTCTGACGCGAAATATACGATTTGATCCCAGACCGGCGGGAACGCTCGGCAAAGAGCTGATACGTCTTGGTACTTTCCGAGGGGTCGGAATGATCTTGCCCCGGTTCGGTGGAGGCCTCTGCTAGGGTCTTCGGACCTGGAAGGAGCATCTGATGACGGGGCAACGGAAGCGGCGGGAATTTCCCGAGGCATTCAAACGCGAGGCGGTGGAGCGTGTCCGCACGAGCGGCCTGACGATCCTCTCGGTGGCGCGGGAGTTGGACGTGCACGAGACGGTGCTGCGGCGCTGGATCACGCGCTACGGCGAGCCGGGTACGGCCCCGACGACGCGCGCTGGT
>JBCCCB010000309.1:0-5002 GCA_039033775.1 Pseudomonadota bacterium | reverse complement strand
GGTGCCGATGCCGTCCAGGCGCCAGTCGCGGCCGTCGATGGCGAGGGTCAGTGCTCCGGGCGCGCCCTCGGCGATCTCGTAGGGGCTTTCGACCTCCAACAAGATGGTGTTCTGGCCGCAGGACAGCAGGAAGAACCCTTCTTGCGGGCTTTCGCAGGGGCCGTAGCCCGCGGCGCCCGGGATGGCCCACCAGAGCGCACCACCGGTGCACGGGCCCAGGGTTTGGGCGGCAGCGGGGGCCGAGAGGGCCAGGAGGAGGGCGAGCGGGCGGATCATGTCGAAGCTCCGGTCCATGCGGCAACCTAGGGGCTGGCGGATGGGTCGGGGTGGTGGGTTGCACCCACCCTACGGGAGGGTGGGCGCGGGATCGTAGAGTGGGTGAAACCCACCGCTGCCGGTCAGTTCGAATAGATGCGCTGGCGCGCCTGTTCGAGACGGTTCAAGATGTCGTCCAGGTTGTCCGGGAAGACCATGAATTCCTGGAGGCCTTCCATGCCGACCGAGGCCATCTCGGCCGGGAAGTCGCGGTCGAAGAACTGGGCGATGCCGCCGGTGGCGTTTTCGGACAGCATCTCGAAGCCCTGGTTCAGGAACTCGTCGTCATCCACGCCGGAATTGGCGTTGACCGGCAACTGACCCAGCTTGTCGCCGGAGTTGATGTCGGTCTGCACCTCCGGCGAGACGACGAATTTCAAGAACTCGCGCGCGGCGTCCTTGTTTTCGGCGCCCGACGGGATGTGGAACGTGTCCGTCGGGGCGTCTTCGCCCATTTCCACATCCGGGTTGATGGCCGGGAACTGGTAGAAGTCGATCTGATCGTCCGACAGCCCGGCATCCCGCATGGGCGCCACGGCGAAGTTGCCCATCAGGTAGGCGGTCGCCTCGCCATTGACCATGAAGGGCAGGGCTTCCTGCCAGGAATAGGTCTGGTGGTCTTCGATGAAGCCGCCCATGTCGATCAGCTGCCGCCAATTGGCGAAGGTCTGGCGGACGCGGTCGTCGGTCCAGGGGATTTCGCCCTGGGCCAGCTGCATATGGAAGTCGAACCCGTTGGTGCGCATGTTCAGGTAGTCGAACCAGCCGCCGGCGGTCCACAGGAACTTCGAGCCGATCGTGTAGCAGGCGCGGCCCGAGTCGACGATGACCTGGCAATTGGCCAGCTCTTCTTCCCAGGTGGCCGGCTCTTCCAGGCCCAGCTCGTTGAAGATGTCCTCGCGGTAATACACGCCCCACTGGTAGTAGGTGTAGGGCACGCCCCATTGCTTGTCGTCGATGGTCATGGCGCCTTTGACGCTGTCCAGGCCCTCGATCTCGCCCCAGAGGTCGGATACGTCCTCGAACAGCCCGGCATTGACGAAGGGCAGCATGCGATTGGCGGCGTACCAGTTGACCACATCGGGCGGGTTGGCCGACAGCACGTTGCGGATCTGGCTCTTCCAGGCTTCGCGGTCGATCACTTCCAGCTCGACGGTCAGGTTCGGGTGCAGGGCGTCGAAATCGGCGGCCAGCTGCTCCATCACCGCGCGGGGCGCGGGGTTCGACATGTCGGAGACGATGCGCAGCGTGCCTTCCAAGTTGGAATGGCCGTCGGCCAGGGCGGCGCCGGTCATGGCGGTGGTGGCGGCGAGCGCCGCGAGCATGGATCGCATGATATCCTCCCAGATTTGCGTCCTGCCGGTTTCAAATAATGAAACTCGGTTTCTTATATTGAAAATGGTGACGCGTGTCGCTTAAGCTGTCAACCGGAAAGGGAGGATCGGGATGAACGTCCAGCGTGGCACCGACGGCACCGTGGGCAAGGCCCTGGACGTGCTCGACTTGGTGGCCGGGTTCGGGCGGCCGGTGCGTTTTTCCGAGGTGTTGGAGGCGTCGGCGTTTCCGAAGGCCACGACCTACCGCCTGCTGCAGACGCTCAGCAATCAGGGGATGCTGGCCCACGATCCCGACGACGGAACCTATGTGCCTGGTCTGCGGCTGGTGCGGATGGCCCATGCGGCCTGGTCGCAATCGTCGCTCGCGCCGATCGCGCGGCCGCACCTGGATGCATTGTCGGCGGCGGTGGGCGAGACGGTGCATCTGGCGCAGCTGGATGGCGGGCAGGTGCTTTATGTGGACAAGCGCAACGCCACGCGGCCCGTGCCGATGTATTCCGAAGCCGGAAAGGTGGGCCCGGCCTATTGCACCGGCGTGGGCAAGGCGATGATGGCCTGGCTGCCCGAGGCGGCGTTGGACGCCGTGCTGACGCGGCAATCCTGGCACAGGTTTACCGACACGACGATCACCAGCCCGGCCGCCATGCGAACCGAGCTGGAGGCGATTCGCGCCACCGGTCACGCCGAGGATCGGGAGGAGCACGAACCGGGCATCCGCTGTGTCGCGATGCCGGTTCTGTCGACGGGGGGGCGCGTCTTGGGCGCGGTCTCAGTCACGGGGGCGGGCGATGTCTCGGCCCATCTGCCGCCGCTCCGGCGCGCGGTCGAGGCGATTTCAGGGGACCTGCGCGATTGGCGTTTCCCCGATCAGGGAGAGGGATAGGGATGGCAGGCGTCGAATTGAGGGACGTGGTCAAACGCTACGGCGAGACCCAGGTGATCCATGGGGTGGATCTGGACGTGAACGAGGGCGAATTCTGCGTCTTCGTGGGGCCCTCGGGCTGCGGGAAGTCGACGCTGCTGCGGATGATCGCGGGGTTGGAGGAGACGTCGGACGGCGCGATCCGCATCGGCGCGCGCGACGTCACGCGTGAGGATCCGGCCCAGCGCGGCGTGGCGATGGTGTTCCAGACCTATGCGCTCTATCCGCATATGACAGTCAAGGAAAACATGGGCTTCGGGTTGAAGATGAACGGCCACCCCAAGGCCGAGATCGACCAGAAGGTGGGCGAGGCCAGCCGGATCCTGAAGCTGGACGACTACCTGAAGCGCAAGCCCTCGGCCCTGTCGGGCGGGCAGCGGCAGCGGGTCGCCATCGGGCGGGCCATTGTGCGGGGGCCGGATGTGTTCTTGTTCGACGAGCCGCTGTCGAACTTGGACGCGGAGTTGCGGGTCGAGATGCGGGTCGAGATCGCGCGCCTTCACAAGGAGATCGGCGCGACCATGGTCTATGTGACCCACGATCAGGTCGAAGCCATGACCATGGCCGACAAGATCGTGGTCCTGCGGGCGGGCCGGATCGAACAGGTGGGCGCGCCGCTGGAACTGTACCGCGATCCGGATAACCGCTTCGTGGCCGGTTTCATCGGCTCGCCGTCGATGAATTTCGTCAAGGGCACGGTCAAGGACGGCGCGGTGGAGGTGCCCGCCATGGGGATTTCCATGTCGGTGCCGATCGTGCTGCCCTCCGATGGGTCGGACGTCACCGTGGGGATGCGTCCAGAACATCTGGAGATCGGACCTGGCGACGGCCTGAGCGTCGACCTGACCGAGGCGCTGGGCGGCGTCAGCTACGCCTATCTGACGGCCGGGTCGGGCGAGAAGCTGATCGTCGAGGAGCGCGGGGATATCCGGTCCAACGAAGGGGATCGCGTGGGTCTGTCCATCGATCCCGCCCGCGTGATGCTGTTCGATGCGGCGACCGAACAGCGATTGAGATAGGTTTGCGCGGGTGGAACCCGACCGGGGCTCTGCCCCGGACCCCGGGATATTTCCAAAGGGAAGAAGGCGATTAACCTTAACGCAACCTTCCGACGGCAATCGATAGGGGCGGAACAGGCTGGGAAGCCGATGGCCGTAAAGGGAGAAGCACGCGCTTCTTTGGCCCCGGTGCGGCTTCGCTGGGCGTCCCGCGCCGGGGCTTTCTTCCTTTCTAAAATATCCCCGCCGGAGGCTCCGGCAGGATTGCTTGGGACAGACGTCTCGCGGGTGTCTGCGTGCCGAAGCGCCGTCCGTTCCGTTGCGTCTGGGCCCCCTTCGCGGTTGACGGCAGCGCATCGGGCTGCGTTGATCCGGCACGAGGAGAGGCCTGGGAGGGCAAATGGGGGGATTGGTCGCCATCGTGCGGGGGCTGAGCGTGGTGAACGCCGGCGCCTTGGCCGTGGGGCGGGGCGTTGGCATCGTCTGCATGGCGCTGATGGTGATCTTCATCCTGGTCCAAGTCTTTTGGCGCTATGTCCTATCGAACCCGTTGCCCTGGCCTGAGGAAGCCGCGCGGTTCCTGATGCTCTGGCTGATGGTCGTGGCACCCACGGGGCTGCGGCGCGGGGGCTTCGTGGCCATCGATATGATCCAGCTGGCGCTGCCGCGTTTCGTGGGCGGGTTGCTGACGCTCGGTCTGCTATTTCTGTCGCTGCTGGTGCTGATCGTGGGTGTGCGCATCGGGTGGTCCGAGGTCACGGGTTTTTCGGGCCGCTTCGCCACCTCGTCGCTTTACTATCCGACGGGCGAGGGCTGGGCGAAGATCCCGCGATCGTGGATGATGGCCTCGCTTCTGGTGGGGCTCGTCATGATGGTCTCGGTCACGATCGAACTGATTCTGCGCCAGATCGCCGTTCTGGGCGGGGCGGGGGACGATTTGCCTGCCATTCCGTTCACGGAAACGGTAGGGGCGGAATAGATGCTGGTCTGGTTCCTGCCGCTCTTCCTGGTCTTCCTGATGGTCGGCCTTCCGGTCTTCTTCGCGCTGCTGGCGGCGCCGGGCGTCATGCTGTGGCTGAACGGGCAGGGGACGGATTTCGTCCTGCTCTACCGAAACGTCTATAACGGGATGGACAGCTTCCCGCTGATGGCGATCCCGTTCTTCATGCTCGCGGGCGAGATGATGAACCGGGGCGGAATCACGCTGCGCCTGGTGGAATTCGCCCAGGCCCTGGTCGGGCACTTTCGGGCCGGTCTGGCGCAGGTGAACATCCTGTCGTCGATGCTGTTCGCGGGGCTGTCCGGGTCGGCCGTGGCGGACACCTCGGCGTTGGGCTCGATGCTGATCCCGGCGATGGAGAAGGAGGGCTATACCCGCAAGTTCGCCGCCGCCGTGACCGCGGCGTCGTCGGTGATCGGGCCGATCATCC